>JAUXAN010000012.1 GCA_030619885.1 bacterium
ATGAGGTGTAAGCGAGGGGAAGAGTTTGATTTTTCAATAATGATAGTATAAACACGAGTGTTCATTCACCACGCACTTATGCATAAGTGGGTGGCAGGTTGGACAAATTGCACGAATTTCTTTTATTCTTCTTTTTGAGAAGTTTCTATGTTATTCGTGTGCATTCGATTAATCTGTCCCGTTAGATGCTTGCTATCTAACGGGGTAAATGTGATTCGTGGGTATTTTTGCTTGACAAAAAATTTTATTTATTGTAATATAGTAGAAAATGAAAAGGATTGCTTTGGCCGTCGCTGGCATATTCATAGCAAGTGCAATCTTTGCACAGGAAATAAGGAGGGAAAGGGGTGAGAGTTATACATATTTAGATAAGGGCAAGGAACTGCATATAAGGGTCCAGATCTGGGGAGAAGTACATAGCCCTGGCATATACTCGGTGCCAAATGGGACAGATTTGATAGCTTTGATTTCGCTCGCAGGCGGACCTTCTGATGAAGCGAATCTTTCGGATGTGAAGATAGCGAGGTCTACTGAGAGCGCAAAAGTATTGAAGGTTAATGTGACCAAATATTTAAAAACAGGAAATAGGGAAGATGTGCCGATACTTCAGCCCGGCGATACTGTGGTAGTCTCAGGAAACCTTTTTCACTTTCTATCGAAAATAGTGCGATTTCTCTCACAGGTCGCCATTGTGGCCTCGACCTATAACCTGTTTTTTGGAGAATGAAGTAGGTAATATGAAAAATTTCATGTTTGTTTTTTTAACTTTTACAATGGTTGGGCCCTTATATGGAGAGTTCAATCGGACAACGGGGTTGATAGATATACCCACAGCGTATATTCTTCCGCATATGATTTACCGTGGAAATATATACGGCTCTTTTGCTATGGGAGACGATCCAAACTCTGTTGATTTCGATTTTACAGTTGCGCTTGGGCTCTACGACAAAGTCGAGGTGGCGGTATCGATATTTACAACGCAGGAATTCGCCTTCCATGGTGTCTACCAGATATTGAAGGAATCTGCTGCAACCCCTGCAGTAGCCTTTGGCATACACGATATAGCGAATAAAAGGTATGTATCATCTGTCGGAAGCGACTCTACATGGGCAGATGACATGACCTATCTGAGAAGATGCAGTGAACAGTTCTCACTCTTTTTAATAACGAGTAAAGATTTCAAAAAATTGGGTACCTATCATCTGGGTTTCGGCAGAGGAAAGTTTGTCGGTTACGGACCGAGGAGCAAGCTATTCAACACAGATATATTCTCTGATGATATTCATAATGAGGCATTTGGATTCTTCTGGGGCGTTCAGATTGATTTTTCCCCCAATTTTGAACAGCTCTTCGATTTCGACGGTAGAGATTTCAATATAGGATGGAGATACATACACGACTATTTTGACCTCTCCATCGCCATTACGAAACTTGAACACAAACTGGGTAGAGAAGAACATCTTGCCAACAGATTCTCGTTCGGAGCATCGGTCAATTCAGGAGTTCTCAAAGGTGCACCCATTTCTTCTATTTCAGGGACTGTCAAAGACAAAAAAACAGGAACCCCCCTGAAAGCTATCATCTCCTTTCCTGGAACAAAAATCGCCAGCATAATGACGGCCCCGAATACAGGGAGATTTACTGTTTCAAATCTACCTGCAGGAAAGTTGATTATGCTCGTATACGCTCCAGGATATTTTTTACAGGCAAAGACCATTATCTTGAAAAAGAAAGAGAAGAAACTCGACTTTTTACTCTGTCCCAAAGAAGGAGAAAAGTGACAATGGAAAAAGAGACGCAGATAGATGTCAAGAATTATCTCAATATCCTGCTTCGGAGGAAATGGATAATTCTTGTATCTTTTGCTTCGATTCTCATTTTTACCTTCGTATTGACCGAGCACAAGACACCCACCTATCAAGCGACAGCGACTGTTATGCTCTCCCAAAAAGGTGGTTTACCAGAATTCAGTTATATGGGTTATGTTGATAGAAGAAATATCATAAACAATCAGATTGAGATTATAAAGAGCTCAGCGGTCATGAACAAGGCTGTAGAGAAGATTAAAGAAAAAGAACCCGAGTCTCCCCTTCTCAGTAATCCAGCACTGTGGAGTATGATCGCAGGGGTCTCTGTTGCTACATACAAGAATACCGATATAATCAAAATCTCAGCCACAGCTTCTTCTGGAAAAGATGCTGCCACTGTCGCGAATGCGGTTGCAGACGCCTTTAAAGAATATAATCTACAGTACATAAAGGGAGAGATCAACGAGGTGCGTTCATTCTTAGAAGAACAGCTGCCGCAGGTGAAAGAAAGATTAAAAAAAACGGAAGAGAGATTAAGAAAGTTCAAAGAAGAAAACAGAATAGTCTCCCTTACAGCTGAGACAAGCGAGTTGACTTCAAAGTTATCAGAATTTGACAGATTTTACAACGAAACTGAAACCGAACTCCTCTCTTCTAAAAAACGACTTGACTATCTGAGAGAACAACTAAAAAAATCACAGAGTACCCTTATAGAGGATATAACCGAAGTCTCGAGTCCATACATACAACAACTTCGCATGGAATTAGTCTCTTTGCAAACGGATTACTCCAGATTCCTTGTTCAGGGTTTAACCGAGGACCATCCTGCCATGGTTGAAATGAACGAAAGAATAGAAGAGACAAAGAAAAAATTGAGGGAGGAGACCCAGAAACTTCTCAAAGATGAACTGTCTATTTCAGACCCACTAAAGTTCTCTCAAAATTTGATTGAAAACATATTGTCGTTAGAGGTAGATATAGCATCGCTTGAGGCAAAGAAGAATGCTCTATCGAAACTGATAAAAGAGTATACAAAAAGTTTGCTCACTCTACCAGAGAAAGAACTGGATCTTGCAAGATTGAAAAGGGAGTATGATGTGAATGAGAATATCTACAAAATGCTTACTCAGAAATACGAAGAGATCAAGATATCAGAAGCTGGAAAAGTATCCGAGGTGAATATAATAGACTACGCTACACCCCCTTCATTTCCCATCTCTCCCAAAAAGAAGCAGAATATTGCTTTTGGATTTGTAATCGGGATAGGTCTTGGACTGTCTTTTGCTTTCCTGTTGGAATTTTTAGATACCTCGATAAAGAATGCTGAAGACCTTGAGAGATATGTAAAACTTCCTCTATTAGGCTCACTGCCGAGTATGAATGTCAACAAAAAACATCACAACCCGATCAGCGAGGCAGATGCCTTGAAAAATACAATCATAACTCACTCTTCCCCAAAGTCTCCAGCCTCGGAGTCTTATCGGACGCTGCGGACGAACTTGAGATTTTCAAAGCCTGATTATCCAATAAAGACTTTATTAATAACGAGTGCAGCACCCAAGGAGGGAAAATCCACTGTTTCATCTAATTTGGCAATTACGATAGCGCAAGCAGGGTTTAAAACACTGCTCGCCGAATCCGATTTGAGACGTCCTGTGCTTCATACGATTTTTGATATTAAATCCAAGCCTGGATTGACAGAGTTCGTTGTAGGTAAAAGTAGACTGGATGAGGTCGTTAAACCGACTAATATAGAAAATCTCTATGTATTACCATCTGGCTCTCTTCCACCGAACCCTTCCGAGCTGCTCGGGTCTTCAAAAATGAACAGAACGATTAAGAAATTGAAGGATAAATTTCAATTTTTGGTCTTCGATTCTCCTCCGATTCTTGCAGTTACAGATGCATCCGTATTATCATCTGAAATGGATGGTGTTTTAATGGTTATTAAGGCGGGTAAGACTGACAGGAGCGCGGTGGTACGCTCAAAGGAACTTTTGAAAAATGTAAAGGCAAATCTCCTTGGCGCAGTCTTAAATGTCATACCTCAGAAAGGATTTTATAGCACCTATGAATATTATTACTATTATAGCGAAGATAAGAAAGGAAGGAGGGCATGAAAAAGTTAATTTTTTCTATTTTATTCATCATTCCATCTATCTGTGCAGCAGAGTTCAACAGAACGACAGGGGTCATTGATATTCCTACCGCTTATGTAATTCCTAAAGGTGTGATAAAGGTAGCGATGACGGGTTCATTTACAAATCTTGGGGCACTCAACCCTGGGGATGCAGACTTCACAATAAGTTATGGGCTATTTGATAGGGCGGAACTTGCACTTACATCCTATACATTCAGCGATTATTCTCTGAATGCGATCTTCCAGATACTTAAAGACGAAGGCAGACCCCCTGGAGTAGCTTTTGGTATAGACGATTTGACCTATCGCAGACATATATCTTCATTAGGTGGAGAAGACGATGAGTGGGAAGACGATGCTTTGTACCCTTTGAGATGTTCTGAACAGTTCTCTGTTTTTCTGATAATGAGCAAGAACTTTGGCAAGTGGGGAACATACCATTTAGGTTTTGGAAGGGGAAGATTCATAGGGTATGGACCAAGAAGCAGTCTGTTCAACTCGGATATCTTTTCTGATGTAGAACATAACGATGCTGTTGGGACCTTCTGGGGCGGAGAGATAGAATTCATGCCCGGTTTGTGGTCTATGTTCGATTTTGATGGGAGAGATTTCAACATTGGAATGAAATTCAAACATCCATATTTTGATATTGGACTCTCTGCTGTAAAGATCGAACACAGACTACCGAATACCCAAAAACTTTTCACCAGAGTAGCATTCGGCATTTCAGTGAATAGCACATGGATGATGCCAAGAGAACCTGTATTGGCAACGATAAGAGGTGTTATAAAAGATAGAGTAACAAAAGAGCCAATAGATGCAATCATTTCCTTCCCTGCAACGGACATTCCCAGTGTAAAGACCACTGATGGGGAATATACCGTCACCCTGCCTCCAGGGAAATACACAATTCGAATATCTAAAAAAGACTATATTGGAAAAGGAGAAATGATTGATATAAAGGAAGTGGAAGAGTATGTATATAATTTTAGTTTAAAGAAAAGTAGGGCAGCTATAGAGCGTGAAGAACTTGAGAAGAAGAGGATTGTCGAGATTGAACAACATATGGATAAGGGTGTTTTCTATTTCATATCGAATAAATTAAAGGAAGCGACCAGCGAATTTCAAACTATCCTCGTATTGGATCCTACAAATCAGAAAGCGCTCAACTATCTGGGACTTTTAAGGGAGAAGAGAGAGAGCGCAATTTCGTTACATAAGGAAAAGGCATACGACTATGAGGCTGAAGGTAAATATAGCAAGGCAATGAGTGAGTGGGAGGCTGTTCTGGAGTATGACTCTTCTGATATGGAGTCGCTGAAAGCTATTTCTAATTTAAAGGCAAAACTTGCTGCTGCTCGCAAACCAAAGCCTCCTCCAAGGCCCACAAGACCTACTCCTAAAAAACCAACACTTTCCAAAGCAGAGATAGATAAACTCGTCAAAGAAGGGATTGGGGCTTATATGAGCGAAAACTATAAAGAGGCTATCAGTATATTTAAAAAAGTGCTCGCCGTTGACCCTGGCAATGCCAAGGCAAAGAAATATCTTGGCAAGACACAGAAGCGGTTGGAGGGATAGGGTGGAAAAGAAATTTCTTACAAGACTTGGTTTAACATCATTGGTTCTTTTGATGGTGCTTCTCGCAACGGGCGTCTTCTATCTATATCGTTCTTTACCGAAAGGACCATCGGCTCCAACTCGTGAGAATATGCAAAAAGAGGCGAACTCAGTTTTAACATCCCTTGCATCATCTATCAGTAATATGACATACGATGCAATAGATGAAGATGAGTACGACCCACTAACAGCAGCGGTTAATACCGCTAAATCAATTCGTAAGGCAATTGACCATATAGTCATAACGAACAACGATGAAGAGATAATAACTTCGACAGATATTAAAACTTTCGGATTTTTCCAAAAATATGATCCTCCCAAAAACGACACTACTTTAGTCTTCGCATCATCTCCAATTGAATATAGGAAAAAAAAGATAGCGACTGCATACATCGGTTTAAAAATAGAGACGCCAGAGAGTGAAGCTCTACCTGTTAAAAAAACCGTGGTGAACTTCGCTATCGTCTTTGTAATACTTGGTATCGTCTATGTTTTCTTTCTGGTTTTACTCTCTTTGAAACCACTCGCTGAGTTCAAGATGGCTCTTGCTGACAAGGCGAGTGAAGGACTCGGCGAGTTGATAAAGGAGAAAAAAAGAGAAGATGAGGCGGTGACAAAGAGGTTGACAGAGCACAAAAGGGAAGAGAACGAGATTAGACGAAGGATAGAGAGTTTAAAAGAGGAGGGGTCCAAATTGAAGGAGAGGGTGGAACCAGCTAAAGTTAAATCTCCACCTATTTTCGCACAACCTACTGGAGCACAGAAGATAGTTAGACCAACTGAAAAGGAAGTTAAAGGGCCACCTCCAGAGGTTAAAAGAATATCCAAACCTGCTCCTGAAAAGGAGAAGATAGAATCGATAAGGGAACGCATAAAGAAACTCGAGAAAAGGATTGACAGAGAACCTCGATAACACCTATACCTATCAGGACGAAAAAGTAGTGCACGCTTTCTGAATTAACCCATAACTGTTATTTTTAACACACAGTATTTGAATTGCAAAGTCCATAATATGTGTATTCTATGCGAGTCAATATAATAATACTCGATGGTGTTGGTGTCGGCAGTCTACCAGATGCGAAATCTTACAATGATGAAGGGAGTAATACAATTGGAAACCTTGCAAAAAAGGTGGGAGGACTCTCTCTTCCAAATTTGCAAAAATTAGGGCTTGGGAATATCATTGAAATTAAAGGGATTCCACCTGCAAGTACACCTGTTGCTTCCTACGCTAAACTCGCTGAGGTGTCTTATGGCAAAGACAGTACATCAGGACACTGGGAACTATGCGGGGTTATACTGAATAGACCATTCCCTGTCTATTCTAAATTTCCTCCTGAGATAATATCTAAATTTGAAAAGAAGATAAAAAGGAAAACTATAGGGAATTTGCGGGCATCCGGAACAGAAATCATAAAGGAACTCGGGGAAGAACACATCAAAACAGGATACCCAATTGTCTATACTTCAGCCGATTCAGTCTTCCAACTTGCCGCTCACGAAGATATAATTCCTGTGAATCAACTCTATGATTACTGTTTGATTGCGAGAGAGATATTAAAGGGGAAATGGAGTGTAGCAAGGGTTATAGCGAGACCATTCACAGGTGAAGTTGGAGATTTCAAAAGGACGGAACGAAGAAAGGATTTCTCGCTACCACCTCCATCTGCTACGCTGTTGGATGTGTTAAATAGAGCAAAGGTTCCTGTCATTGGGCTTGGAAAGATAGACGATATTTTCGCAAACAGAGGGCTTACTGAGAGTTACCATACTGTGGATAATCTTAAATGTATGGATTATATAATTGAGATGATGGGTAGATTAAAATCAGGGCTTGTGATTTCCAATTTGGTCGAGTTCGATATGGTATGGGGACACAGAAATAATTCTAATGGATTTTATAAAGGACTCAAGGATTTCGACAATTGGCTTGCAAAATTGGAAACGAAGATTGAGGAAGAAGACATAGTGATAATCACTGCAGACCATGGATGTGACCCCACCACCCCAAGCACAGATCATTCGAGAGAATATGCGCCTCTTTTAATGTTTGGAGAAAAGGTATCTGAAGGGGTGAATTTGGGTATAAGAAATTCTTTTGCTGATGTGGGTAAGACAGTGGGCGAAATCTTTCGAGTTAAAAATAATCTATGTGGAGAAAGTTTCTTATGCAAGATATGGAAAAATTGATAAGACTTGCCAAAAAGGCGCATCAGAATGCATATGCACCATATTCTAAATTCAAAGTGGGTGCCGTTCTTTTAACAAAAGCTGGAAATATATATTCTGGATGCAATGTTGAAAATGCATCTTATGGGTTGAGTATATGTGCAGAAAGGGTGGCAATGAGTAACGCAATAACAAATGGCGAAAAGGAATTCGAGAATTTGGTGGTCTATACAGATAGAAAAGAATTTTTCCTTCCATGCGGTGCCTGCCGCCAATTCATATCAGAATTCACTGATGAATTGAAAATAATTATCGTTAATGGAATGGATAAGATAAAAATAACAAATATAAAAGAACTACTGCCCGAGAAATTCAAATTAAGCTAACCCCCAATAATTCATTAATAAACCACGAGATTACACAAGATTATCACAAGATGTTAAAAAACAAAGAGATTGCAAGAAAAAACTGAGAAAATTTTTTACCCAGAAGATGCAAAGAAAAATTCTTTCAATTTTTATCTAATCTGTGCAAATCTGTGTTAATCTGTGGTTACTGTATTGTCTCAGTTTATTGAGGATAGAATATTTTATATACTTCCACTTTACTGTCTTCGTTGTTAACAATATAGAGTTGGTCATATCTATCGGTTACGATACCTGTGGGAGAATTTACTTTCACTGATTTCAGCCATTCGCATTCAGAAGAGAAAATGGAAATTTTGTTACTCTGAACATCAGTTACAAATATATTTCCATACCTGTCGGTACAGATATCCTTTGGTTTGTACAAAGAGTCGTCTATCGCAAATATGAAATTTCCAAATCTGTCATAAACTGCAACTCTGGAATTTCCTGAATCGCATATCAATAAATTTCCACTTCGTGTGAAAAACAGTCCATTAGGCTCTTCAAGTTCCCCCTTTCCAATGATATGAGATTGTAACCTGTTTGCACGGATAGTAACTATTCTATCGTTTCCCACATCGGATACATAAATATCGCCAGCGGACGAGATGGCAATACCTGATGGTTTAGTCTTTGAGTCTATCGGTATAGTTTCGATAAAATTTCCTCTGCGGTCAAATTTTTCAATACTCCTATTTTCATAATCAACCACATAAAGAGTCAGTCCTGTATACCTTATGTACTTTGGTTTTTTAAAAATAGGCTGTCCACCGAAATCGGACAGAACTTTACCATCCTTGCTAAATTTGACTATTCTTCTATTGCCTGTATCCGATACGAGTATCTCTTCCCTCTCATTCACACAGATCCCGGTGGGATTTGTTAAGTCATCTGTGATTGAGTAGAGCCACTCAATTCTGGACGGAATTTTGTGCGGTTGAGAATAGTAGGTTGCACAACCTGATATGAAGAAAAAAAGAAACCACAGATTACACAGCTTAACACAGATTTTAACCCTCTCCTGCCTCCCGGTAGACATTATAAACCAGCAGAAATTGTTTATACTTTCATCATAGATCAAAGAAAAAATTAACCACGGAAACCTATAATTCATATTTGAGTTTCTTGTAAGTCTCTGACAGTGCTTGTGGAAGAACGGCAGTATCCGCCAATATCGGCATAAAATTTGTATCACCTTTCCATCTCGGAACTATGTGTATATGAAGATGGTCTTTTACGCCTGCCCCTGCAATATCTCCGAAATTAGCCCCTATATTAAATCCTTCAGGACTCATTGCCCTCTTCAATGCCTTGACAGATTTTTCAACGAGATTAAAGATATCGAGTCTCTCTTTTTCGTTCAACTTTTCTATTTCTGAAATATGGCGAAAAGGTGCTATCATGAGATGACCATTATTATAAGGGTATTTATTCAACATAACGAATGAATGGGAGGACCTGTATACTATCAAATTCCTTTCATCCTGTTTTTCTTTTAACGTCTTGCAGAATATACAACCAGATTTTTTACTTTCTAAAATATACTCCATCCTCCACGGTGCCCATAGTTTCTTCATCGTTCCTCCATTGTTTTATAAACTCTATAAGTTAAAACTATCAATGTCAATAAAAAACACGGAGCGCCAAACTTTTTTATATTATTCGTGTAACCTGCCCCGCATTTATGCATAAGTGCGGGGTGAATGTGATTCATGGTTGTTTTTACTTGACTCAGAAAATTATTGTTATATTATTTGTATGAGGCGAAATTTTCAAGATGAGAACAGGAATTGCAAATTTACCACTCCATTATGGAAAGACCCCTCGCTGGCTATTTGAAAGGATGAAACTACTCGCAAGAGAGATAGCTACCTTTATTGTAATTGAATTTGGGTGCGAAGACTTTTTAAGGAAAATTTCTGACCCCTTTTGGTTTCAATCATTTGGATGTGCTCTTGGATTCGACTGGCATTCGAGCGGACTTACAACAACAGTATGTGGCGCATTGAAGGAAGGATTGAAGGGAAGAGAAAAAGAGCTTGGGCTGTTTGTTGCAGGGGGAAAGGGTGGAAGATCCAGAAAGACACCCGATGAGATAGACTCTTTTTCAAAATATCTGTTGTGTAATCCAGGGAATTTGATATATGCAAGTAAAATTACAGCAAAGGTTGATACTTCAGCAGTCCAGGATGGTTATCAACTTTACCATCATAACTTTATATGGACGAAAGATGGCTCGTGGTGTGTGATTCAGCAGGGGATGAATTCAACTACAAGATATGCGAGAAGATACCACTGGCTATCTGAAGATGTAAATGACTTCGTCTGTGAACCACACCATGCAATCTGTTGCGATGGAAGGGGTAGCGTTCTGAATATGGTGGCAAAAGAGAGCGAAGATGCCAGAGAAATTATGACATCTCTGTCAAAGGAGAGACCTGATAAGTTAATCTTGGAATTACATAAACTAAAATCGCTTCACCTCCCCTCACACCATCATATCTCATTGAGTGAGATAAACCCTGAAAGAATTGATAAGATATTTTTAAAAACCTACGAGCGGCAATGTGAAGATTTTGAAACCTTACTTGGTATGAAAGGGGTGGGTCCGAAGAGTATACGGGCACTTTCTTTAATATCAGAACTCGTATATGGCAAATCTCCTTCTTACAAGGACCCTACAAAATTCAGTTTCGCACATGGTGGGAAAGATGGTTACCCCTATCCTGTGGACCGTTCAACTTATGACAGGACTATAGATACATTGAAACGCTCGATATTGGAGACAAAAATTGGTAACAGAGAGAAAATGGATGCTGTGAAGAGATTAGAAAAAATGGGTTACTGAATATTTTAAAACCACAGATCGAGTGTAAATTCAAGGGGAAAGGGAAAAAGTCCTCAGGATCCGTATGGAAAAGAAATGGAGAAAAGAAAAAAATAATTCCCCCTTTCCTAACTTCTCCCTTTCTCCTTGGTTTAATCTGTGAAATCTGTGGCTAAAAAAGGGATGGAGTATGAAGATTGATTCTTATCGATTTGGCAGGATTGTGATTGACGGGAAGGTACACACCTCCGATGTGATAATATATCCTGAAGATGTGAATTCAGGCTGGTGGAGGAGAGAAGGGCACAGGTTATACATTGATGATATAAAAGAGATACTTGATGGAGACTTTGATGTTTTGGTTGTAGGCACTGGTGATCCTGGATTGTTGACAGTTTCTGATGAAGCAAAACAGGAGATAAAGAACAAGAATATGGAACTGATTATCGAACCTACGGAGAAGGCGTGTAGAATCTACAACGATTTATCTAAGGAGAAAAAAGTTGTGGCTGCTTTACACCTTACCTGTTAAACAGTAACACGTATGGAGACGGGTCTCAAAAGTAAAAATAAAGGTTTGAATTCGATTAACCTGCCCCGCACTTATGCATAAGTGCGGGGTGAATGTGATTCGTGGTTCTTTTTCTCTTGACCCCTTGAAGGAGGTATAAGGCGTGGGGTCTGGAAAATCTGACCATTAGCACCTCGTTTTACTCGGTACATAGCACCTCGTTTTACTCGGTGCATTCCGTACGGATCCAGAGATAGGTCGATTTTTCTTGACAGTCTGCCATATAAGTATTATATTATAAGTATGAGTTCGCTGTTGGTTTTTCTGCTGATTTTTTCACAGACAGAACCCTACTTCCTGAGTGCGGATTCTATGGAGGTCATAACAAAAGAAGGCAGAGTCTCCTATCTTAGAGGCAATGTTACACTTACCCATGGAAATACAGTGATAACCGGAGAAACGGGTATAGTTTACGAAAAAGAGGAACGAGCGATTCTGAAAGGCGGGGTCAAAATTGTAGATGACTCCACTGAAATTTTTGCAGAGAGTGCGACCTACTATAAAAACGAGTCTAAAGCAGTCTTAAAAGATAATGTCGCTGTAAAAACCCCGAATGAAACTATCTTCGCCGATTCAATGGTCTATTTCAGAATTTCTGAAAAGACCTATGGGTTTGGAAATATAAGGATATTAAATAAAGAAGAAGACTTGCTAATAGAAGGAGAGGAAGGATATTATGACTTGAAGAATGAATATGGAAGATTGTATAAAAAGCCTGTTTTGAAACTCAAGGGTGAAGAGGAGATAGAAGTTAGAAGTGGATGTATGGAGTTGTTTCAAAATTTGAGTAAAGTCGTGGCTACACATAATGTCTCTATTAAGACAGAAAGGATGGATGCGAGATGTGACTCTCTGGTCTACTTTATAAAAGATGAGACCGCATCCTTGTTGGGAAATCCAATTATGAGTGAGAAAGAGAACAGTATTGAAGGCGAAGTTATAACCATATATTTTACAGATGAAGAGGTAAAGGAAGCACTCGTATGTGGTTCTGCATACGGTGAGTACAAACTTGAAGATGGAATAAATCGCACATACGGAGATACTATACGGATTGAATTCAAGGAAAGTAAGATGCACTTGATATCAGTCGAAGGGAATGCGCGAGGGGAGTATGAAAGAATTGAGCACAAAGAAGTTAATTAAAACTTACAGAGCAAGAAGGGTAGTTAACGAAGTGACTCTGAATGTTGCAGAAGGAGAAGTAGTAGGACTTTTGGGACCAAATGGTGCTGGCAAGACTACCACCTTCAATATGATAGTGGGAGTTATCCAACCACAGCAGGGCTCAATACATCTCAATGGTGAAGAGATCACACGACACCCTATGCATGAGAGGGCGAGGAAGGGAATTGGTTACCTCTGCCAGGAGGCTTCTGCATTTAGAAAACTCACAGTTTGGGAAAATGTTTACGCAATCTTAGAGACTTTGAAAATTTCGAAAGAAGAGAGAAATGAGAGGCTGGAAACTCTATTGCAGGATTTGAATATCTCTCATCTGCGAAACCGTAAAGCGAACACACTTTCAGGTGGGGAGAGAAGAAGGGTGGAAATTTCTCGGTCGCTTGTAACTCAACCATCCTTCATTCTTTTAGATGAACCATTTACAGGTATAGACCCGATAGCACGAGAAGACATTCAACAGATAATTAAGAAACTGAAGAAAAAAGGGCTCGGGGTATTAATTACAGACCATAATGTGAGAGAAACTCTTGAAATAACCGACCGTGCATATATTATGTACGATGGTAAGATACTCTTCTCCGGTGATGCCATGCGAATGGCAAACGACCCGCAGGTAAAAAAGGTGTATCTTGGAGAGAAATTCAGACTATGAAGATTGAACTAAGGACAGAGTTAAAACACGTTCTTCTGCCTCAGATGATTGAAATGTTGAACCTGCTGCAGTTACCAAAACTTGAACTTGAGATATTGGTGAAACAGGAGTTGGAAGAAAATCCATTTCTGGAGACCGAGGAGGAGGAAGGTGAAGAAAAAACTGAAGAAAGGGAGGAAGAGGAAGAGTTCAAATGGGAAGATTTTTTGCAGCCAGATATTGAACCTTACAGTTCTGTTATAACTACCGGTGAATTTAGAGGCTCGGTCCCCGTTTCTGTGCCGGACATAAGAAATGAGCTTCTCCTTCAATTACATGTATCGACTTCGGAAAAGAAACAATTACAAATTGGAGAATACATAATCGGTTCATTGAATAATGATGGGTATTTGAAATTACCACTCGAAGAGATTGCCCAGACACTCGATTGTGAAGTAAGCGATGTCGAAGAGGCGCTGAAACTCGTCCAAAGTTTTCAACCTTCAGGGATAGGGGCAAGAGATCTTAAAGAATGTCTGCTTATTCAGATATTTGAACATAAAAGTAAAAATTGTCTCGAAGCCAAAATCGTCGAAAACAATCTTAAAGAACTCGAGCTAAAAAAATATGACTATATTGCAAAAAAAAATGGTATAACAGAAAAACGGGTAAAGAGGGCGATCTCTTTCATCTCGTCACTCGACCCGAGGCCTCTCAATTCATATCTGAGGGGAGAAATTAGATATATCACCCCTGACATAACCATCGTGAAGAAAGAGAATGATTTCATCTGTATGTTGAATGAACCCGATTTCCCTAGATTACGAATTGCAAAGTCATACAAAAATATCCTATCTTCGCCAAAAAACTTCTCGAAACAGGAGAGAGAATTCGTCGAGGAAAAAGTGAGGAAAGCAAGGTTTCTACTTACAGGGATTGAACACCGTAGAATGATTATTTTAGAGATTGCAAATTTGATAAAAGACTATCAGAGGGAATTTCTTGAACACGGCACAGACCATATTAAACCGATGAATCAAAAATTTGTTGCAGAGAGATTGGGGATTCACGAATCCACCGTTTCGAGGGCGATTCATAATAAATATGTCCAGACGTCACATGGAGCCTTCGCATTGAAGTATCTTTTTGGTGGAGCAACCAAGGGTAAATTTGCAGAACTTTCTACTGTCAGTATCAAAAGTATACTAGCAAAAATCATAGAAGGAGAAAATAAAAAGAAACCGCTCTCTGATGAGCAGATTGTTCAAAGACTAAAAAAAATCGGTTTTAACATTGCAAGGAGAACTGTCGCAAAGTATAGAGAGCAACTCAAAATACTTCCACGCCGATTGAGAAAGAAATGAGACTTCCTCTATGGTTAAAAAAAGAGATTCGCGGTGGTGAAAAAAGCTTAGAGGTTACCCGAGTTATATCTGAATTAAAGTTCAACACCATCTGCCAGTCTGCAAAGTGTCCTAATATTGGAGAGTGCTTCTCAAAACATACACTCACATTTATGATATTGGGTCGAGAATGCACCAGGTCTTGTGCATTTTGTGGTGTTTTAAAAAGACCTCCGTTTCCTGTAGATGTTCGTGAACCACAGAGAGTAGCACAGGGGGTAAAAAAGTTGGGACTCGACTATGTCGTAGTCACTTCTGTAACGAGAGACGACTTGCAAGATGGTGGTGCGGAACATTTCGTCAAAGTTGTGAATGAATTGCGAGCTACTGTCAATGATGTGATGATAGAGATATTAACTCCAGATTTCGGACGTAATGAAGATGTACTGAAAGTGGTGTTAAACTCGAAAATTGATGTCTTCGCACACAATATTGAGACGGTCAAGAGATTGTATCCGAAAACACGTCCTCATTTCGACTATGAATTTTCAGTGAACATTTTAAAATTTGCAAAGAACAAGGGACTGATAACCAAATCGAGTATGATCCTTGGATTGGGAGAGACCGAGGAAGAAGTCTTTGACGCTATGCAAGATTTAAGGGGTGTTGGGTGTGATATACTAGCACTCGGACAGTATCTGCCACCAAGTAGAAAGCATATTACACCCGTTGAATTTATACCACCTTCAAAATTTGAAGAATACAGAGAAAAGGGGATTGAACTCGGCTTCTCTCATGTTAACTCTGCTCCTTTTGTTAGAAGTTCTTACAGAGCAAAAGAAGCATTCAACGCTGTAAGAGAGAAGTAAGGAACCCCTACGGGTTCCCTACTCTATGTAAACCTCCACCCTCTGCCCCTCCTTTTCATCAACCACATCAACGATATTGAACCTCCCTTCACCGGCAAATCCATCGATGAATTTTTCAATCTCTGCAAACCCCTCTTCATCAATATTTATCCCTTTACTTTTTAACTCTTCCTTTGCTTTTTTTGGCATGAATTTACTCGAGAGTTTGGATGCAAGTTTAGCAACGGATAGTGGAACATTCACCTTAACAGTAGGAGAGTCTTTCTCTTTTTCATAGACCCTTACTTTAAGAAAGTGTCCTTTTCCATAACTCTTTTTTTCACCCGATTCGAGGGCATCCAGCAGCCGCAATGCCTCTTCAGATTTTATCTTGCCATCTTCTAAAAGTTTTAAAACCTTCAGCCTCTCTTCTTTCATCTTGCCTCCTTAAGTTTACTTTTTCAATTTTTTTGTTGCTTCTTTCACACTGATTTTGCCTTTCCCCAACTCGTTCAAGATTTCGAGCTTCTCACTTCTGTTTTTTCTTCTCCTCCTTCTCCTTACAAATCCTTTCACCACATAATAAACACCTATTGCCACTATTATGAGCGGCCAGTCTCTTGCAAATCTAAATACAAACCACCCCATATTCCCCATCCACCAGAATGCACCAACGAGGATAAAAAACACTGCCCAGAAAATCATCTTTACCTCCTTTCCATTCTAATTTAGAAAGACGGTTTTTACCGAACGCAGGCTTGTCGACAACTCGGCGGAAAATTCACATTCCTGCATGTACCTGAATTTAAGAGAATTACTTAATTTTTCAAAGTCAAAGCCAAGTGAGGTAAATTCCGTCTTGATCTCATTTCAAAATCCTCATTCTAATACTATGTCACCATACGAGGTAACAAGTTTTATCTCACCGTCAGGGGTATTTAGTATTCCTTTAAGATATCCGTCACCTTCTTTTTTCGACTTCAACTTCAGTTTGCAGTCTATATCACCATAAGAAGTGTTCAAATTAACTTTCGCACTGGTCTTCTCTTTTAGTTTTACTTTAATATCACCATAGTCGGTAGTGGCTTTCAGTATTTTCAAATCACCGGCATGGATATTCATGTCCCCATAGGAAGTTGAGACATAGACCTCACCACAAATATCTCTCATCTCCAAATCACCGTTAGCCAACTTGACACGCATCTTCTCTTTGCAGTTCTCTACGCGGACATCTCCATTTGCAGACTTTATCTCCACACCCCCTTCCATACCCTTCACATCAAGGTCTCCCTGTGCGAGATGCACATCCAGTGCTGTGGTTTTTGGTATCGTAAGTTTGCAATCCACCCCTGGGTAGGGTCTAAGGTGAATATCCGAGTTCTTCGTTTCAAATTTTACATAACCGTTCGCTGTGACCTTGAGTGAATTTTTAGAATTCGATTCGATGCGAACATCCCCGGCTATGCCAGAAACGATTACATGGCTTCCCTTTTCAATATCGATCTCTCTTTCAAACTCTTCCTTACCTTTTTCATCCACCACCACCGCAACATATCTCCGTACATCATCTTTTACCTTTTCACTTATAGATTTCGACAACTTCATACCAAAATTAACCCAGTCCTTATGTCTGCCAAATTTACGCCATTTTACACCAGTAAAATCATTGCCTCTTACTGCTCCACCTCTTCCTATAGCCTCAAGGAGTTTCGTCGCTTCTTCTGCTGTAAGCTTTCCTTCCTCGAGCATCTTTAAAATTTTTAGCCTTTCATTCATCGCTTTACACCCCTTTTGAAAGTTTTATAAACTTCACCGCTTCATCAACAGTAAGTTCACCATTTTCTAACTGTTCGATTACAGAAGCGATAGATTGACCTACTTCGTATCCCAATGTTCTCACTATCTCATTGAGTCTGTTTTTGACAGTGGGGTAAGATATGCCTAACTCCTTTTCCACCTCCTTTATGTTTCCTCTGCACTTGATAAAAATTTTTGTAAATTCCAACTCCTCATCTGAAAATCTACAGAATTCGCAACTCTCGAAATTTCCAACAAGCCTCAAACCACAATCAGAACACCTCAATTCCACAACCTCCACCCTACCCCCACAAGAAGGACATTTATGTATGGTTCTTCTTTTCATATTAATAATTTTAATATATAAATAAATTTTGTCAAGTAAAAAATGTAATTTTTCAAAAAAAATTAACCTAAAAATTAACTTTTATAAATAATGTAATATGGGAAAAATAGGGGTACAGATGAACGCCCATACGGGTCCATACGGATCCGTAGGGATCGTATGACAGATTTGCAGGGAATGTCATTGCGAGGACGAAGTCCGTGGCAATCTGTTACTGTTATGTAAAGTGTCAATCTTTTTTTACTCATTTAAGCATCTTTCTTCTCCTTTGATAAAAAGATACACAGGAATCAGAACTATCTGTTATGTAAAGTGTCAAGCTTTTTTTGTTGAAAATGTGATTTTTTACTTGTTTTTTTCCGAGTTGGACCGTATATATATAGGAAGGGGCGCAAGAATATGCTTTTCGAGACACTGCAGCCCCCTTCCCCCCAAAAATCTAAAAAGGAGGTAATTTAAAGTAAAAGTAAAATTGTTTGAAGCACCACAGGATATAGAGAAACAATGGGAGGAAACCGGCGGTTTTGGTCCGTGGAATGCCAAGGATTATCGCGAAATTTCTCCCAAAGAGGCTGCTGTGAAAAAATGCTTAAAGGCTTACATCGGCAGAGATGGAAAAATATATAAAATGAGATTTTATGAAAGCGGGTTTCCCAGGTTCGAATTTAGATATTCAAAAACTATGAAAAAATGCGGGAAGATGGAAATCCTTACTCCTGAAAAGTCCCGTGTATATGTTACCAAGTACGATGTGAACTACCCAGACGAAGATCCAAATCTTGATTTAGAATTGGAGTATTCAAAAGACAGCGATACAGTTGCGAGTAAAAGCAAAGATAAGTACAGAGATTCGTTATTTATCTACAAGAAAAAACCAATCCCTTTGATGAACGCCTATCGCATTATGGAAGAACCAGAGTGGGATATTACGAATTACTTTTCTGTAGAGAAATACCTGCATGAAAAGGGTTACCAAAAGGTTAAAATTATTCACTATGAAAAGGATGGAACTATAGAAAGTATAAGCAAGTATGTTCATAATGATGACTGTTACCTTGTGAGAGAAGAGACTTATCAGGGAAGCCTGTTAGGAGACCTTTTCCCTCTGCTCCGTCATACTTACTACTACGATATAAAACGATGTATTGCTAAAAAAATCTATTACTGTTACTGGATAGACAAATCCGGGGGGAAAATATCCGAAGATAGATTCAAATTCAACTCAGATGGACTTCTAACAGAAAAGCGGGAAGGTTCCTTCGAACCAGGAGGTAAATATTTAGAGAAAAAAAGGGTCAAATACATTTATAATGATGCTTTTTTACTCGTTAAGAAAAAAACATTTTTGCAGGGAAATCTTGATAATTGGAAAATTCTTGCTTACAACGATAAAGGGAAAGTTATACTTGAACAGGAATTTGACAAGGATGGGACAGAAACCTTACATTATGAGTTCACTTATTACCCCTCCGGACGGATAAAAAGAATAAAGAGATGGTATAGTTACTGGCATCCATAAAGGGGGAAAGATGATTGACATCAACGATAGGGTAGAACTTGTAAAACCCATCGAGTTAAAAGATAAAGAAGGAAGAAAGATGGCATTCTATTCAAAAGGAGAGACAGGAACTGTTACTGATACAGAAATAGAAGACGGAGAAAAAGGATATTATGTGGAATTTGATAAAGGCAGGGATGTTATACTCTGTGCTCAAGTATGTCTAAAGAAAACTGACAAACCGCTGGTGAAATTCATAACACAGGGTTTCAAAGAAGGTTATAGGGTTGAAGTTAAAAGAATGTTCTGTGAAACGGAAACCAATGGATGTTGAGACTCGATTGATGGGGATGCTGAGACCGAGAACTTTCTCTATATCTGCAGGCAAATCTTTAATACTAAATATGATTGGAAAATAAAAAATGCACCAATCTTGATAAAGCATCTCAGGAGGCCGAGCAGATTGTTAAAATCAATTGCTTCATAGCAGAAGTTTTTAAAGAGCAACGCAAAAGGAGGGTGACATGATCAAAGAGATCAGGCACTTTGAGATAGTTGGAGATATCGAAAGGTTCAAGGATGAGTGGTTCAGACAAGACCAAGGACCGATTATGAAAGTTAGCCATCGAGACCTCATCAAAACTTATCTCCTGCCGAATTTGGGTCGTGAGTTGAAAAGAAAAGAGACGAGGAAAGTTCCTTGTGCGAGAATCTATTATGATGAGAACGACAAAATGGCTGGTATAAATATATACTACCAGGAGGATTTACTTTGTTCTTTCAAATACTATCATGGACTCCCGATAAAAAAGGAAGACAATGAAATTCGTGAAAACCAAAAATTGTTGAATACTAATAGATTTCTGAGCGAGCGTTTCGATGTAAAGTCTGTTCTTCTTCAAACTTCGGGTCGTCTCGTGAAATTAAAAGAGAAGTCGAGTCTTGACCGGGATAGAATCAGAGTCTTTAGTAAAGTTCCGGTGTTGCCTTTTGACATTTACATGCTTGATCTTGAGGAGAACTTCCGCGACATGGAATATTTTTGCAAGCCTGAGTATGTTCTTTATGAAGCAGGATACAAAGAGATCGAAGAAAAATATATTGATATTGATAGATTGGCAGTTCAGAAAATCCGTATGATCTATGACGAGGAAGGTTTTCTTATAAGAAAGGATATCTTCATTGAAACCCCATGGGGAGAATTTATCAATCGTAAGACTACCAAGTGGTTCTACAATCTCAAAAATCACCTCATTTTCTGTAAAGAATTCTGGCATAGGAAAACTGAAAAATTTGAAGGTTCTGAGTACATAGGTTACTACGAGCTGGATGAGAGGAATTGTTTACTTCAACATCGCTTGTATGAAAGAAGTTCTGGAGATGACATTGAGGAAATCACAGACGAACATACACCTGAAGGTATGGTTCCTTTCTGGAAGGTCTATTATAAGAGTGACGATGCTGGCAGAATCATAGAATACACCGTGGAGAATCTGGATGAAGTTTCGCATCTATTCATCGCCTTAAAAAAGACATTTGAATATGATTCGCAGGGTCGATTTTACAGGGTCAAGGCATATAACGAAGACGACAAAATAGTAAGCATCACTACTTATAAATATCCGAATCAAAGGCAGGTAGAAAGAATCTGCTGGTGTGCTGAGGATGATGTTCCATTTGTTGAGAAAATTAGTGCTATCAGTCAATGTATTAAGGAAGACGAACTTACTGGAATTTAGCAGATATCGAAGTTGAATAGCACAGAAGACAGGAGGGAATATGAAAAAGAAATCTAAATCTGAAATCCGCGAAGAGGAATTTAAGAAGATGAAGAAGAAATTAAAAATATATGAAAACCCAACCCCATTTTTCAAAAAGGATATTGAGCAGATGCTGAAGGAGGTGCCTCTGAAGAAGGTGAGGAAGGCTAAAAAATTGTGGAACGAACATTGCAAATGAATTATAAAAAAGGAGAGAAGATAAGAACAGATTTATCGCTCTTTTGATGGTAGTTATAAGATAAGATATTCTATTTACACATTTGTGGATGCATCAATTATCCTTCTTTATCTTTACGGGTATATCACTGATGAGGAGATTGAGACAATAAGGAATGAGGAAAATTCTATGAAGATATTAGATAAGCACAAAGAGGATATTCTTGAAATCAAAGAGATTTATGAAAAATTGAAAGATGAAGGCATTTTGGGTAAAATACCAATGGATGTCAGGATACTCTCGTTTGGAGCAGGTCAGGTATTTACTTGTGCTGTAAGATCCGTCATTGATACATTGGAAAGATTGCATAAGGATATGAAATACATGAAAAGACGCTATTATGGTGGAGTTTTTGACTGGAATGAGGCAGTGCTTTTCAATGCCTTAATTTATAAATATTATAAAAAAGGAGGGAAAAGATGGCAAATTTAATAAAGCAAGTTAAAAGAGCGGCAAGTCAAGTTTACAAGATACTGGGTTCAGGATATAAGGAAAAAGTTTATGAGGAAGCGTTGGCGTACGAATTCAGATTAAGAAATATACCTTATGACCGTCAGAGACATTGCGAACTTATTTATAAGAAACACAATGTTGGAACTACACTAATTGATTTGGTTGTTAATACTACTCTTATAGTTGAGACAAAAGCGGTTAAGAAATTTGCTGAAAGTCATAGAAATCAAGTTCGTGCCTATTATATATCATCAGGACTCGCGAAAGGGATATTACTCAATTTTCCTAAAGAAGGTGAAAATATTGTAATTGAGGAAATAGAACCTGTGAAAATAAAGCGTCCCAAGCCAAGAAGATATGCGAAAAAAGGACAAGATACACTGAGCAAAATAAAGAACGCCGCTAATGAGGTATGCAGTATTCTTGGTACAGAATTTGTTTATCAGAATCTTGGACTTGACATATATAAAAAGGCACTCGGTGTGGAGTTTAGATTGAATAAGATACCTTATACATATAGACCGCTTGAAGTATTTTATAAGGACCATGTAGTAGACTCTTATGAACCAGGTTTTGTGGTCGAAGACAAATGGCTCGTTAATTTGACTTCTAATGCTCAAATAGATGAGGGATCTATAGCAGATATGCAATATGCACTTGACTTGAGCGGTCTCAAAGAAGGTATAATTATAAACTTTCCACCCGCATCAGTTATAGCAGAAGTAAAAAATGTAAAAGTATAAAAAAGATATGGAATGAAGCAAACAATGCCAGATTTTGAGAAACTGGAAAATCGGTGTCAGGTCCCATTTACTTGTATTTTTGTTTTACATATTTTGCTCATCATTTTGAAATCTCTTCCTTAAAAATAGGAAAAAATAGGGACAGCGCCCATTTATTTGTCTTCATTTGTATTTTAAATTTATTTCCATACTTTTGGCTTGAAATCTTTTGGGACATCAAGTATCATTGTATCACCCAATGGGCTAAATACATAGAGTCCATTCTTTATTGCAAATTTAGATGCACCTTTATCATAATTGATTCCTGCTACAAATCCTATTATATCATAATTTTTATATTCCTTAAAATATTTTCCCGCCTCTTGTAAGGTCTCGATAAAATCTTTTATATCATCCGAAGAGCAGTGTGTCTTTGCTTCGCCTATTATTAGAGCCCTTTTACCGTCTTTTTCTGCAACCAATAATGTGTCAAATTCTGCAACAACCTTGCTGTTTTTCCAAACTTTTCTGCGATGGTAATTATCAGATACTTTATACCCCATTCTATTAAATATCTTGACTGCAGAAGGTGCGACTATACCCTCAACAAACCTTCCCCATTCATCAGTCAGATGTCTTATCTCTTTGTTTGAACTTTCCAGTGCTTTCCAGAATCTTTCTTCTGCATTATTCATAATTAATAAATATCGCAGATTTGACATTTTGTCAATAAAAAACACGGAGCGCCAGAGATACTGACATCTCTGGATCCGTATGGACGGATAAACACGGAAAGGGAGAAAAAATTGCACAGATTAACAGAGTAATGAGATTGTTTTGTCAGTCGCTTTGCTCCTTCCTCGCAATGACATTCTCGGTCATCCTGTTGACATATGACTTTTTGGATTTAAATCTTGTGGTTTCATTTTTAGAATTACTTACATATTACGATTTTGTGTTGATAGGATAGTCCTATTAAATCAAATGTAACAAGTCCTTCCCTGTAAATACCCATGAGAAAAAACGGATGAATGGAGATATTACCCCCCAGATGAGTGAGATACCTGTTGCACGCTCTATCATTAAAGAAACGAAAATAAGACCTATTAAAAGAAAGGAACCGAACTGTTCAATTATCGAATACCAACTCGCATAATTGGCAGGAAGAATTCCTTTCAATATCTTCGAGCCATCGAGTGGTGGAATTGGTATGAAATTGAAGAAGGCAAGGATGAGGTTTATCAAAACTGAATAGATGACCATAATATAGATAGGTTGCAAGAATCTTATTTCCTCAACAGGGATAAGGTTAAATATTCTGTAGACGATACCAAACCCTAGTGCACCCAGTATATTCGCTCCTGGTCCTGCCAGTCCAACCCATAACATATCCTTTCTTGGATTTGTGAAATTATATGGGTTCACAGGGACGGGTTTTGCCCATCCAAAATGGAATAAAAAGAGTGCAATCGTTCCTATAGGGTCTAAATGTTTTATCGGATTCAATGTGAGTCTACCGGCAAGTTTTGCGGTTGGGTCCTTTAATTTATAAGCAACCCAACCGTGTGAATATTCGTGGATTGTGAGTGCAAATAGAATGGGGAGTACCCACAGAAGAAAGCCAATTGCATTCATCTTTACTTCATCAACCTCATTGCTTTTGGAGTCTCAGGTCTTGATATATGACTTTTTGGATTTAAACACCCCTCTTTTGTGGTCCCCAGATGTATTTGTGGAGTTGTATGTTGAATATTACAGGAAGGTTGTCTTTAAATATCCACTCTGCAATGGCTTTCGGCTCAATTTTTCCAAAAACAGCAGAGAACAATACTTTGCACTTTTCTGTAAGTGAATATTTCTTAATGATCTCCTTTGACCATTCGTAATCTCCCCTGGATGAAAGGACAAATTTTATCTCATCACTACTTCGCAGATTCTTTAAATTAGCCCATCGCATCTTTTCAGACTCTCCACTCGAAGGACATTTTATATCTATTATTCTGATGACCCTCGGGTCAAGTCCAGAGCAATCTAAACTTCCATTGGTCTCAATGAGGACTTTGTAACCCTCATCGAGAAGTCTTTCAGCCAATAGATAGACTTCTTTCTGCATAAGCGGTTCTCCACCAGTAATTTCTACCAGCGGACACCTATAATTTCTTACCTTTGCAAGAACTTCATCTACAGCCATCTCACAGCCCTCCTCGTATGCATAAGTAGTGTCACAATAGGAACATCTGAGATTACATCCTGTCAGTCTGATGAAGACGCACTGCAACCCTGCAAAAGAAGATTCTCCCTGTATGCTTTTGAAGATTTCACATACCTTCATAAAAGACGACTGAACACCCTTCCGATTCCCACACCCTTACAGATTTGATCGAAATAGGTCTCTTGACGAGTCTCTTCATTTCTGTATATATAAATTTTGCTATATTTTCAGTAGAAGGGTTCGAAGAACGAAACTGTGGAAGATTGTTCAAATTTTTGTGGTCTAAAGTTCTTATCACCTTCCCAAGTAACTTTTTGAGTTTTCTGAAATCAATGCTAATTTCAAGTTTATCAAGGGCATCGGTTACGACAGCCACCTCGACTTTGAATGTGTGTCCATGAATGTCTGCACAGTCTCCTTCGTATCCTATGATCTGGTGTGCAGATGAGAAGTGAGACTCGATTCTTACTTCATACATCAAAAAATTGTGGTTATCCCAAGGGTTTCCTTCTGTATTTCTATGATTTCTGATATACCCTTCTGGGCAAGTTCAATCATCTCATTCAGTTTCTCTTTTGGAAGAGGACGTCCTTCAGCAGTACCTTGAATTTCGACCAATTCAAACCTATCTGTCATACATACATTCATATCTACATCGGCACGAAAATCCTCCTCATAAGTCAAATCTAAAATTAAATCATTACCCAACATTCCTACCGATATGGCTGCTATCACATTTTTAATCGGGTTCACTCCAATAATCCTCTTTTTGAATAGAGAGTTGACCGCATCGTAGAGGGCGCAGAAAGCCCCGCTTATTGCAAGCGTTCGAGTCCCTCCATCAGCCTGAATCACATCACAGTCAATTATTATTGTGCGAGATCCAATGGCATCCAGATCGATTCCTGCTCGTAGTGCCCTTCCTATCATCCTTTGAATTTCCAGACTCCTTCCTGCAACTCTCATAGTGGGTCTAACTATTCTTTCTTTTGAAGACCTCGGAATCATTCCATACTCGGCGGTCAGCCACCCCTGTTTTGTATCACGAAGGAAAGACGGAACCTTATCCTCTACAGTTGCTGATATTACTAATTTCGTATTCCCTGCCTCTATGAGGCAAGAACCTTCTGCATATTTCAGAAGATTTCTCTCTATCTTTATCAGGCGGAGCTGGTCGAATTTTCTCTTATCTTCTCTTTTAAACATATCGCTCAATCTCAATCATTTTCACTCTGTTCACTCTCTTACCCAAAAATTTCTTACTCAAATGAATAAAATTTGGTGAGAGATCGGACAGAAAGATCTCAAGGTTTGCAGATTTACTTTTTGAGTTTTTGAGTACAGACTCAAGTTCTTCGGCTACACAGCTTCCACTATCAATAAGTTTCACTTCACTACCGATGATTTTTCTTATTACAGGTTTTAGAAGTGGATAGTGTGTGCATCCCAATACCACTGTGTCTACTCTTGCTCTTAAGATGGGAGTAAGATATTCACTTACTATCGTATGGGTAGCATCCTTTTCGATATACCCCTCTTCTGCCAGTGGAACGAAGAGTGGACATGCACGGGAGAATACCCTGATTCCATTATTTAGCGATTTAATAGTCTTCTCATAAGCCCTGCTTTTTATAGTAGCCACAGTTCCTATTATCCCCACTCTATTATTTTTTGAAACAGATACCGCCTTTCTACAGGCGGGTCCAATCACACCAATTATTGGCACCTTGAATGTTGCTTTCAATTTATCGAGGCAGACCGAAGAGACGGTATTGCATGCAGCTACTATAAATTCTACTCCCTTTGAGAGGAGAAATATCGTGTCTTGAATCGCATACTTCGTTATTATCTCTTTCGATTTACTTCCATAGGGCACCCTCGCTGTATCACCAAAATAGATGATAGGGAGATTTGGAAACCTTCTCACAAGTTCTTTTACGACTGTGAGCCCGCCTATCCCTGAATCGAAGACACCGATTGTTCTTTTCATGAAGATAATCTTGTCTCGTATTTCTCTTTAAATCTCTTAATCCCTTTGAAGATACCTTCTGCAATTTTTTGTTTGAATCTTTTCGTGCGAAGTAGTCTCTCCTCCTCCCTATGTGAAATAAAGGCACACTCTACCAGCACACTTGGCATATACGCTCCATTTAAGACGAAGAATCCTGCCTGGTTCATTCCACGATTTAGAATTCTCAATCTTTTTACAAGTTCTTCCTGTATCATTTCTGCCAGTTCACTCGACTCGGTCAAAAATTCGTTCTGTGCAAGGTCCCATAGAATTAACGAAACATCATCGAAGTTTTCGGTTTCTTCCATATCGAATTTTATTGAGGCGTTTTCACGTGCTGCAACAGCCCTCGCCTCATCTGTCTTCGCTGTTGATAGAAAGTAGGTCTCTACCCCCCTCGAGTTCCTTTGCCACCTTGGAGAAGCATTGCAGTGGATCGATATAAATAGATCAGCGTAATTCTCGTTGGCAATCTCCGTCCGTTGTTGAAGGGCGATGAGGGTATCTGTTTCTCTCGTCATAATCACTTCTACACCCAATTTTCCTTCCAGGAGTTTCTTTAAAATTTTTGATATGGTAAGGTTCGCATCCTTTTCGTAATATCCTCGTGGTCCCACCGCTCCAGGGTCTATACCTCCATGTCCAGGATCAATGACTATCTTGTGTATCTTACCAAAATCAGTTTTAACGATAGCTGGTCTCTTTGGTCTTAACGGCTCAAGTTTAACTTCTTTTGAAAGGGTGAGATGTATAATGGGAGGGTCTTTATAGAGATATGCGCGGAATGCCCTGGTCTTTTTATTCAGGGTAAACCAGAGTTTAACGGCATTTTCAAGTTGTTCAAACTCTACACCTTCTATCATACCCACAGGTTCTGCCCCAGAAATCCGCTCTGGAGCTACTGCACCATATATTTTCAATCCAAGTTTACCCGGCTTTGTTGGGTCCGTCATAAATCTGAGTGGCGAGTCGAGGTATATCTTGACTTTAGTCTCTTCGTCTAACTCGAATATCGTAATCTTCTTAAGATTTGAGGTCTTTTTCTGTATCAAAAGTTCCTGTTTTTCCCTATCCCATAAGAAACTAAATTTAAGGAGGGTAAAAATTTTATTCATAAATTGAATAGGTAAAAACGGCTGCTGATTAAGAAATAGAACCTCACAGGGAAGGTTTATGAATGAACTGTCAAATTTTACGAAGGGATTGTCTGGAAAAAAGACAAGAGTATGGGTTTTACACAAAAATTCTACTCTTTCAACTTCTTTTTGATATGTAAGGTCTGCACCAACTATTTTTGCAAGGTCATCTATACCTATACACTGGTATCCATCAATCGTTACACTCCCAATCTCGTATCTATTTTTATCGTATGTAACCCATACGGTTGATGCCTCTGCTTTTAATAATGTAAGGAATAAGAGCAAAAATTTCAGATACCTCACCAGCGTTCCTTTCTTCTCCTTTTAGTGCGCTCTTCTATTTCCCGCATCTGAATCCTTTTTTTAATCGTCTCCCTTTTATCTCTCTGTCTTTTCCCACGAGCAATGGCGAGTTCTACCTTTGCTATACCTCTACGATTAAAATATATGGACAGCGGGATTAAGGTCAGTCCCCTCTCTTTTGTCTTTCCATAAAGTTTTTTAATCTCTGAGCGATGAATTAGTAATTTTTTTGCTCTTTTGGGGTCATGGGTTATATATCCGCTATGTTCATACCGGGGTATATGTACATCGTGCAGCCATAACTCGCTATTTTCGATACTGCTGTATCCACCTTCAAGACTCACCCTACCTTCCCTCAGAGATTTAACCTCTGTTCCTTTTAACTCAATCCCTGTCTCAAGTTTTTCAATAATGAAGTAATTATATAAAGCCTTCCTGTTTGTTGCAACGGTTTTCATTTATCGAAGAGCGAGGCAAGTCCCTTCGCATCTTCTTCTACTTTAGGAGGTTCTACAATACGGACTCTCTTTGGTTTTTTTTCTGCACGCTCTTCCTTTAGCAGTGGTTTTTCTTCTGATTCCAGTATCTTCAATTGAGATTCAAGAAGGCTCTTAAAACGCGCCACAAAACTCATTTTTGCATTTTCAAGAGCGGCTATTTCAGATTTCAAAGACGACAGTTTCATCCTCGCCTCTTCAAGCATTGCTTCCGATTTCATACTGGCATTCATCAAAGCAAGTTCTGCCTCTTTTTCAGCATTCCGTCTCAACTCATCGGTAGTGCGCTGTGCACTGGTAAGGGTATCCTGCAAGGTCTTCTCCATCCTTCGATAGTCATCTACCTTGGTATCCAAATCTCTCATCTTCTCTGTCAATCCTGTGTTCTCTTTTATCAACTCTTCCATCTCTTCAGCAACCATATCTAAGAAGGCTTGAATTTCATGGGGATCGAACCCCCTCATTACTTTTTTAAACTCCTGCTTTCTTACATCTAAAGGTGTTATCTTCAATTAGCACCTCCTTAACGATTATATTAACATATTACAATTAAAAATAATATTGTCAAGGGTTTAGAGCGGTCTTTATCACTCACCTAAGAATGATCTCCTGACTTCATCATTCCCAAGTAGATTTTTTCCGGTATCCTCCAGGGCAATTTCACCGATTTTGAAAACATATCCTCGATCAGCGTATTCCAATGCCATCCTTGCATTCTGTTCCACTAATAAAACAGTAGTTCCATTTTTGTTTATCTCTTTTATCTTTTCAAATACATCCTCTACATAATTGGGAGAAAGTCCCAGAGAAGGCTCATCAAGTAACAGCAGTTTAGGTTTGAGCATAAGAGCCCTTCCAATAGCTAACATCTGCTGTTCTCCGCTTGATAGTGTTCCAGCCCTCTGTTTTCGCCTCTGCTTAAGCACAGGAAACAGGTCGAACACTTTATTTAATCTGTCTGACAATTGACTACTATCAACTGAAAATTGTGTATAAAAGCCCATCTCCAGATTCTCCAAAACGGTCATCGTTGGAAAAACCCTTCTTCCTTCAGGGACAAGAGAAATTCCTTTTTTAACCAAATCATGGGGAGGCACATTCTTTATAGATTTTCCTCTGAAGGTCACATCCCCAGTTTTTATCTCACCCTCGGTTGCTTTGAGCAAACCACAGATTGCTTTTAATGCTGTAGACTTTCCCGCTCCATTAGGTCCAATCAAAGCTACAATCTCTCCTTCGTTGACTACAAGAGAGATATTATTTAGAGCCTGAACCATTCCGTAATACACCGTCAAATCCTGCACCTGTAAAAGAGTCATTGGTAATTGGTTATTAGTTATTTGTAATTGGTTATCAGTCATTTGTGTTTTCCCTATCGACCATTGACGATTGATTATTAACCCTTTTTCCCAGATATGCTTCGATTACCTTTTCATTTCTTACTATCTTATTAGGTGTTCCCTCGGCGATTTTCTGTCCGTAATTTAATACAATAACCTTATCTGAAATACCCATTACTACTTTCATATCGTGCTCGATAAAAAGAATAGTTTTGCCTTCATCTCTTAACTTCTGGAGTATATCAAGTATCTTCATCCTCATTTCAGGAAAGACACCAGCAGTAGGTTCATCCAGGAGTAGAAGTTCTGCTCCAGTTGCCAGTGCTCTTGCAAGTTCCAAGAGTCTTCTTTGCCCGTGAGAGAGATTCTCCGCCAAATCGTCTTTCTTGTCTTCAATACCCACCAGTCCAAGATATTCCAATGCTCTATTCCTATTTTCTACCTCCTCATTTTTCATAGTTTTTGACTGGAGTAATGCCAAGAAAAGGCTTTCCCCTTTCTTATATTTGGTGGCAAGTAACATATTTTCCATAACGGTAATTTGTGGAAACAGTCTGATATTTTGGAATGTCCGCGAGATGCCCATTCTTGCTATTTTGTGAGGAGACAGATAGGTAATATTAGTATCTTTGAAATTCACTTCTCCATGCATTGGTCTTAAGAATCCAGACACTATGTTGAAAACCGTAGTCTTCCCTGCTCCATTAGGACCTACCAAAGCATTTATAGTACTTCTCTCGACAGAGAAGGATAGGTCATCAACAGCCACAAGACCGTCAAACTCCTTGGTCAGATTCTGCGTTTGCAGAATAGTGTTTAGTTGTCGGTATTCAGTGTTCAGTTCTTGTCTTCCCTGATCACTGTCTACTGATTTCTGACCACTCATTTAAAACGATACCTCCCCATTATACCTTGTGGTCTTTTTATCATAAGGACTATTAATAAAAGCCCATATATCATCTGTCTTGTTTGGGCAGCAATGGAACTCGGCATCCCCAAAAACCTCAAAAGTTCGGGAAAGACTACAAGGATTGTTGCTCCAACTATTGAACCGGTAATACTTCCCATTCCTCCAAAGATGACCATCAAGAGAATTGTTATTGACTCCATTACTGTAAAACTTGAAGGGTCGATAAATGTGATGTAATGGGCATAAAGAGAGCCAGCAATGGCGGCAAAGAAAGCACCGATTATGAAGACCAGTAATTTGTGCTTTGCAGTATCCTTGCCCATTGCCTCCGATGCGATTTCATCTTCCCTTATAGACCTTAAGATTCTTCCAAACGGTGAATTTACAATCCTCCTCATAACAAATATGGTGACCCATACAAACACTCCAACTAAAATCAGATAAAGCCATATTTCTGACAACTGGACACCAAACACTGAAAACTGTGGAATTCCCGGGAGTCCCATTGGTCCCCTTGTAACAGAAACCCAATTTTTTGCAATAGAATAGACAATGACTCCCAGCCCAAATGTTGTTAACGCAAGATAATCCCCTTTCAACCTGAGTGATGGGTAACCTATTACCACTCCTAAAAGTGCTCCAGCACAAGCCCCTATTATTAATCCTATCCAGGGTGAAACGCCAAAATTCAAGGCAAGCAAACTTGAGACATACGCTCCAATACACGAAAAAGCCGCATGCCCAAGAGTAGGGAGCCCAGTATAGCCGACTATTAGATTAAGGCTCAATGTTAATATAATATAGATACCAGATATGACAAGAATATGCAGTAAATATTCCATGATTTTAGGTAGCAGTTATCAGTAATTGGTTATTAGTCATTCATCCCCCATCTACTGGTTATTGGAAAGTAATTATTAGTCATCCGTTTACTTCAAAGTCTTCGCTATCTTCAAGTATTTCCTTAATTTTTTCCTTCAGCATCTCCGTTTCTTGCTCACTTTTTACTTCATCAATCCTTGAATTGAGATTAAGGTCTTGAAAAGTTTTCTTGATTTTTCTTAAAAAGAAACCCGATCCGCCCTTTTGTACTTTTCCATATGCATTACCATCTTTGTATAAATGTGCATATCCTCTGTAATCTACTAAAGTAGCAACATAACGTTCTTTTGAAGGCACTTCATCTTTCAAAAGGTTTTTATATCTTACCCATTTCATATTACCTCCCAATTACTGACTATTGACCATTTTTTTACTTCGTTCCCAAAATCCCTCTTGGTCTTACTAAGAGAAAGATTATCAGTATAGCAAAGGCGATACTATCTTTCCATCCAGCCGAGATCTTCCAAATACCAAGATTTTCAGCCAATCCCAGAAAAAATCCACCGAACATTGCTCCTGGGATACTGCCAATCCCACCAATTATGGATGCTATTATTCCTTTCAAGAGAACACTAAAGCCCATTGTTGGCTCTATATTTGTCTCTAATGAAATAAGGATGCCTGCTGCACCAGCAAGAACAGAGCCTATGACAAAAGATGCGAGTATAGTCTTTTCAGGATTTATCCCCACAACTGATGCCGCAATAGGGTCATCTGAAACTGCCCTCATCGCCTTTCCCAATTTAGTCCTCTGAATAAAGAGCCATAGTATAACTAATAACAAACCGCTAACAACTAATATTAGAATTTGAATATCAGTAATTACCGCTCCAAGGAAGTGATGCCCTTCTTTAATTGGGCCGGTTCTTAAGGTAAGAATCTGATTTCCATAGATGAGAGCGATAAGGTTCTGGATAAAGATAAAAACCCCAAAAGAGGCTAATAAAAATATCAGATTCGATGCTTTCCTTTGTCTCAAAGGATAATAGACCAACTTATTGATCACTACTCCCAATGCTCCAGCCCCAACTACTCCTACAAAAACTGCAAAAATCCATACGAATATTGACACCTGACCACTGACATCTGACAATTGTTCTCTGGCAACTGTATACGCCAGATACGCCCCTGCCGTATAGACAACCCCATGGGCAAAATGGAAGAACTTGACGGTCCGATAGATAACCGTAAAGCCTAAAGCAACAAGGGCATAAATGCTTCCTGCGATAATACCATTAACAATTAGTTGTGGAATCATCCTCTCACCTCTGACAACCAAAAACTAACAGATAACATCCCTACTTTGATTATTTTAGAAAAAGGCTTTGATGATTTAGGCAAATAGTTGAGCCTTGCCATACATTCTATCTAACTATGCAATATTTATGTCACGGATATTCCAAGCTTTAGTTCAATTTTTCCCTTCAAAACATCAATAAAATCGTTGATATCAGGCATTGGTTGTTTTGTAAAGGCAGTTAGCAAATTCTTAATTGTTGATGACCTCTTGTAAACTCTCTTCAACTTATAAATACTCCCTTCCTTGAACAAATTGTAAACAAAAAATATAGTTGCATTATTTTGGGAGTAACCAAGGTTAGATAAATTAAATCTGTTTACCATATTTTCAAAAACATACCTTTGAGATATCCAAAATATCTTTTTATTCCACTTTTGTATAACCTGTCCTTTATATAACATTTGGATATATGCTAATTTGATAGTGTTATATGTGTTCATTCCATAGTTATATCTATTCTTTGAGACATCAGCTCCATTTAAAAAATCTTTTAGAGCTTCAACCAATTTTCCCGTCTGGGTGGTTGAATCGGTTTGAAACTCAACGACACAGAAATCTTCTATTTCACTGCTAATAGGCTTGTGTTTTACCAGAACAAAATCAAAATTTCCAACCTTGAATAATCCAACTTCCTTAAATAATAGAACATTGTCAGTAGAGCCAAAATATTCATTACATACATCTGTAAAGACTTTGTTACCCTGTAAGAATCTATTTGGGCAGATTGCGATTTTACTTCCTTTGTGTAAAACCGAGCATACTCCCATTGGAAAAGAAATGGTTCGACTTTGTTTATCACATTTTTTATTCATAAATGGACACCAGAATTTAGTTCTATTTCGCAGTACCTTTCTGTTTTTGTTTTCAATAGGATATCCAAATATTTCAATCGGATAATGAGAATTATTGCTTGTCATAATTCTATATCTTTCCTTTCTCTAAAATTACAATTTCTTCAGGTAAGGGAATATTGTGACCGGTGCTTCTCCGCATCCTGAATAATTCCTTTCTGCAGTTATTATAGCCTATACTCTTAGCCATGTTTATGAGAATGTCTCCAACAGGAATCAGAACTCCCTTAACAGTTTGGTCACCGACTACAAGTAAGAAATGAGAACCATCTCTTAAAAGCGGATATATTTCTTTCAAGCATAAATACATATCACCAAAGTATTCTCTAACCATTCGTGGATAATCAAAGCCCCACTTTTTATCTTTAGTTTGTTGGTAAATCTTATTTGATATTTCAATGACATATTGAAAATTATGTATATATTGCTCTGAATTACTTTCTTTGAATATAAGTTTGGTGCTTCCTTTAGCCATCGTTCTTTTTATCTGTTGAATATCCTCCATGCTTCTCACAAAATCTAACAAGTACAATTCTAATCTTGTCTGCCTTGTATATTCCAGATCATTTGGATAGGGAGGAGAAGTAATAATAAAATCTATAGAATCTTTATCAACATATTTCTGTGCGTTTAAGCAGGTATCGTTAATGATTTTTGATTTCCCAAAGTTATTATGTTCCTGTGAGAGTTTTAAATCATTATACATTTGAACAGTTTTTTTAGAAAATAAATCCCAAAATTCTTCTTTATCACGGAAGGGGTAGAAGGTAGTTCCAGGACATAATGAAACATAAGAGGCATCAAAACAGGATTTTGACATAGCCACTAAAAGTAAATTTTTAATTTCTTCATTTTTAACTTGATTTATAATGTCTTTCAATAAGGAAACTTCTTTTTGTAGAACAGGGCTTAACCATTGGTTGATTTCTTTCTTGGGCATTACTGACATAAAATCGTTTTTGAATTTTATCTTATCTATATCTTTGACACGATTCAAAAAAGTCTCGGCTACATTTATGATTGTTTTTTTTAATTTAAGCAAGTCTATATCCCAGGTTGTCTTTACTCTTGAAATAAACGCCATAAGAGGATTGGTATCAAAACCAATCGCATCAAGATTAAACAGATTAGCCGAAACCAAGGTGGTTCCACTTCCACAAAAAGGGTCAACGACTAAAGCGTCTGAATTCAATCTGTATTCGTTTATTTTTTTTTCAATTAAAGAATACGGGAATTCTTCAAGATAATTATACCACTTGTGTATTATCCCATATTGGTTCAGTTCACTAACAGTTTGTTTCTTAAAGAATAATGTTAACTGAGCCTTATTATTGTTAAAACTATCGAGAATCCATCTTGAGTAATGTTTATGTTTATAATCGTTTCTTTTTATAACTTCCTTGAAAAACTCAATTCTTTCTTCTGGGACAGAGAAAATAAAAGAACCACCCGAAGAATTTGTAATGAATCCCTTTTTTAACAATGAATTTATAGCATCTGATAATATTTTGCTCTGCACAGGATAATCGGTGAGCAAAGATAACTCTTCTAAAGTTGTCTGTTTTGCTCTGGCTATGTTTATATAAATCCTTTCCAGTATTTGAGCCTGTAAGAATGGCAGGTTATTAGGTTTATAAGTTTTCACGATTTCTTTCGTCCTCTGTTTGCTTTAAATTTCAAATTCTATCCCGCAGATAAGATTCTTCTTGATGTTTTCTAATATATTCTTTAATTTCTTTTGTTGAAAGCTCTCTGGTTACCTTCTGATTGCCAAAAGTTATTGTTGCCTTTACTGGAGGTGCTTTTTCAATAAATTCACCAACGGAAAGCGATTGTGTGCCGATAGCATTTCCTGAATATGAAAATGCTGCCACCAAATGTATCTTATCTGTGGGAAGAATATCGAAAGTATCATTAAATACCATTTCGCCACCTTTTGTAGGATAGAGTGGTAAAGCATCCAGTTTTGAAAAACTAACGACACCTGCACATCGCAGTGCTGGTCTCCTTCCTGTATTAACAACATCAACACTTATTGAAGAGACTTTGTGTTCCCACCGTTTAGGATCCCGAGTGTGACCTGTACCTGATAATCCGACATGAATAGAAACAATTCGAATTCTTGGAACATCTCGCAATTGCAGATATAAAGCAAAGCTTCCTGCAACAAGTGCTATAAAGCTTACTATAAGCGAAATTATTAACACTTTTTAACTTCCACAATTATAGTTGAAATTATGTATACAATGAAACAAAAGTCAATAAAAAAAGCAAAAAAGCTTTCTTTCTCGCTTTCGCATGAAAGCGAGAAAATTATATTTCTGCTAATGTGGATTTGTGCTCTTTTGTAGTGCTCGATGGGACCTACATACTAAATTCCAGCCCCACTCCTATCTTGACGATTCAAAAATGTCAATCTACCTCCACATACCAATCTGTAGAATAAATAGTATAATAACTACCTGCAAATTTAAAATTATTTTCCTTCTCCCACATGTCAACTTGTTCATTCTGCCCCCAAAGGTTCTGTTTGTTTCCATATTTAGCAAATTCTTCGAGATTATCATATACATCCTCCGATATCTTAATATGATTTGGAGAAGAAGCAGAATCTCCTAATTTAACTGCAAAATTCACTGGCGTGCCAATCCATAGTAAATCATTATTATTAGGATCTCTTTTCAATCCACTCTTGACAACCAGAATTTCTCCCCAATCAATACCAATTCCAAAATCTATTTTGTCATATTTACGGAATCTTCCACCTAAGACGTTTGAGAGCATGTATTCCATCTGCATAGCAGATATAACTGCCTGACTAACCTCGTTCTTATAATTTCCACCCCAGAAGGCCAATATACTGTCTCCACCAAAACTCCTTATATAACCGTCATTTGTTACAGCTATTTTTGAAGCTGTATATAGAAATGACTTGTGGATTTTTGCAACTGTCTGTCTTCTATGAACGTCTAAAATTTCCGTTGACCTCCGAATATCAATATACAAAACTGTAGCTTCAATCTTTAACCCTGTATTACCAAAAGTAACGTCCACAACTTCAGGGATATAATCTACCTCGTCAATATCATAATCTCCCAATAAATATTCGTCGACCTGCTGTGTTATATCATCTTTTAATCCCATAGAATTAACTTCTTACATGAATTCCATCGTAAATAGCAATAATAATTAATAGCAACAACCATAGTACTAAGCTACAAAAAAGCCATTTAATGCTTGTTTGGATTTCATCAAATTTTTTTCCTACAATAACTGCATTATTGTAGGTCTGGTCTGAAAGTTCTTCTATTATTTCTTCCTCAGAGATATTTTTTACCTTATTTTTAAACTCGTTGGGGTTCATTTTAGTGATGGTTTGGAAATAAAACAAAGATTTTTTACCGGTTTCTACTTTTCTTTTTGGAATAATAACCTTTATAAGATTTACAATGGATATAATCGCAAAGAAAATATAAAGCGCAAACACAATTAAAACTCCACCTCCACAAACTTTTAGGAATCCATTCCACTTCCAACACAAAGCGATTATTCTAAAAACAATTTTCGCCTGCGTCATCAAAAATCCTAAAATTACTAACTCAATAGAGAGAATAAATTTTGCTTTATTATCCGCAACAGAAACAAATCCTATAACTCGTTCGAGATTCTTATAATTCGCCTCAATTTTATATTTTAAAGATTTATTATTGTCTGAATTACTCATTTTACACTCATTCTTTCATCTTAATTTCATATAATGCTGCAGAAAAGAGAACCGTCCCCTTTTTACCTTGTTATGCTGGATTATACCCCAAATTAGGCTAGATGTCAATAAAAAAACGCTTCTCGCTTTCGTGCGAAAGAAGATTATATTTCTTCCAATACGGATTTGGGCTCTTTTTGTAGTAGTCGATGGTAGAAATAAGTGAGGAGGGAAAAGTGGTAATGGAGTGTTTCTCTATTACTGGAGTCTTCTGGTAGAAGCATCGGCAAATTCTTTGATAATGGAAAGAACAAGGTTAAACATCTGGTTGGAATAATTTAAGCGATTTTCTCTTTGGAAACAAACTTGTAATACCAGACCACTGGATATCCTCGGTACGGCTTCTGGTATACAATGTCAGTTGCATGGAATTTTACACCCCACCGGCTTTGTGGAATTTCACATGCTCTATTCCATAATTCCAACAGGTAGCGAACATTTCCTCCTCTTGCCGCAAGCATTACACCTTTTGAGAATTTACGAACACTCTGGTTGAAAAAAGACATGTATTCGTCGATGGTCAATTTTCCTATGAATAGTATACACCATGTTCTATGGCATAACCCCTTTGTGTTTTCCATAAATAGGGACTTGAAGCGCTCCTTTTCAGCATGAGTGGCGTTCCTGCCTTTTAACTCTTCTGACCATTCGGTAACTATCGGTAATACTATTTCTTCTAATAAAGATTTAATTTCTGGAGGTGGATTTAACACAACTTTTTCACTATACTTGGGATCCATTAACTTTGCGATACAATTTCGATTTGATGTTTTTTCAAAGTCCTTTCTCAGTAGGAATTTGACATCTTTATCTACCGATTTCGTTTCCGACGCATACCTAAAGGCATAATACTTTGCCAAGTCTTCAATAAAATCTGCATCTAAAAGTTCAATATGGAAGAAGGTTCCTTTGATAGCTTCAAAAATAAGAAAAGCCCTTTGCTCGGTTGAATTCCTATTAAAAACAAGCAGTGTATCAAGAATTTTATGCCCTCGGATCCGAGATATAACTTTTTTAATAGCAGTTCGCAAGCGTGAGTAATTGTGACCACTATCTATAATCACATCAGTCTTAAAAGAAACTCCTATTTTTGAAATAGCTTCCGTTTTCCCTATGTCTTTTGCCGTGAGTTTGTAATATTTCTCTAATCGGCTATCTTCACTCCAAAAAAGAATGAAAAGAAAAGCCGATAGAACAAAGACGACGATAGCGATGAGACTTGCAATAAGAGCAATCATAGATAACTACAAAGATATGATTAAGCTTGCGTTCACACAATCAGATTTTGAACAGATGAAGATGGTTTCTGATGGGGTACTTCTTACTGCACCTAAATTCTCAAGGGTAACTGTTTCACCACAGACCGAGCACTTTGTGTTTTCATCTAATTTCAAACCGTTGGCCTCTAAAATCTTCTTTTTATCCTCTTCATCTACAAATCGTATAGGGAGAACTACTTTCTTCCTGCTTAGCTTATATCCGGCAGTAATTCCCGCTATCGCTACCAATGGAAAGATTGCAAATAAAATCCACATTTATAACCTCCTTTCTCTTTTAAAATAGCTAATTTATACGAAAAGTCAAGGACTTTGTTTACCTTTAAATCTTGTTTTCACCATTACACTAAAATTATGTATAGAACGAAACAAAAGTCAATAAAAAAAGCGACAAACCCTCTTTCTCGCTTTCCTGCGAAAGCGAGAAATCCACATTTCTTCTGATGTGGACTTGGGCTATTTTTGTAGTGCTCAATGGGACCTACATACTAAATTCCAGATTCCCCTACGGGTCTGCGATCAGTTCAATCCCATCTTAACCATGAGAAAGAGAACCGTCCCCATTTTACTTTCTATTCTATGAAATTTTCTTTCGCTTCCAAGTACCAAATTCTATATAATACCCATCATATCTTAGTATCTTCATGAAAGTCTCATCCGCTAACCTAATTAACTTTTGATACTCCTCCCAGAAATCTTTCAGCGATATATTCAGCAATCCTTCATGCACAACTACATTTCTGAGGTCAATAAAGTCAAGGTTATAATCCACGATGCCATATTCGTTAAACAATTTTTCTAACACGTGCCGGAAATCCATTCGTTTTGCAAGTCTTCGTATGTTCTTATAATTGCTCTTTAGAGTCTCCATCATTATGGAGGCTAGAAGAAATTTGATTTCCTTGGCAGGATGCCTCTTTGACTCCAAGTAATAACTAATTGCAGTATCGAGTCCCATCCGCCTTTTCTCCACTTTAAGTTGATCATAACATTTCTCAACGAAATACTTCAAATCTTCTTTATAGCGTGCTCTTGTATCGATCATGCCGAATCCCGATTGAAATTCCGTTGTGTAAGCTCTACGAGCGAAGATTTCTAAGAAATTGTTGTTAGAATCATAGGATGTACAATAAACCCAATTTATAATAGTTCCCTTTGCTAAAGATAACAGCAGACATAGATTCTCTAATATTGATTCTTGCACATTATAATCTATGTCAGTCCTTTCCTCAAATATCACTTCTGCAGTTACATCTACCCCTCCTCTATCTCTGAGGCGCTTCATCACTTCCTTATAGTTCTGAACTTGTGTAATCATAAGACCCCCATCACTCAACTTTGTAGGTATGTCGCTAAGGCGATACTCTTTCCCACGATATTCTCTAACTTGATAACCATTGTATTCTAGATTTACCAAAGAATAAACTACTTTTGATGTTTTAGATTTATCTTTTGAGGCAACACTAATCCTAAAGTTCTCAGGATAAATTTTGACTTCAGCTGGACCATCAAAATTTGCTTTTAATCCACCGCATGTGGCGTCATCGATTTCGAATAAATAACCTTCATCGGTATAACCCTTAACAGTACAGGAAAGTAATGTGGGACTCCCAAAAGAGTTCATAACTTTCTTAAAGATTTCACCAGTTTTTTGAATCCAACATGAGGCTTCGATGTCTCCTGTGCTATATTGGGTACACTGAAATGTACAATCCTCTTCAATACCTTCTGAGTTAATTTTTCCGCTTCCTCTGTAAGTATGTAAAATCAAGACAGATTCCGATAGATTTCCCATGTTTTCCTCCTCTTTCTTAAAGCAAGTTGCTCGAGTCAATATTTCTCAGCAATGAAGATTATTGTTCTACCTTCTGTAATATTATTATCAAATATAGCCAATTGCCCACACTTATTACTTTTGGCTTGTTTTAAATTTCTCGTAATTTCTATTATAACTCTTTTTGCTTAAATTCCAGATTCCCATACGAGTCGTATGACCAACACGACCCCAAAATCACCTATAATATTGACGATCTTATCTAAATTATTCTAATGCTTGTATTTCTACAAGTGAAACATTCTTTATCGCATCGTGTGTAATTTTGGTAGCATATCCGTCTGTTAACCTTTTAATTTCCTTATCTTCCTCATCGTAGACTTCTACAATAACATTTGAAAGTTGTTCTATAGTAATAATCCCTGCATAGAAGCCTGTAACACGATAAGCATTGCTTTCTATATGGCTAATACTTGCATTCTCAAGGATACATATTATCTTCTCATTTGCACCATATACTTTTGCCTTCATAAAAATCTCCCTATAAAGATTTTTAAAGACTCATCTGCAAGGATTACAAGTTTTCTAACTTTCGTTTTGCCTCTTCTACAATCCTTTTTTCTTCTTCCATCTGTCTGGATTCTTCTGCTTTGGTTTTTGAAATGATTTTCTCATACATCTGGTTAGTTTCTGTGACCGCTTTCTCCAATTCTTCTTTATGCTGACGCATATTATCTGAACTTGCAACAACCATCCGAATGTATTTTCCCTCACAGAACGCTTTTCTTTTCATTGAATACAGGTGCTCCTTCCAGAATTGCTCAAAGCATTGAATCCATTGAGAATCAGGCTCTTCAGAAAGATCAAAGTAAATTGAAACCGCCGATGGAAATGAATCATCCCTTTCTGTTTTTTCCTTATTTACTCCTACAATTTTTATTTCTTTAGCCATTTGGACCTCCTTCGCTTAAATTCCAGATTCCAGCACGACCCCATCTTGACGACCCCATCTTGAGACCCCAGGATTTTCTGCCTACGATAACTTTATTAGTAACGAATCGTAGGAATATGATTTTTTTCAAAATTCCAGTTAAATATTGGTGTCAGACCTTTCGACTGCAATTTGGGCAAATATTCATTAACATCGAAATCATAAGTAGGAAACTGATATCCATCTTCTCCGAGGACATAGCCGCCAGGGATCGTGCTACAATTAAAAGTGAATAAAGCGCCACCTCCTTTTGCAAGATGGATGCATAAATCAAATTTTTCTCTTGTATTAATGAATGGTAAAGTTCTGGGCGAGAAAATGTTATGCACTGCAACTGCGAGTAGAAATTCTTTATCTGACGGAACGAAAGGTGTAGATTGGATTAAGGCTCCTGCAGCAGGTTTCAGTCGAAGTATACCGACTATAGAAGTTCGAATCTCATAATTATCAAATAAATATCTTTCGTGTTCCATAAGAGATAACCAATCTTTCCTCCAAGGTGCTAATCCTGAAAGTACTCCTAAACCAAGATTTTTTATTCCTGCTTCTATCATTCTTTCGAAATCGTCAACACGATAGTTAAAGTTTGCTTTTGGGGTTTCATCTGGATGCAATTGCTTGTAATATTCTTGTTGATATGTCTCTTGCCATAAAACTACAAAATCTAAGCCAGTTGCTTTTAAAATGCGGTATTCTTCTACTGTAAAAGGTTCTACATTTATTGCAACCATTCCACCGCCTACTTTATCTAAAATTTTATGAGCAAGTCTGATATGATCGGGTATTTCAGGAATTATCTTGGGATCACTTCCATACACAAGTTCAACTACTTTTAATCCTTTCTTCATAACCAAATATTCTATTTCTTTTTGAAGTTGATCAAAGGTTAAACGTATTCTTTTTATCATTTTGTCTTTGTTTTCGATTCTATAGTTACAGTACTTACAATGCTCCCTACAAAAACTTGAGACATAAACAGGAACAATAGGAAAAACTTTATCCTTGAAAATCTTTTCCTTCATTTGTCTGCTTGTATTTAAAATCTCAGTAAAAAGGTCAACTTCTTTCTCAGGGTCAACGCTGAGCAAGTTTCCTAATTCCTCAAAGGATAATTTTTCTCCAAACTTGGCCTTTTCAAGAATTTTCTCGACACTCGCTGTATTAAAATTAAGAGACGAAATTCTTTCTTCCATTTTTCTGACATATTCACTGAACATTCTAACCCTTTAAATTTTGCACGATAAAATTATCTAAAACTATACTGTACATAGACAACCACAGCATTGTTCTTTTTCAAAAAAGTGAAAATTTGTAATTCTAAATCCATTATTAATTAAAAACTTTCTCAATTTAGACGGAGTAGGTCTAAAGGAAGAAAAAACCTTAATTCTTTCTGGAAGCTGTATTTCCAAATTAAGATCTGCATTGGGATGTAATTTAAGCCATTTCTTTACAAGAAAATATACTTCTATCATTGAATGTTTTTTATTGTATAAAAATTCAAATTGTTCAGGTCTGGGGTCATAAATCCCGATTAAAGCAAGGCTTTTGGCAAAAAGTTCTAAGATGCAAGGTAATTTATATTGTTCAATAATCTGCTTTTCTCGGTTTGTTGAATAGACTTCAAGAGTTATAAAAAGTCTATCCTCTGATATCATCGATTTCCTGATATAAGTTAAGACAGAAGAATTAGAAAGAATTGCTCCATTTGCTATTAATAGAATTATGTTTCTACTTGCACCATTTCGACGAAGATTTTCAATGATCTTAGAAATGTCCGGTTTAGTTACATCACACACAAAAGACAAAAATTCTAAATTTCTGAAGCATTTTTCCCCATAAGACCTTGTTGTTTTTAACAGTCCCCGACTTATATCTATGAGTGCATAATGTGCAATTCGCTGAATACCTAATGTATTTATGATTATTGGAACCTCTATTCCATTACCCGGACCTACGTGTAAAATATTGAAAGGTTTTTTCTCCAAATTAGCGGATGCAAGGTCCAAAAACCGCTTAAGAGTGGATAATTCTCGTTTTCCCAAGTCATAGTGACCATCTTTAGATATTGCATCCCATGCATTAGCTCCAGTATCGAGATAAGCAAACTTATGCGGAATTTCGTGCTTTCGTTCAATAGCTTCAATTAACTCGTGCCGCTGAGAAAAAACACCCCGCTCACGCTGTTTTTCGATCTTGTTATTTTTCATGACAGGACGAAATTTGTAAAATGCAAATTCCTATCTTCTTTATGTCTATGCTCTGGATTCGTTCATCTCAGCAATAACAGTTTCATGCGTCTCATAGAAAGTAATGTCTTTAAAATTAAACAAGTTAAGCAAACGTTCAGTAGGTGGAAATTTTAAATGTAAATCTCCAATTTTCGCTGTTTTCTTCTTCCATTCAAGAAGTACCTTTCTATCATATATTGCAATATCAGTTGTATTGAACTGGTAGTCATTTAATTGAGGAATTTCTTTTTTAAGTTTACTCTGCTTTACGAAACGCAGTTCTATTTTCTTCCCATTTATGCGACAAAACTCATCTAAAAAACGTCTGTTTTCAGGCGTATTTTTGAAACTGATCTTCCACTGACGATCTTTTAGTATTACAAGTCTTTTTCTTTCAGCAGAACTTTGTAACAGTGATTTTATATGCGGAGGAAATTTTTCGTATGGCAATTGTTTCCCATTTTTAACCTGATTAAAATCAACCTTGTTCAACAATATTTTGAACCACTCTTCAGGAGTAAATGGCGAAGTTAAAAAAATACAATTCTCACTTTCAGGATAGAGACCCATCGTAAATTCAGAATATTCTTGACTATTGAAGTCTTTCAACACTATTTCGTTGATACATTCTGGATAGCCAAATTCCGCACCTATCTTTTTTGAAATAAATTTCGAAATTACCCATTTAACTTTTCCAAAATGCTCATTGCTAAGCGGTTCGATTATTCCCTCAAATGAGCCATTTTTCGTATATAAAGCCGTATATTGACATATATTCTCCATCCGTTTATCAATATTTTCGTCGACTCTTTTAAGAAATTCTGTTCTTTCTTTTTTTCGTTTCCTTATATCTTTGTAATACTCAACAGCGATAAAACCAAAAAATCCCCATAATATCGCCGAAGATATAGCTACCTTTAGACTTATCTCAGATACGAGCCAACCGCCTACCCCAGCTGCAATAAACCCTACAATAATACTCACTGCCAATTCTTTTATATCAAATTTCTCATCAGCCATTTTTACCTCCATTTCTTTGAAATTATTTCCACAATTCGGTACAACATGATATATCGATCTCCCTCTTTGTAGAGCCGTAATTCTTTATGAACTTTTTCACTCAAATTAAGAAAAGCGTTAATAATCCGTTCTTGGATATTTTCAGGTGCAATAGCAGCCCATTCCTGAATGACACGAGGCAGTGTGTATGTGTAAATAACTTCCATTAAAAAACTGTTACTTTCTAAAAGGTCACAATAATCATGAAAAGTGTAATAACCTCTAAAGTCGCTCTCTCTTATCCTACTTAGGGGAGCTAACTCGCGTATTGCTGTTTCAGAAAAACAAAAATCCATAAGAACAAAGAATCCTTCCTTTTTAAGCACACGATGAACTTCACCTAAAACCTTGATAGGGTCATCAAAATGGTGAATTGCTGCTCGGCAAGTTACAACATCGAATGATTCGTCAGGAAATTTGAGTTTATGGGCGTCCATTTGGAAAAACTGAATATTTTTTATGTTTTCTCTTGCTGCTTTAATTTCCGCAGTCTTCAAGCATTTTGGCTCACTGTCAATTGAGACAACCTTTTTAAAATGTTTGGCGAGTGTAAAAGCAGTGTATCCACTACCCGTCCCAATATCTAATGATTCATTTAAATTATTGAAATATGGAATCACCTTTTGTTCAAAAATCTCAGATGCCTTCCGAAGCGATTTTTCTCTTTCTCGGAACATCTTTTCTATATGTTTCTGCCTCTTTGATTCTTTTTGGCACATTATCTACTTACCTGAACTATAATCTACAAATACACCATTCCTAACTGTCATAAACCTCAAGGGTTTTACTACATCGCCTTTTTCATCGAATGAGGTTAGCCCGGACACACCTTCAAAATTTTTCACTTTAGCTATCTCAGCTTGTATCTCAGAACCAGTTTTTGCACCTTTCTTAAGGGCCAGAGCAACAACATTCATAACATCATACGCTTGAGCTGACCAAATATCCGGTTTCACTCCATATTTGGCTTCGTATTCCTTAACATATGTTTCTACGATCTTGGTTGGACTTCCAGGATCAAAAATTGGTGCAGTAAAGATTGCATCCTCAGCTGCTTTCCCAATCTCTTGAAGTATCTGAGGGTCATAAAAACCGTAAGTGCTTAGAAGTTGTATTTTTATTCCCATTTCCTCTTTTTGCCTTAGTAAAATTAATAGTTCTTTAAGATACCCAATTATGTATATTGCTTGAGGTTTGGCTTTTAAGATTTTGGTTAATTGCGTTCGGAAGTCAGATGCGCCTTGGTCAAAACTTTCTTTTACAACTATAGAACCGCCTCCTCTTGTAAACGACTTCTCGAACTCTTTTGAAAGTCCTACTCCCCAATCATTGTTCACATAGAGAATAGCTACCTTACTTAGTTCTAAAGTGTCCGCAGCGAATCTCCCCATTACTAAACCCTCATAAACATCAGAAGGCCAATTTCTAAAGAAGTATTCACTGATACCGGTAAGTTTTGGAGAGGTGGCAGCCGGTGAAAATAGTACTACTTTTTCTTTGTCAGCGATGGGAGCTACTGATAAAGCACATGCACTGATAGCACCTCCAATAATAGCAGGGACTTTTTCTGTAGTTATTAGTTTTCTGAAAGCCGCTACAGAACTTTTGGGGTCTCCCTGATCATCTTCGTAAAGCACGACTAATTTCTTGGTTTTGATACCTCCGCTTTTATTTATTTCTTCTACTGCGAGGTCAATGCCGTTTTTCATTTTTTGTCCATATACGGCAATGTCCCCCGTCAATGGCAATATTACTCCAATCTTTATCTCCTCTGACTGTTTTTTGCAGCCGATAAGGGTTGCTCCTGTGACAAAAAACACTGCAATAAGCAGTGCAGTTGTCAGTTGTTTGATATTAGTTGTTAGATGCTTCATTGTTCCTCCTTTGCCCCAGAGGGACAGTTATTAACCTCTTCATCTCGATCTTTCTTTTACGGTCATTCGTTTGTGCATTTCTATTAACTCTTTGCAAACTTTTCTGCTAATTTGTCCGATCATATAAAGAAAAAGTGTATGAATAATAGACCCCTTCTCTCCGCCATATTTTTCGTAAAAATAAAACGCAATTTTAGCAAAAATCGTATCAGGATTGATTGTAATAGTTTCTCCCGTATCCTCTAAATAAAGGGAGCCAAATTTTGGCTTAATATAGGATGGGTTGTCTTTTAGCCTATTCAACTCAGCAAAATCATTCTTTTGATCCTCAACGGACCACTTGAAAGGACACCCTACCAAATCGGTAATAATTTCATTGTCTAATAACTTGATCATTGTCTCTTTTTCTCCTTTAACTACTCGCCTTCTCTTCATCTGATACCTCCTCTGCCCATATGGGCAGTTATTGACAAATAGTTATTGGTCATTCGTCCCCTCGTCTGACACCTCCTTTGCCCCGAAGGGTGGTTATTTGTGATTGGTAATTGGATACTTCATATCTCAATCTCCAGTGTGAAAAGCAAGGTCCTTTCAACCTCGGATATTTTTTCTTCAGAGAGATCTCCTATCCTTTTTGTCAGTCTTGCATTGTCTAACGCCCTTATTTGATGACATAATAATACCGAGTCTTCTTCTAATCCATTATCTTTATTTTTCTCAACGAATACAGTAAAAGGCCACCTTTTCCTTTTAACAGTTTTTGTGAAAGGGATAGCTACTACACTTCGTACACGGTCTGTCACAGTATTATTCTGAATTATTAAAACAGGACGAAATACTCCTTTAATTTCACTTCCTTTCACAGGTTCGAGATTTGCTCTGTATATCTCGCCTCTTTTAGGTCTCTTCACTATCTTCTCTCTCCAACAAATGGATATAATCTTGAAGCCCTGCTTCGGTTAATTCTCTGTCTTCCTTCAGATCTTCCTCAGATAGCTTTTCAGGGAAAGAGATTTTCATCCTTTTCGGTGGAGCAAGTATTCCAATCTTTTTTGCATAGTAAAAATATTTATTAGCATGACTGTTGGCTTCATTGAGAGATATTTTTACTAAATGCGTTCTTATTGGCTTTATCTCTCCTTCAAATACTGAGAAAATAAAAATCAAGAAAAGTTCTAACTGGGTAGCGGTATTGAAAAGATTGAGAAAATCTTCGGATCCTTCTATCTTCCCTGTATTTTCTGACGATGCTTGGCTAATAAGCCATTGGATGACCCGTCTTGAAACGCCTGATGCTGTATAAAGGATTGATTTTAAGCATAACTGGTCTGCGACTTCTATATACTTTTTCCCTCTCTTTTCGACATCCTTTTCAAGTTGGAAAAAGACTTTGGTCATTTCGTCCTGAAGTTTTCCAAGATTTTCACCGTAATGACTGAGGAAAAGTCCAATCATTGCAATCCTTAGATGAGAGAATTGAGGTAGAACTTTCTTTGCCCTTTCCAAAAAATCCTTTTCATTTTTCGCAAGAGAAAGAGGACTGAAAACTTCTGTTTTCATTATATCCCATATATCTTCAAGAGAACGGTAGAAAGGGGGAGACACTTCTTCCTTTAATAATCGGATAGAACCACGAGTCAGGAACAAAGGATACTGAATATTACCTATGGATGGTACAGCTACGACATTCATGCTAAATTCCTCATTGCTCATACATTACTCCAGATATCGTCTATTTTATTATTCCAGAATCTGAAGGACCTCTCGGCGATCTTTAGCCAATTAAGAGATTTCTCATCCACTGTAGACATCGGAAGCGCTGGATGGACACCTTCTGTCACAGCAATTTCTACACTCTCTGCCTTCTGCTTAATTAAGTCGATCCGCTTCTTTCTTGCTGTATTTTTACTCATATTATAAAAATATACCTGAGATAACAAATGTCAATACCCTCTCCCTCCTCTTCATCATGACTCTTTCTCACTTTTTCCATTTTATAAACAACTGTTCCTTTGTCAAGTCATTAGTCGATCTGAGAAATGGGGGAAAGTCCTCCTATGTTTTAATCTGTGGCTTTTCATAACTATCAGAGCAATCTACATTTATATCCGTAGCAGAGGATTCCCCCTTTTCCTTCTTTTTGAATCTTACGAAATACAATCTGAACTTTCTTGCCAATCTCTATGTCTCCAATCTTACAGTCTACTACCTGAGCAGTAACACGAATACCATCATCTAATTCAACTATTGCCACATGGTATGGGGTTTCGACGGCAAATTCGGCAGGTGCAACGCGAATTGTTGTGAAAGTGACTATTTTACCCTTATCTTTCAGTCTGAGAAGTCCAAACTCTTTACCCTTACAGTTCGAACATATGAGTCTGGGTGGAAACCATACCTTTCCACAGTTTTTACATTTTGATGCCTCCAGTCTGTACCTTTGTGGGATCTCCCTCCAGTATCTTGATGATGGTATATTCCCTCCTAATAATCTATAGACTTAAAATATGAACCACAGATGAGCCGCCAGAGCCGCCCATATTCTGGGCGAGTCCAATCTTGGCATCTTTCACCTGTCTTTTTTCTCCACTGCCACGCAGTTGTTCAAATATCTCTACGATCTGTGCGATGCCTGTCGCCCCTACTGGATGCCCTTTAGATTTCAATCCGCCACTCGTATTCACAGGGAGTTCTCCATCAAGAGCAGTTTTACCTTCCTCAACGAACTTTCCGCCCTTTCCCTTCTCAACAAATCCGAGGTCTTCAGTCACACAAATTTCGGCGATGGTAAAGCAGTCGTGTACCTCTGCAAGGTCTACCTTATCCGGAGTAAGCCCTGCCATTTTGAAAGCTGCCTCTGAAGATTTTACAACCGCATTCAATCGAGTAATATCCTCCCTCTGGTGGAGTGCAATCGTGTCAGTAGCAACCCCGGACCCGACAATTCTAACAGGGGTATCGGTATAATTCTTTGCAAGTTCCAATGGGCAAAGCACTGCACAGGCAGCACCATCTGAGATGGGTGAACAGTCCATAAGTGTGAGTGGGTCTGCGACCAATGTTGCGTTTAAAACCGTATCAACTGTTATCTCTTTTTGAAATTGTGCGTTTGGATTGAGTGAACCATTTTTATGATTCTTTACTGCTACGAGTGCTAACTGTTCTCTTGCCGTTCCGTATCTATGCATATGTGCCCTTGCAATCATTGCGTAGAGTCCTGGGAAGGTGACACCGTTATATGCCTCATACTCTCTGTCTGCTGCGGCTGCGAGTCCGTATATCGCATCACTACTATCCGTCATCTTTTCCACACCCCCTACGAGTACTATATCGCTCATCCCAGATGCAACCTCTATAAATCCCTGGCGGAATGCCAGTCCACCTGATGCACAGGCAGACTCAACCCGTACAGCAGGGACAGGTGATATACCCAAATAATCAGCCATAATACAGCCAATATGTTCCTGTCCTACAAAAATCCCTGGTGTCATACTCCCAACATACATAGAATCTATATGGTCAACGCCCGCATCATCCATAGCCTTGAGTGCTGCTTCGACAAAGATATCTCTCAGAGATTTTTCCCATAGTTCACCAAATCTGGTCATTCCACAACCAATAACTACTACTTCACGCATAACAACCCCCTTCACTCATTCATAATTATCTTCTCTCTAAATTTGGCATAGGTGCCGTAGTCGATATATATACGGTTATTCTCGAGCATTTCCCTCACCTTCACCGCCTTATCCCTGACTTCATCAATTTTGTCTGTGACTTTAAAAATAAACGCATCGCTTCCTGCCCCAGAACCAAAGGAGACTATTAGAATTGAATCTCCTGGCTTCGCTATATCGAAAGTTGCTGAAAGTCCTGTTGGTGATGAACCGGAATAGGTATTTCCCATAAGTGGCACTATCCATCCAGGTTCTATCTGTTCTTTGGAAAAACCAAGTTTCTTGCCTACGGTCAGGGGAAATTTTCCATTGGGCATATGAAAAACGGCATAAGTAATTTCTTTTGCACTGAGACCCGATTTTTGAAAAATGCCTTTTCCTGCATTGATAATATGTTTAAAATAGGCGGGTTCACCTGTAAATCTACCACCGTGTTTCGGGTAGAATGCACCTTCTCTTCTCCAGAAATCAGGCGTATCGGTGGTGTAAGAATAAGTTTCAATAACCTCTGCAACCACATTTTCACTGCCGAAAATATAGGCAGTTCCTCCGGCAGAAGCGGAATACTCGAGGGCATCGCCTGGTGCCCCCTGAGAGGTATCTGCACCAACAGCAAGGGCATACCTAACCGTTTCTGCCTTCACAAGGTTATATGCGACGAACATCGCTTCTGTTCCTGCCTTACAGGCAAATTCGTAGTCTGCTGTATGAAACTCCGGGACTATGCCCAATGCTTCTCCCACCAAAGTCCCGGTAGGTTTCACCGCATAGGGGTGTGATTCAGAACCCACATAGACTGCACCAATCTCACTCGGGTCAATCTCTGCCCTCTTTAAAGCATTCTTAGATGCTTCTACAGAGATGGTTATCGTATCCTCATCCGGTGCAGGTACAGTCTTTTCCTGCAATAAAAGTCCTCTTTTTATACTCTCAGGGTTCATACCCCACTGCGCAGCAATGATCTCTGCCTTAATTCTATATCTCGGTAAGTAAGAACCATAGCCAACGATACCAACCATTCTCTCCTCCTTTCCGTATAAACTTGCAAAAATTCAACCCCGTTGTCAATAAGAAAAACAACCCTAGATTACACAGATTAACACAAGGGACTATAAGGTAGTTTCTTTTTGCTTAACCCCTTGAAGGAAGCATAAGGTGTGGGGATAGGTCGATTTTTCTTGACAATAGGAAAATTTTTTTTATATTCTTTGTATGCGTAAATATTGGTTAACGCTCATTTTTCTTTTAGTGTTTACAACCTCCTTCGCACAAAAGGTGATGAAAGAGATCTCTGTTTCAGGCAACAGGGATGTTGATTCTGAACTCATCATCAATATCAGTGGACTAAAACAGGGGGAACCTGTTTCAAGAGAAACTTTAAAGTCTGCTATCAAAAAGATATATTCTTTAGGACTTTTTAAGGATGTGAAGATAGACCTTGAAGATACAGAAGACGGGGTTGCGATCAAGATTTTGGTTGCTGAAAATCCGACCGTATCCTCCATCATTATGGAAGGAAATCGTAAGATCAAAGAGAAAGATATACTTGAAAAGATACATTTTAAAAAGGGCAGTATCTTTACAGATAAGAAACTCTTCGATTCAAAAGTAGAGATAAAGGGTATGTATGAGGAGAAAGGGTATTACCATGTAGAAATTGAAGATGAATTATCTGAACCTGATAGCAATAACAGGATTAAGATAAAATTGGTAGTGAAGGAAGGTAAAAAACTTAAAATTAGAGAAATAGAGATAGAGGGTAATGTTGCTTATAAAGATAAGACCATAGAGAAACAGATGCGCAACCGTGAGAAAAAATGGTATCGGAAGGCATTGTTCAGGCCCGACCTTTTTGAGGCTGACCTCGATTCAATAAGATTCTTTTACCTCAAAAAAGGTCATCTAGAAGCAGAAGTTTTAGACTATGATATGACCTATGATGACAAGAAGGAATGGGTGACTATTACTATCCGTGTCTTTGAAGGGAAGAAATATCATGTTGGCAAAATTGATTTTGAAGGTAACTATTCATTTACGAGTGAAAATTTAAAAAAAGAATTGAAGATCAAGACAGGCGATGTATACAGTATGTCAAAGGCTAACGAGTCGGTCCAGAACCTGCATGCACTCTATTATGAGGAGGGTTACATCTATACCCAACTACTTCCCGAAGAATCATCCCGTGCGGATAGTATAGACATACTTTACAGAATAACCGAGAATAATCCTGCAAAGGTGAGGAAGGTAAACATATTCGGGAATGATAGAACGCGGGAGAAGGTCATCCGTCGTGAATTCGTCCTATTCCCTGGAGAACTCTTTAAGCGTTCAAAGGTTGCAAGGTCACAGAGAGAAGTCTTCAATCTTGGCTTCTTTCAAGATATTACCTTAGATTACAAAAGAATAAACGAAGATGGCGATATAGACCTCACATTCAATGTAGAAGAGAAACCAGGCGGTCGTGCCTCCGCTGGTGCATCTTACAGTACAGATGGTTTTGGATATAATTTCAACATAGCCCACCCTAACCTCTTCGGAAGGGGATGGAGGATAAATCTCCTTGCCGAACGATTTGGAAAGAGACGGCAGAACTATAGTCTTGGATTTACAGAACCCTGGTTTTTTGACCGACCAACATCTGTCGGATTCGATGCATTCTATCTGACCAGACACTTAAATTATTACAAAGTTAGGGAAGCAGGTGGAGATGTAAGACTCGTTAAGGAATTTCCATATCTCGATTACACTACATTTCACTGGATGTATAAGTTGCAGAATGTCTATACATACGACATCACTTCAGGATATAGGACATCTTATGGTACAGAATTAAAAGAAGGCAGCGAGTTGGAAAGTTCTGTAAGGTTGGGTTTGGATAGGGATTCGAGGGATAATATCTTCAATGCAACAACTGGTTCAAAAACTACCTATATGGTTAAATTTGCAGGGGGATTACTTGCTGGTGATGCAGACTATCATAGACATATATTCGAGACGAAATGGTATTCCAAGACATTCTGGAAGTTCGTTCTTATGACGAAGTTCAGGTGTGGATTTGTAGATGGATATGTCTCTCCAAAGGAAGTTCCTGATAGAGAGCGATTCAAACTTGGTGGTATAGGTAATGATGCCGTACGGGGATACCCTAACGATTGGATCAGCCCTGCCAGGGATTGGTATAAGATAGGTGGAAGATTTTCTCTCATAATCAGTGCAGAATACAAGTTAATCGCATCTGAGCAGATCTTTCCGCTAATCTTCTTCGATGCAGGAAATACCTGGAGTGAATTGAACGAATGCAGTCCGACGAATTTGTATAAGGGTGCTGGTGTGGGCATCAGAATAGATATACCAGGGATGTTCCCGATGGGGTTCGATTTTGGATACGGATTTGCAAGAGAGAAATGGGAACCCCACTTCCAACTCGGCACAATATTTTAAATTACATCCAGAAACTAAATTCAAGGGGAAAGAAGGAAATGGAGAAAATATTTTCCTCTTGTTTTACTCTGAGTTCTCTGCGAATTCTGTGGTTGCTTTTCTCTTGACAGATTGAAAAATTTGTTATATTGTAAGTATATGACAATTTTTGGTAATGTCAGCAAGACATATTATGTATTTAAGGAGGTGATATAATATGCCGAAGGCACTTAAAGGAATATATGAAAACGGCAGAGTTAAACTCCTTGAGCCTTCTCCTGTAAAAAGGAAGACAAAAGTTATTGTAATTTTTCAAGAAGAGGAACGTCCAAAGCACAGGGTAACCGAGTTTGAGGGGTTGGGTAAAGAGATATGGGAAGGAATAGACGCTCAGAAGTATGTAGATGAGGAAAGGAAGACATGGGAAAGAAATTTTTAGCTGATGCCTTTATTACTAATGACGAGGTAATAAGGAAGGTAAAAGAAATCAAAGTACTTGTGCTTAAAGATCTTGTTGATAAATAGAAAAAATGTTTAAGAAGGGTGCTGTAAGATAAAGGAGGTCAAGATGCTAAGACAATTTACGAATCTTTTTATCGGAATGGTGATGCTCCTATGGGCAAGCAACCTCTTTGCCCAGGGTCCTGACACCCTCTGGACAAAGACATTTGGAGGAGACAGTGCTGATGTGGGCAGTTCAGTTCAGCAGACCTCAGATGGTGGATACATTATCGCAGGATATACATATTCGTTCGGCGTAGACAGTAATGATGTTTATCTTATAAAAACAGATGCAAGTGGCGATATACTCTGGACAAGGACATACGGTGGGGCGCTTATAGATCGTGGTCTTTCAGTTCAACAGACCACTGATGAAGGATACATCATTGCAGGAAATACATATTCGTTCGGTGCAGGTGGGAATGATGTTTGGCTTATAAAAACAGATTCATTAGGTGATACCCTGTGGACAAAGACTTATGGAGGA
>JAUXAN010000080.1 GCA_030619885.1 bacterium
AAGTGGGGTAAAGACAAGATTTTATCAGGCCTCAAGCAGTGAGATGTTTGGTGATGCCCCATCTCCTCAAAATGAGGATACGCCTTTTAGGCCAAGAAGTCCTTATGCGGCAGCCAAGGTATATGCCTATTGGATGGTTAATAATTACCGGGAAGTGTATTGTTTCAAACGAAACTGGACAAAATGACCTCTCCATATGGATCCGCATGGACAGAAAGGTCGTAGACCCGTCCCTACGGATCCGTATGGATATGGGAGGTTAAAGATTCAAGAAGCGAGACACAAAAGAAAAGAAGAAAATCTGAGACCGTTCATAATTTGGGACTAACTTGATAGGTTATTCAGATAACATAATTTGATCGCGGGGAAATTTTTCCCGAGTTTTAGTGCGTTTTTTTATTGACAAGTTTCATAGCATAATATATAATGCTACGAAATAATATCAGAAAAGGAGGCGTTTAAAATGGTCAAAAAGGAAGTAAGAACTGAAGCAGAATTAAAAGCCGAGCGTATAAAACTTGCAAAAGGAATTGGAGCAAGAGGGAAGCTTTTAAAAGTATCATTGATTGAGCGGTACACAGTATGCACGCGAAAGGGATGCAAATGTATGAGGGGGGAAAAGCACGGTCCTTATTTGTATCTATCATACTTTGATGGAAAACAATCCAGACAAATCTATGTTCCAAAATCAATGGAAAGCGAGGTGAGAAGATGGACGAAGAATTATCGAAGAGTTCAGGAGGTAGTGAACAAAATATCACAACTGAACATAGAACTTGTACGAATGAAACAACAGAAAGCGAAGAAATAAACAGAACACCAAAGAAATTAAAGATTGAAAAATTTTCAGGAGAGAACATACAAGTATATCAAGAAGGAAATAAAACAATTATAGAGGCATTGGTTCCTACCCGTCTTGAGATAGATAAAGAGGAGCAAGATTGGTTAGAAATGGAAGTTGTACATTTATACCGTCTACAAAAGTTGGGAGGCGGCAGACTGGTAACACAAGCAGAATTGGGAGAGGCATTTGGTGTAAGTCGTCAAATGATAAATAGACGATGGCGGACACAAGAGGAAGAAGGGTTGGTAGAGCTATTACGTTTAGATTATGAGAAATCTAAACGAACACCAGAAGTAATAGAACGGATTACACAGTTAGTAATATCAGATTGGTGGTTGTCAGAGGAGAAGATAGCACAAAAGTTAATTGAGGAAGAGTTGGTAGATAATATCAGCGCTGGATGTGTTCGTGATGCTATTGCAGAGATGGACGGGCTGCGTGTAAGAGAACTTATGCGTGAAAGAATCCAGAAAGAACGAAAAGAACATATTTTGAATCAAGACTGGGTAATAGAAAGATGTTTTGAAATTATTGAAGGTTTTTTATCAGGAGATGGGCTCCGGGCTAAGGCAAGTTATGAAGAAATTTGTTTTTATAAAGAGCAGTATAGTCAGGAGAAAAAAACAAGGGGTCCCTATAAAATGGGTCGTCACCTTAGACGAGTAAATCTTAAAAGAGATATTGCTCGTAAAAGACGTCGTATTGAAAAGATATTAAATGGGGAGTGGTCAATATGGGATCTCTATAAAAGAAGACCATATTGCTACGATTGTGGTTCATTAATTATTGGACTAAAAGAGGAGAGAGGAAAAAAGTACACCGATCATACTGGAGAACTTGTATACGATAAAGCCCAGCGGTTCTACTGTCGCAATCATATCTGCTCAACAAAAACATTTACTATACTTCCTCCTGGTTTGGAACACTGGGCTCGTTTTTCAGTGAGAGCAAAAGCAAAGATGTTGAAGCAGATTTTTCATGTTCGTGGAAGTTATCAGCGAGTCTGTGATTATCTGGCTGATGAGGATCGAATTAAAGTACAAGCTACTACCGCTCTTTCCTGGGTTCGTAAGGCAGGAGCCGAGGTCCCCGCATTAGAAGATATAATCAAAACCTCTTCTAGTGGAGTTATATGTTTCGATGAGAAATGGGTCAAGTTACGTAGCCAGTGGATTTATATCTATAAGGCTGTTGATGGAAAAACAGGCGAATTATTGACAGCTGAAGTATTTCCTTCTCGTGGTCAGGATTCGGCAAAGGCATTGTTATATCAGGCCAAAATTTTAGGATATACCCCAAAAGTAAGTGTCACAGATCTTATTACTGATTATGATAAACCTTTGAAAAAAGTATTTCCAGACAGCATACATCATAAATGTGTACTTCATGCAGAAAAAGCGGCTAATAAGCTTCTGAGGGAAGCATTACCTGAAACTGAACAAGAGTCTTTGCAACACTTAGTTAAGAATCATTTACACGAAATATTTAAGCAAAAAGAGTTTTTATCTCTTGAAGAAAGTTATAAAAAATTTATTGCATTGCGTAATGACTTTCCTAGAGAACTTGAACCTGTTTTTCAAATGATGGAGAGATATTATCCATATTTGGAGATTTGTTTGAGAAACAAGGGGTTAATACCCTTAACAAATAACGCAGCAGAACATGTTATAAGTGAATTTGACCGAAGATACGAAATCACGGGTGGTTTTAGTTCAATACACTCAGTTCGTGAGTTTTTACGTTGTTTCGTTATATATTATCGTTTAAGGAGGTTCCGAAGCCAACAGAGTCTGAAAAGTTATAGGGCGGATCAATTATCAAAATTAACACGGACTGAATTTCTGTTGGCTGCGTAGGTCAAAAAATGTCAAGCCAAAATTGTGGGAATCCTTTTTTAACAAGTCCCAAATTGCAAGTGGTCTGCTGAAATCTGTGTTAATCTGCGGTTGTTTTTCTCTTGACAAATTTTTGACACTCCTTACAATAACATTAGGAGGGTAGTGAAAGGAAAAAATAATGAGCTATCCTCGTTTTTTTATTCACCCGTATTTTCACCAAACCACATTTGATTTCAAAGCAGGTGCTCTTCCTATCATCCTAAACAAAGGAGGTGATACTGAAATATAGCATCATTCATAGGGCGGTATATACGACAATATGTCATATATAAAACGTTATCCACCACATGACCTTATTGTGGGGTAGTTTCATAAAAAGTAAAGGAGGTTTAAGATGTCTACTCGACAAGATCCTTACTTAATCTATGTAGAAAAATATGCAAATTTCTTAATCGGGGTAGAACTCAACGTTGGAGGCTGTGGAGAGAAAAAGGCTAAGGGATCTGCTAAGTATGATGAACGAGGTCAAAAAATGTCAAGCCAAAATTGTGGGAATCCTTTTTTAACAAGTCCCAAATTGCAAATGGTCTGGAAAATCTCAGAAGGAAGCAGAGACCTTTACTATTGACACTCAAGAGAAACAATGGTATAAATTATGTTATGAAAATCACAACTTATTTGAGATGGCAAAAAGTCCAATTTAGCTTGAAACTTTTCATTAGTAGGAATTAAACGATGAAAAAAGCACTCGTTACAGGAATTACGGGGCAGGATGGAAGTTATCTGGCAGAATTTTTACTTTCCAAAGGTTATGAAATTCATGGCCTTATCAGAAGAGCCAGTACTTTTAATACTAATAGGATAGATCATATCTATAAAGACCCTCATTTAGCGGGGGTGAAATTGTATCTT
>JAUXAN010000066.1 GCA_030619885.1 bacterium
AAGTGGGGTAAAGACAAGATTTTATCAGGCCTCAAGCAGTGAGATGTTTGGTGATGCCCCATCTCCTCAAAATGAGGATACGCCTTTTAGGCCAAGAAGTCCTTATGCGGCAGCCAAGGTATATGCCTATTGGATGGTTAACAATTACCAGGAAGGATATAATATGTTTGCTTGTAATGGGATACTCTTCAATCATGAGTCACCCCGTAGAGGTGAGATCTTTGTTACTCGTAAGATTACCAGAAGTCTGGCTCGGATTATATCTGGCAAAGATAAGAAGATTTATTTTGGTAATCTGGAGGCCAAGAGAGACTGGGGTTATGCCCCTGACTATGTGGAAACAATGTGGTTGATGTTACAGCAGGAAAAACCAAAGAATTATGTTATTGGTACTGGCGAGAGCCATTCAGTTAAAGAATTTTTAGAGGAAACCTTTGGTTATATGGATTTAGACTGGAAGGATTATGTAGAGATAGATTCAAGATATTTTAGACCTACTGAAGTAAAACTTTTACTTGCGGATTCCTCTAAAGCGAGAAAAGAGCTGGGCTGGAGTCCGAGAATAACTTTTAAAGAATTGGTAAAAATAATGGTGGATAGTGATCTTGAATTAATAGGGCTGGATTCTCCAGGTGAAGGGAAGGCAATTCTTAAGCAAAAAGGGATTGGTTGGACTAATAATCAATTATCTGTATAATAAGAAGAGGAATATTGGATAAGGAGGAAAGAAATGAGTTCTTGGGAGGATAGGAGAATCATCGTTACTGGAGGAGCAGGATTTTTAGGTTCTTATGTGGTGGAGAAGCTGAAGGGACGAGGATGTGGAAATATATTTATCCCTTACATTAAGAATTATGATTTAACTAAAGAAATTAATGTTATTAAGTTGTACGAAGATTTCCCTTGCGATATGGTAATTCATCTGGCAGCAGAGGTAGGAGGTATTGGAGCAAATCGAGAAAATCCAGGCAGATTCTATTATAATAATCTGGTTATGGGGGCTATGTTAATGGAGTATGCTCGGCAATCTAAGATAGATAAGTTTGTAGCTATTGGTACTATCTGTGCCTATCCTAAATTTACTCCTGTTCCCTTTAAAGAAGAGGATCTATGGAATGGGTATCCAGAAGAGACTAATGCTCCTTATGGATTGGCTAAAAAGATGATGTTAGTTCAGTCTCAGGCATATCGTGCTCAATATGGCTTCAATTCTGTTTTCCTTCTTCCATTGAATTTGTATGGGCCACGGGATAATTTTAACCTCAAGACTTCTCATGTTATTCCAGCTTTAATAAAGAAATTTTTAGAGGCTGTAGAGAAGGGTAGGAATGAAGTAGTTGTTTGGGGAACTGGCAGACCTACCCGGGGATTTTTGTATGTGGAAGATGCCGCGGAAGGGATTTTACTGGCGGCTGAAAAGTATAATAAGACTGAGCCGGTAAATCTTGGTTCTGATTTAGAAATTTCTATAAAGGATTTGACAGAATTAATCGGCAGACTTGCGGGATTCAAGGGAAAGATCAAATGGGATACTATTAAACCTGATGGGCAGCCAAGGAGAAGGTTGGATACCTCTCGAGCTGAGAAAGAGTTTGGTTTTAAGGCAAAGATGGACTTTGAGGAAGGATTAAAGAGGACGATTGAGTGGTATAAGAAAGTAAAAAAGAAAGAATTATAGGATATTATTATTGAGTAGAGCCAAATAATTAGAATATGCGGTAATTTTTAAAAATGGTAAAACGAAATAAAGTGTTAATAATTCTTTCACAATACTTTTATCCTGAGATTGCTTCTACAGGACAATTATTGACCGAGTTGGCGGAAGATTTAACGAAATATGGCTATAGTGTTAAAGTTTATACTGGAAAACCAAGTTATTATAAAAGTATAGAAAAATGTAAAAAAGAAGAACTATATCAGGGGGTAAAAATATATCGCGTATTTAATACTACATTTAGTAAGGATAATAAGTTAGGGAAAATACTTAATTCATTATCTTATTTTATTTCTGTTTTGTTTAAATTGTTATCTTCAAAAGATAGATATCCATTACTTATAGTTTCTAATCCTCCTTTTTTATCAATAGCAGGATTTTTATTAAGAAAAATAAGAGGTCAGAGATATATTTTTCTTATTCACGATATATATCCTGATATTGCGATAAAGTTAGGATACTTGGGAGAAAATAGTATCATTTCGAAAATATGGAACAAAGTTAATTATCAAGCATTAAGGGATGCAAAAGAAGTTATTGTATTAGGGGAGTATATGGCAGAAACACTTGAAAAGAAATATTTTGGTATGGACAATCCCAAAATTAAAATCGTTCATAATTGGGCTGATGAAGAATTTATTTTGCCAATTAAGAAAGAAAATAATTGGTTTGCAAAAAAATATGATTTAATAAACAAACTAGTGATATTGTATTCTGGGAATATCGGATTATCTCAGGATCTAACGACCATTATAAGAGCAGCGGATAAATTAAGGAATTATGAAGAAATATTATTTTTGTTTATTGGTGATGGCGGAGAGTTGAATAAATTAAAAGAAATGGTCAAAGAAAATAATTTGACAAATGTTAAGTTTTTGCCCTATCAACCAAAAGAATATTTACCTTATTCATTAACATCATCCGATATTTCCATAGTAACATTAGAAAAAGGCATTGAAGGATTGGCTGTACCAAGTAAAATATATGGAATATTAGCAAGTAGACAAGCTGTTTTAGGATTAGTTGGAGAGAATTGTGAAATTGCAGATATTATTGAAAATGCTGAATGCGGTTTTAGGGTAGACCAAGGTGATGTAGATGCCTTGGTGCAAAAAGTAAAGTATATTTATAAAAATCCGGAAATATTAAGAAATATGGGAAAAAATTCGAGAGAATATTTTGAAGAGCATTTTACACGTCGCCAGATGACAAGGAAATATTATAAAATTTTAGAAAATGTAAATTTATAAATATATCAGTTTTGCTAAATTTCCAACAAAATAGATACAATCCAGCTTGAATTATCCATCTCTTCCATTTTCTGTAATACTCAAGTTTTGAGATTTGTATTTCGCAAATTCCAGAAGTTAGGGGGTTGACAGGGATTTTAAAATATGTATTATTTAAATAGAAAATTTGGCAGGAGGATGAGTTATGAGAAAAACGACACAGTTAAAGAAACTGCTTCAATCTAACAGATTAGACTTTATCCTTGAGGCACATGATGGGTTGAGCGCTAAAATTGTTGAGGAAGCAAGTTTCAAAGGGATATGGGCGAGTGGACTTTCCATCTCGGCTGCTATGGGTGTGAGAGACAGCAATGAGGCGAGCTGGACACAAGTTATGGAAGTGGTGGAATTTATGAGTGATAATACTACAATACCGATTCTTCTCGATGGGGATACAGGGTTCGGAAATTTTAACAACATGCGCAGACTGGTTAAAAAACTGGAGCAGAGAAATGTTGCGGGGGTGTGTATAGAGGATAAACTTTTCCCAAAAACAAATTCTTTTATAGGAGGAGAAAATCAACCGTTGGCAGACATTAGAGAGTTTTGTGGAAAGATTAAGGCTGGTAAGGACACCCAGATTGATCCTGATTTCTGTGTTGTTGCAAGAATTGAAGCTTTCATAGCCGGGTGGGGATTGGAGGAGGCGATGAAGAGAGCCACTGCCTATTACGAAGCAGGGGCGGATGCTATACTTGTACATAGCAAGATTAGTACCCCTGACCACATCCTCTCATTCATGAAACATTGGAAAGAGAAATGTCCTGTAGTTATAGTTCCGACGATGTATTGCAAGACACCAACGGAGACATTTGAAAAAGCAGGAGTCAGTCTGGTAATCTGGGCAAATCATACCTTGCGCAGTTCTATCGCAAGTATGCAAGATGTTGCAAAAAGGATCTGCGAAGAAAAGTCCGTTGCGAATATAGAGAGAGAGATTGTGCCGGTCAAGGAGATATTTAGACTTCAGAATGTTGCCGAGTTGAAAGAAGCGGAGAGACGCTATCTGCCGGAAGTAGAGGTTGTAAAGGGAATCATACTTGCTGCGAGTAAGGGCAAAAATTTCGGGGATTTGACGGATAAAAAGCCTAAATGTATGCTGGAAGTTTTCGGTAAATCCATTCTCTCTACGCTTGTTCAGACGATGAATAGTTTCAATATAAAAGATATTACCGTTGTAACTGGATACAAGAGTAAAGCAGTAGACCTCCCGAATATTAACAAGGTTTTAAATAAGGACTACGATAGAACGGGTATTCTCTATTCGTTAAGTCTTGCCAGCGATAAACTGGACGGTGAAACCGTAATATCATTTGGTGACATTCTGTTCGAGGAGTACATTCTGCAAGGAATACTGGAGGATGATGCGGATATTGTTCTTGCTGTGGATACATCGTGGTGGCAGGGGAAGAAGAAGACCAGAGTAATTGATGCGGTGATAGGGGAAGAAACGCCCTCTGACAGTTATTTAAGCAAAAGAGGCGTGAGGCTAAAAGGAATAGGCAGCAACATTGACCATAACAAAGCACACGGAGAGTGGATAGGACTTGTGAAGGTTAGCTCAAGAGGCGCCGAAATTATTAAAAGAGAGAGCAAAGCATACGAAAGAACCTGTAAGGGAAGTTTCAAAACTGCGAGTATGGTTGATTTCATCAACTATCTTTTAAGTAAAAAGATAGAAGTCAAAATATTCTATTTTCGTGGACACTGGCTTGATATTGATAGCCTTGAAGACCTTTCATACGGGTATAAGCAGGGTTTATAGTGAAATATGGATGTTAGAGAATTCTGTCGGGTCTTGGTCGAATCAAACTTCGGACCATTTATGGGGATTCCCTGTTCCATTCTAAAACCTTTAATAAATTATATTGAAGATTCGAGTTCTGTAAAATATTATCTCACCTCTTCTGAAGGGGAGGCAATGGGACTGGCGGCAGGTTTTACGCTATCTAAAAAGACCCCGGTTGTGATGATGCAGAATGATGGATATGGCAATGCTGTCAATCCCCTCTCATCTCTACAACTTCTGTACAGACTGCCCTGCCTTATGGTGATTACCTGGCGTGGAGAACCTTCAAAAAAAGATGCTCCACAGCATGAGGTCATGGGAAGAACACTCCTCAATCTTCTTTCCGATTTCGAGATACCATACAAAGTCCTTGAAGATGATCTTGATAAATTGCAGAAAGATGTCGAAGAAGCCACACTTTATACAGAATCACGGAATCTGCCTTTTGCCTTTATTGTGAGGAAGGGATATTTCTCTCCATATCAGAGTAAAGGAGGAAATGTACCACAAGATCTCTACACGAGGCTGGATTATCTGAAGGTATTGGAAAAGAATATCGATGAGAAAGATATTCTTATAGGGGCGACAGGATACTGCGGTAGAGAGATGCATCAATCACTCAAACATAAAAACAAGATATATATGATGGGTTCGATGGGATGTGCTGTATCTATAGGGCTCGGTCTGGCTCAGGAGCATCCCCAAAGGAAGATATTCGTTCTTGACGGAGATGGAGCACTGCTGATGAAGATGGGAACACTTTCAACTGTGGGTTATTTTCATCCTTCGAATTTATTCCACATCTGCTTTGACAATCAGATGCACGAATCTACAGGTGGACAGAAGACGGCATCTCCATGCGTTAAATTTACTGATGTAGCCATGGCATGTAATTACGGTACCTCTTTTTTGATTACTTCGCCTGACGAGTTCAAGCAACTTCTTGATAAGATTAAGAATCAAAAAGGACCGCACTTTATACATATTAAAATCAAGGCAGGCACATTGGAATCTCTCGGTAGACCATGTGAAACACCGGAGGAGATGAAGTCAAATCTGATGAAAAGTTTAGTGAATGGTTAAATGGAGATATTACAATCCTGTTAGAATATCTTTATGTAATAACTGGATTGAACGAATAAACTCAATAATAGAAACAGGACAGAAGAAAAAAGTCCTTTTAATTTCTCAAAAAGAGTTAAGTCCTCAAAGATGGGTAAAGGATTTAAGCACCAACAAGCGTCGGGTCATTTGTTATGACAGCGTCGAAGAGAACCCGTCTATTGAGAGCTGTCAGATTGCCATAGATTTCGCTTCAAAGATACAATCTGATTGTATAGTTGCTATAGGTGGTGGTTCAGCAATAGATACTGCCAAGACCGTTAAGGCATCTATAATTTCTTTATCTTGTAACATATACGATTTGCTTTCAAAAGGATTGATAAAAAAGAAAGATACAATTCTTGCGGCTATTCCGACAACACATGGTACGGGCAGCGAGGTTACCCCATGGGCAACAGTCTGGGATAAAAAGAATAAAAAAAAACTTTCACTCTCGTCTCCTTTGTTATATCCGGATTATGCTGTTTTAGACCCTAATTTGACTTTAACACTCCCCTTTCAACTCTCCGTTTCATCCTCACTCGACGCACTATCCCACTCATTTGAAGCGTTATGGAACAAACATTCCAATCCAATATCAGACAGATTTGCCTTTGAATCTATAAAGATGGTGTTCAACCATCTGCAAGTTTTGAAAGAGAATATGCAGAGATATGAAATGAGGAGCAGTCTACTGACAGCTTCTTTGTTGGCGGGTTTGGCTTTTTCAAATACGGAAACTGGAGCTGCCCATTCGATAAGCTACCCTCTGACTCTCCGATATGGTATTCCTCATGGGATTGCATGCTCTATGCCACTGATTCCTCTGCTCAAAATCAATGCCAATGCAATCTCAAATAAAATAGAGGCTCTGTTGGCGGTATTAGGGTTAGATTCCATAACTGACCTTATCAAGAAAATCGAATCGATAATAGATAACAACATTGAATTCTCACTACATAAATATGGTGTCAAGGAAGAGGAGTTGCCGAAAATTTTGGATGAATGCTTTACCAAGGGCAGGATAGAGAACAATATCGTTGAATTAACAGAGAAAGATGTATTAAACATTTTAAAGGATATTTATTGATGAAAGCAGTCATAGTGGCAGCGGGAAGAGGAAAGAGGATGGGTAATTTGACCGATAATATTCCAAAACCTCTACTTAAATTAGGGAAAGATACCCTCATATCGAGGTCGGTTAAGATATTGAAAAAAAATCGGATTGATGAGATATATATAGTAGTAGGATATCTAAAAGAGAAGATAGAAGAAGCACTTGGAAGCCAGTGCAATTACATATTCAACCCATTCTGGAAAACGACAAATAATATGCTCTCCCTCTGGTTTGCAAAACCTTTTGTAAGGGGTAGAAATTTTTTGTATCTACACGGGGACCTGGTTTATGAAAAAATTCTGATAAGAAAAATTCTCCACCATAAAAAAGGTGACCTATCTCTGCTTGTAGACCATAGGGAAGTTGATAGAGAGGCGATGAAGGTAAAGGTAAAAAATGGCAAATTAATCGAATCAAAAAAAGAGATTCCGATAAAGGAAGCATACGGCGAATGGATTGGCATTACCTATTTTAGCAAACAGGGTTCAAAAGCGTATTTTGATATTGTAGATACAATCGCTTCCGATCCTGAAACCTTTAGGAAATATGATACATTTGCATTCACATCCATGGCAAGAAATGGATTGGATGTTCGCGTAGTCAATAGTAATCCGCACTTCTGGAAGGAGATAGATTTTGGAGAGGATTACCTAATTGCAAAAGATTATTTTTCAAAACATTCTAATTTTTAATCTGATTCCATTATCGCTACTCGACTCTTAATTCTGTAGATGGTATTGTATCGGTATTCACTTCCCATACATCGCGGTTTTCTCCCATAATATTTTTAGCGGCATACTCAACGAAACCCACTAAATTTGAATGGGGATTTGCCTTTGGAGAGTTTGCGCATGAGTTTCTTTGCAAGTTCGAACTGACGGAGTAGTTGATTCACATCCTCCACGCTCGTTCCACTCCCCTTTGCAATCCTCTTTCTCCTCGAACCATCT
>JAUXAN010000065.1 GCA_030619885.1 bacterium
AGTGGTCATTGCAGGTGACGATTACATAAAGCTAGTGAGAAATCCGAAGCATGGATATGGAAAGAATATGAATCCATGCATCGATTGCAGGATATTTATGTTTAAGAAGGCAAAGGAATATATGGAGAAAATAGGCGCATCTTTATTATTCACTGGAGAGGTTTTGGGTCAGCGCCCAATGTCCCAACGAAGGGAGGCGATGAGACTTGTAGAAAAAGAATCTGGACTGCAAGGATTGATCTTAAGGCCCCTCTCTGCTCGGTTCTTGGAGCCAACGATTCCAGAAAAAGAAGGGTTGGTAGATAGAGAAAAATTGTTCGGGATAATAGGGCGTTCGAGAAAGCCACAGATGGAGTTGGCTAATGAATTCGGGATAAAAGATTATCCATGCCCAGCCGGTGGTTGTAGGCTAACCGACCCGCAGTTTGCGAGAAGGGTGAAAGAAGCATTTGAACATGGAGAAGATAGTGTCCAGGATATGAATCTTCTAAGATATGGAAGACATTTCAGGTTGCATAGCGGTGCCAAGGTGATAGTTGGTAGAGATGAGGAAGAAAATTCGATGATCCATAAACTTGGGGGGAAAGATGATTTGTTGACGGAAGTAGTGGGATTTGGTAGCCCTGTAGCCCTTTTAAAATATAGCCGTGATGAGAAAGATATCAAAATTGCTGCATCGATCTGTGCTATGTATAGCGATTGTGATTCTAAAACTGCGGAAGTTAGGATAGGAAGTAAAGGGAATTGGGAAAGGACCACCCTTGTTAAGCCGTTTAAGAGTGAACATGTGAAACCATTTAGAATCGGATAATGGATTACTACTCCAAAACTTTTAGAGATGAACTTGATAAACTCGATAAGAACAAAATTTACCTTATCTATTGTCAAACTGGGTGCCGTAGCGCAAGCAATAGTAGGTTCTGAGAAGGGGAGCCAAAACTATAATTTTAAAAAATTTTGTGCTTTTTCTCTTGACAAAAATAAAAATATTTATACGGTAGGGGGGTAGGGTATAAGTATTTTTCAAGGAGGTCGCTATGATTAACGAGAGTATAGGGAAGGAGTGTCTTGCGAGGCTCAATAGGATTGAGGGGCAGATTAAGGGGATAGAGAAAATGATAAAGGAGAGGAGGTATTGTGTTGATGTGGTGATGCAGATTGGAGCTGCCGAGGCTGCCCTTCACAAAGTCTCGGAAATAATTTTGAAGAATCACCTTGAGACCTGTGTTACGGATGCCTTTAGGTCATCTGATGAGGCAGAGAGAAAGAGGAAAGTGGGTGAGCTTATGGAGATTTATACGAAGATTCGGGTGAAGTGAGGATGTTATGAGAATTCTATTTTGTTGTCTTTGGCTTACGACTTTGATTCCTCTGGATATGGCCAATGGGTTAAATCTCGAAGAAGTTGTTGAGGAAGCTGTTGAAAATAATTCAGAGATCGTAGCAGCGAGAGAAAAATGGAAATGTAACAATGGCTGGGAATGGGATAAATGATGCTCTGACGCTAACCCAGGCAAATGTGTGGATAGTAATTGAATCAGAAATAGGAACAGATATAGCGATCGAATCATCTGACATAACGCTGTAGTTACAAATGCTAATCGATTGAGGAGGAAATATGAAATTAATGGATTTCATAACCAAGGAGATGATCCGCAGGAAGAGGGGAGCTGTGGCTGGTGTCCTGTGCGTACTACTTGGGATAAGCATCTTTGTTGCTACCCAGACAACAAACAAGGCGCTCTACGATAAAACCAAGGAGCAACTTCTGAGATTTGGGGCGAACATAATAGTCCAATCAAAGGGTGAGCCATTTGACATCTATTCTGGGTCGGTGGGCAGTGCAGCACTTCTTCCTGAAATCTACACTCAAGAAATACAGAGTATAGAACACAGCAAAATGTTAATAGCCATTTCCCCTAAACTCTATGAAAGGTTTAAGGTTGGGACCCAGAGCCTCCTGGTAGTAGGTATCACCCCTGATGAGAGAAAGGCAAAGCCGTGGTGGCTAATAAACAATGATCCAATAGTAAACCAGTTCCCAGAGAACAAAGAAGTTCTCTTAGGACAATATGCTGCCCGGAGGTTGGGCTCTTCATCTCACATAGAGTTAAACGGTGAACGCTTTGCAATTACAGCGGTATTGGATGAGACAGGTTCTCCCGATGACTTCATGGCATTTGTGCCTCTAAAGAGCCTTCAATCTCTTACACATAAACAGGGTATGGTAAATCTATTCGAGGTCTCCACAAGTTGCATTGCGTGTAAGACAATGAATGTGAACGAGATTGCAAAGGAGATAGACAAGATGTTACATGGTGACGCTCAGGCTCTTCCTATGAAACAGATTGCTGAAGCCCAGATGGCTACACTCACCAAAGTTGAGCAATTCACCCGCATAATCTACATAGTAGTTCTATGTTTGGGTGCTTTCCTCCTGATGAACCACATGTCTTCATCCGTAGCAAACCAGAAGCGGGATATTGGGATGCTCCTTGCGATGGGTATGGAGTCACCAAAGATACACAGGATTTTCATCCTAAAAGGTGTAATCCTTGGACTCATTGGGGGGTTCGCGGGTTATTTCGTGGGGACGGGTATATCAATGGTCCTTGGTCCCCAGATTGCGGAGACAAAGGTCGCACCTATAGTGTACCTTCTGCCGTACTCCATTGGCATTGCCCTTGTAATAGGGGCTATATCCAGCATTCTGCCTGCCAGAAAGGCGGCCACTCTGGACCCAATTGAGGCATTGCGAGAGGTGTAGATATGATCGAATTAAGAAATGTAACGAAGAAATACGGGGACATGGAGGTAGTCAAGACGGCAAATCTCTGTGTGGAGAAAGGGGACTTCGTTTCAGTATTGGGACCCAGTGGGAGTGGCAAGACCACCTTGCTCAACATAATAGCAGGCCTTTTGAGCCCTACTCGTGGTGAGGTTATAGTTGATGGGGTTTCACTTTATGGCCTGAGCCTGAGGAAACGGGCGGTCTTCAGGAGGAAAAAGTTTGGTTTCATATTCCAGACTTTCAATCTCATACCATATCTCACAACCGTGGAAAATGTTGAAGTTCCCTTGTATTTAGCAGGAATTTACAAAAAGAAACAAAAAATGATTGCCAGTGAATTACTTGAAAAAGTGGGCTTAAAAGACAAGCTAAATCGGCTCCCATCTCAACTTAGTGTGGGAGAACAACAGCGTGTCGCGATTGCCCGTGCGCTTGCAAATAATCCGCAAGTAATACTGGCAGATGAGCCGACAGGTAACCTGGACTCAAAGACCGGAAAGGAGGTGATAACTTACATAAGAAGACTCAATGAAGATGGGGGAACAGTACTTCTGGTAACGCATGACCGAGAAATGGCAAGCTTTGCCAGAAGAGAGATAAAAATTGTTGACAGGAGGTTATTATGAAAACTAATAAAAACACACTAGGTGTTATTATCATATCTGTGATTACTATTACCGTGGTAACCGTGTTACTAAACAAGAGGGCAAGCAATAAGGGCCAGACGAATGTGGCTCTTACCGAGCAAACAAGCGCAGGAACGAATCCAGGTAAGATTGGTCCAGGAGCGGGAGAGGCAGAAGTAACTCCAGATACAGGTTTGATGTCTATAGGTAAGTTTCCTGGGAAGGTGAGTTACGACCCAGAGGAGGATTATTACTTTTTGGAACTAAGAGGAGCGCGGCTCCCGTTCAAAACGAGTCCTATACAAGCACTGGAAGTAGAACTCGATGCACCGGGAAAGAGCGACATCGAGAAAAATAAGGCGCTTCTCTATGGGATGATAGGTCCACAAGTTCTGAAGCACGTTACACTGCTTGTAAACCCTGATGAGGAAGATGAGGTGATGCCAGCAGTTGAGGACTTAGCCAGGTATATAAAAATGGTTAATCCAAGTAAGTTTGCTGGTTTTGCCTACACAAAGCCAGGAGGTAAGTCAGAACGCTCCGTTATAAGGGGGTCTCAGATACAATCTTTTGAGAAGGACGCTTCTTCTGTCACTCCCTTAATCCTGATAAAGGGGCCAAAAAGTGGAGCCAAATCAACGAAAGTAAGAGTTCTTAACGGTGGGAAATTTATTGTTGAAGGCGAAACCTATGCCAATGTTACGAAAGCAGCAGATTTTGTTGCCATAATCTTGGTCAAGATGCTTTGCGGCAGTCCAGACTGTCCAGATGCAGCAGCCTGTGCAACAGGTGGGGACTGTGGGTGCTAAGTAATGAGGCGATTTAGTAAAAATAGTCTAAGGAAGTTATTTCCAGCTTTCTTCCTCTTTTTTCTTGCTCTACTCTTTTTAGGGATATTCAAGAAAGAGGTAGTAGAGGTGATGGTTCATGGTTCCACCCTCTGCCTCTCCTGCATCGGGATAGGGGGATGAAAAGGAGGGTCTTTCAGATCCTGGGGACTATCATCCCCAATACTCATTTCCAGGCCTTTGCCGGAAAGATTCTTTATCAAGGTCCATTAAAAGGGTTTTGCATCCCTGTCTTCAACTGCTATGCCTGCCCCTTAGCGATCTTCTCCTGTCCCATCGGCGTGATTCAACACTTTGCAATAATAAGAACTATCCCCTTCTATACCCTCGGAATCATAGGAATGACAGGGGCAACTATCGGAAGGATGAGCTGTGGCTGGTTCTGTCCCTTCGGTTTTATGCAGGATATGATGTATAAGATAAGGAGCTTTAAGATTAGGATTCCAAAGGTCTTTGGCTATTTCAAGTATGTGAGCTTTGTAGGTGTAGCAGTGATAATTCCCTTTTTAACTGGGGAGCCCTGGTTTTCAAAACTATGTCCTTTGGGAACTCTTGAGGCAGGAATTCCCTTAGCTATCGCCAGTAGTGAGATCAGGTCCCTCTTGGGTGGTTTCTTCATTCTCAAACTAGTGATTCTTGGAGTATTTCTCTTTCTCTTTGTTGTGTCCAGACGCCCCTTCTGTGTAACCACCTGTCCTTTGGGAGCTATATACTCCCTGTTCAATAGGGTGAGCCTGGTGAGATTAGAAGCAGACCAAGAGCTTTGTCACGATTGTGGAATATGTGAGAAAGTATGTCCCACGGAATTGAAGATCCCGGAGGAGCTTGATTCTCTTAATTGTATAAGGTGCTTAGACTGCTGGAAGGAATGCCCTCAAGGAGCAATAAAACTTAATACCTGGTCTATAGGACAATCCTTATCTCTTATAGAGAGAATTAGGGATGTTATTTTACCCTTAACAAAAGGAGGTGATTGAGATGGTTAAGGTAAAAGACCCTACCTGCGGGATGGATGTGGACACAGAGACAGCTCCTAAGACAGAGTACAAAGGCAAAACCTACTACTTCTGTTGTTCTACATGCAAGGAAGTCTTTGAGAAAGAGCCAGAGAAGTATGTGAAGGAAGAGCCTGGTAAGTAAGGCTGTTGCAGGTAATTTGGAATGGCGTGGCGGTCTCAACTACCGCTACGCCTCACCAAAATATCGTGAGGGTTAGATGAAACCTCTCATCCAATTGTATCAGGGTTGTTTTTCAAGAAGTGCAATAAATAAAAATATTTTTGATGTTTTTTAAAAGGAAGGTGAAGTTGTCCTTGACTTTGGTTCAGTCGCTGGATTTGATTACTTTTTGGGCTGTCTTGAGGTGCAGCAGTTGCAACGGTGGTTGGCGTCTTGATTGAAGTGCCAGTGATGCTTATGTTTGTCTCGGTCTGCAAGAGAACATGCTATTCATTTGAAGAATGTCATTTAGATTTGCATTGGTGTAAAGGTAGAGATGTGTTTTACAAAGTAGAGATATGGTTATCCTGAAGGCAATTTTAATTGAGTCCTTTAAACTCCTTATGGAGATGGCACCCTGGCTCCTTCTTGGCTTCTTTTTTGCCGGAGTCATACACATCTTTTTCCCAAAGGAGAAGATAACACACCATCTTGGTAGAGGAGGTTTCCTACCTGTCTTCAAAGCTGCATTATTCGGGGTGCCTCTTCCTCTATGTTCATGCGGTGTTATTCCCGTAGTAACCTCTCTCCGAAAACAAGGAGCATCAAGGGGCGCCTGCTTATCCTTCCTTATATCTACACCAACATCCGGTGTTGATTCTATTCTTGCTACCTACTCCCTATTAGGCCCGTTCTTTGCTGTCTACAGAGTTATTGCCTCCTTCATAACAGGTCTATTTTCCGGGCTCCTAACAAATATATTTGAAAAAGAGCCTTATAAACAAAATAGAAATATGGAGGAAAACTGCAATATCTGTGATGAGACTAACCCACACACCCATAGTGTCATAGATAAGATTAAAGCAATGTTCTCTTACGGTTTTATAGAACTCGTTGAGGATACAGGTAAATGGATTCTTTTAGGGCTATTGGTTGGTGGGATAATCACCTACTTTATGCCAGAAGGATTTATTGAGAGATACCTTGGTCGGGGAATTCTATCTATGTTTGTGATGCTCATTGTGGCTATACCGATATATGTGTGTGCAACTGGCTCCATTCCTATTGCCGCTGCCCTGATGCTCAAGGGACTCTCTCCTGGAGGAGGATTCGTATTTCTTTTCGCAGGTCCAGCTACAAACGCTGTCACTATCACAGTAATAGGCAAATATCTGGGCAGGAAGGCTCTAACCATTTACCTTCTGTCCATAGGAATAGCGAGTATCTTGCTCGGGCTCCTGCTCAATGGTATATGGGGTGATGTAGAAATAAGTAAGATTGTGATGCAGGGAAAGATGCTTCCTGTGTCAGTTAAGCTTATATGTGCCCTGATAATTCTTGGACTGAGTCTATACAGTCTGAGAGGGGGGTTCAAACTGAGAAAAGAAGGGGTAGAGGCAGTGAAGCTTTCCTACAAGAAAATGTGATAGAAGCAATTCGCAAGGAAGGCTATGAGTGTGAGGTATGAATGGGTTTAAATGTTTATAGCCTGATATCAGGTGCTGTAACAATTTCAGCATTTCATGCAATTCTGCCGAGTCATTGGTTGCCTTTTGTATTAGTTGGAAAAGCTGAGAAATGGAGTCGAGGGAAGATATTAGGAGTTCTTACATTAGCTGGTGGTGGTCATGTTTTCGTAACGGCTTTATTGGGGTTTATTGCCGCTTTGATCGGGAAAAAGATAACATTTATGATAGGAACAAAAATTCCGATAGCCAGTATTATCTTAATAGTCTTTGGACTCGTTTATTTTGGATTGGGACTGAGGGGACATGAACATGTGAGTAACTTCAGTGTGAAAAGTAAGCGAAGGGAATTTGCCACTGCTGCCTCCCTTTTTCTTATGCTGACCCTTACACCCTGTGAACCGATGGTTGTAGTCTATTTTACCGCTGGTTCTCTCGGACTAAAACTACTGCTACTCCTGACGGTTGTGATGGGAGCAAGTACCCTCGGTGGAATGTTGATTCTAACCTACCTTGCGCTTTTGGGCTATGAGCGATTGAACTTTCCTCGGTTGGAGAAACATGAACGAACTGTCATAGGTGGGATACTGGTAATTCTGGGAATTCTATTTGCCTTTGTGGATTAACTGCCTTTGAGAAAATGAAAAGAGTGTTTACTCCAGAAGAGGCGAGGTAGATTCTTCGGAGAGGATGGCGGATTTTGGAAAGCAATCTGAGAAAATGGTTGAAGTTTCAGGACAGTATAGTGTTACCGAGAATTTTATCAGCCCATTTTGCACATGTACCAGAAAAGGATGTAAGCACGAAACAAGTAGCGTAGCAAAAAAGTTTGGTATTAAGATAAAAGTGGTCATTGCGGGTGACGATTACATAAAGCTAATGAGAAATCCGAAGCATGGATATGGAAAGAATATAAATCCATGCATCGATTGCAGGATATTTATATTTAAGAAGGCAAAGGAATATATGGAGAAAATAGGCGCATCTTTTCTGTCTTGTGAAGCCATTTAGAATCGGATAAGGTGGAAGGTGTAAATTATGATAAAAATGAATAGAAAAAAATTAGGGATACTATTGCGAGTGCTAATAGTCTCATTTGTATTGATAGGCGGATGCACTTGCCATAAAAATAGTACAAAGCCAGAACCAGACATTCAGATAATCAAAGATATTAGTGCAAAAGAGGCGTATGATTTAATCCAAAATAACAAAGATAATCCGAATTTTATAATTATTGATGCTCGAACTCGAGAAGAATTTGCTGATGAGCATATAGAAAATGCTATAAATCTTGATTATTACTCCGAAACTTTTAGAGATGAACTTAATAAGCTCGATAAGAATAAAATATACCTTATCTATTGTCGAACTGGGCGACGTACTGGACTGGCTTTAGATATAATG
>JAUXAN010000005.1 GCA_030619885.1 bacterium
ATTTTAATACTTACAAGAAAGCAGTTGCAGAGTTCAAAAGAGTCATAAAGAAGAAATGTGACATTGATTTAGAAGTAGAAAATGGGGGACTTGATGAGAACAGAAATAAAGGCGTTTGTTCGTTAATTCAATGCGTTCGAGTCGTGTCACAATGTCCCTCATTCACAAAAGACAGCTATTTCACAAATTCGAATTTCTGCACAAGTGATAGCTGTGGAGCAAAGTCTAATTTATCTTGAAACTTTTCATTTTGGCAAAAATTAGCAACAGCGCCCATTTATTTGTATTAGAGTTTTTAGATTATTTAATCCATCTAAGAGAGAAAAAGTCAGGAAAATTTGGCTTGTTTAAGCCTTTTGTGGAATAAAAAAGTCACGAAGAGTGGCTTGATTCACTAGAAATCCTCTTCATTTCTTTGGCTCTTAAAAGAATACCCACAGTTCCAGTCACTTTAAAATGTTCTTCTTCAAGAACCTTAGGCAAGTCATAATCGTCGGCTATTACCCACTCTGTCTTTTCTTGATTTGCTAATACTACAACCGCAATATCAGAGGGAGTTAAACCTCATCAAGAAGAGATTCCCTTGCAAGGCTAATAAGTGGACTGGAATTGGATACGACTCTTCTTATTTTTTCCTCTCCAGTTTTTTTAAAGCTTCTAATTCTCTGTCCAGGTCTTCTGGTGGATAATCAATTACTGGTACGCCTCTTTCTGACATAAAATCTAAAAAGTCCCAATACTCCATTCCCAGGAGCTTAGCTCCTTGTCTGAAACTTATCTTATGCTTCCTTACTAAATCCAAGACCAGAGATTCTTTGATCTTCTTCGTTAACTCCTTTTCCGACTTCCAGAGATTTACAAGAGATTCTGGGAGTTCTATACATTGGTCACCACCCTACTTTCTGTTATTCGATTAATTCATGTGATTCATGGTTCTTTTTTCTCTAATGAAAGTATAAACCATATTGGATTCCTCAATTTGTTGTCCACAGGATCTGTATGGAAGGGTTACCCCGAACAAGTTCGGGACTACAAAGTTGTGTTTTTCTCTGTGAACTCTGTGTGTTCTCTGCGTTCTCTGTGTAATCTGTGGGCTCTTTTTTCTTGACACATAGTTATAGTTTTCTATGATGCTAAGAGAAAAGAGTGCCCCTGTAGCTCAGTAGGATAGAGCGGCGGTTTCCTAAACCGCAGGTCGCAGGTTCGAATCTTGCCAGGGGCAGAAAAGGAGAGACTATGGCTAAAAAGAGAATTACTAAGAGAGAACTGAAAAGAGATGAGTTCATCGAAATTGCTACTAAATTTATATTTTTTGCACGCAGACATAAGGAGATATTGATCGGTGCCGTTGTTGCAATACTTATTGGGATATTTGGAATCTCTTATCATCTCAAAGGTAAAAGAGGGGATGAGTTGAAAGCGGAATTTGAATTGACTGTAGCAAATAATCTATTTTTAAGAGGTGACTACGAGAACGCTTTTTCACAGTATCAGTTACTTATAGATAGATATGGCGGAACAAGACCTGCAAAGAAAGCAATCTACTACCTTGCAAATACGGCGTTCACTGTTGGTAGTTATGAGGAAGCGATACGGAAATATGAGAGATTTCTCTCTGTAGAATCGAAAGATGAAATACTTTTACCATCTACCTTATTTGGAATTGCAGCATCTTATGAACAGTTGGGAGATTGGCTCGGAGCAGCAACTTATTATGAAAAAGTTAGCGAGAAGTTTCCGGATTCTTTTATTGCACCGAGAGCACTGCTGAATGCTGGAAGGTGTTATGAAAATATCTCATTATTTGATGAGGCAGAGTCTGCTTATAGAAAAGTGAAGGAAAAATATGCCAACTCAATGGTCATTTTAGAAGCGGAGACAGCGTTAGCGTTTTTGAAAGGAAGAAGGGAAGCACACTAAAATCTGAAGTCAACAGAGACATCCAGCCCTGTATCGAAATCTGTTCTACCCTGCAATTTATTCCTCGTTCTGCTGAATCTCCCATTCAACCCTCCGGTGACTGCTGAAGAGAACCGATAACTGAGAGAGAAATTTGTGTCAGTTCTGTTTGTATCTTTCCTCTTTACCATATCAGAACCATAAAAACTGGATTCACTGAAGTTTTGTGAATAGGAGAAAGAGAAAGACATGCTGAGGGTACTCTTAAATTTAATTCTGCTCAGCAAAGGGAATTTTATCCCCGTAGGCGCCGAGAAACTGTAACCTACATTTAATCCAACCTTGTGCGATTTGTCATTTGCTTCAGTCTTTGCTTGATAATCCTCATTGTGTTTCCAATTATATGTATAATGAATGTCAGTGTTTATTCCTATCTTCCATTTTATGTCGAGTGATGGTGAAATACTTGTAGCTTCAGAATTGGATTTGGCTTTCTCTTTGTCCATACCACCCCGTTTAGTCGTATTTATTGAGAACCCTGAGCCAAAATGAGAACTGGACCACACCCTCTTCACTAATGGTAATTTTTCAATAGATGAGATACTTAAACTGAACTCTGGCCAGGTCTTTGAACTGCTCCAGCTATTATTACCGGGGTTACTGATATGTTCGGTTTCAGTTCTTGATAGTTGATAACTTCCATTCAAATCAAATTTCCATATTTTGAAACTACTTGTTGCTCTATGGGATTTGGTGTTACCCTTTTTATCCTGTGAGGTTTTTATTGTATCATACGGGGTATCTTCAATGCCAAGTTGGTATTTAAAAGCGGCTCTGTTAGGAGGTCTTCCATAATAAGCCGAGTTTCTTGCCCAGGAACCATTATAGTTGAGTGAAGGGATATATTTCGATAAATCTTCGATTTTCATCAACATCCAATGTGGTGTCCACGATTTTGCCTGTTGGTCGTTTTTTTTATCTCTGATATGCGTCAATTTGGATATGATATTACCAGGATTCAAAGGTAACTTTCCACTGATACTACTGTTGTTATTAAAGTTCAATATCTTGATAGAATCACCTGTCTCAGCGTCGAGAAAGAATTGATGAGTTTCGCTGTATTTTGCATTGCAGGAGATACCGGGATTTATGATATTCCAGAAATTTGGCGCGATACTTGCTGAAAAACTTTCCCCCATTCCAATGTCTTCACCTTTAGTGACATAATAGTCTGTATCCCCGATATAATATTTCTTTCCCCTACCAAAATCGGAACTCACACGGAAAGAAGCGGAAGTTCTCAGTGAAGTCTTCAACGCGGGGATGGAGATAGGATTGTAACTTGTCGATGCACCGAATCCTCCAGTCTGAGTAATTCTTTTGATGTAATTGTCCGTTGCTTTTGTATATTCTATACTTCGATTTTTGTTGTAGTTGCCACCAAAGCCGATACTACTTGGAAAATAGGAAAAAGAAAAGATGTTGAAGAAGTTGAGAGCTGGCAATTTTGGTGAGTAACCATATTTAAAAGATGCGCTAAGAGTTGTCACTGAATCTCTTCTCTGTGGAGAATCAAAGAACCTGTATGAACGACTCAGAGTCAAAGATGATAATGCATCGAGTGTTAACTTTAGGAGTGGATTGGTCGAACCAGTTTTTCTAAAGGAGATGGATTGGCTGTTCTTTCTGGATACCGTCTTCTCTCTCTTTTTCTCTTCTTCTGAAAGTTCTATATCATTTCCAGCACTGTATTTTGGAAGCGTCTTACCTTCATTTATCGAAGCGGTCACGGGTATGGAGAGACCCCATTTTTGGGGCAAGAATTTGTTCAAATCAGTGCTTCCACTTAGGCTGTAATTTTCTGTTGATGCACCCGACTTTCTTTCACCTGTTAGGTTTCTGAATTCACACCCTTCATTTCTATATGCTCCATTTATGGTCATCACATCCGCTATATTGAGCTTTATATTCATATTACCCGCAATACCGATGTTGCGTTTTGGTTTCGAGAGCCTCAATTCGTTGAACAGAACCCTGCCTTTCCAGGTATTTTCAGAACTGGTATTTACAACCCCTGCTCTCATCCATACGACCTGAGTGATGGATGGAGAACCTTTGAAACTAATTTCTCCTTTCGTATAGACTACAGTATTCACATCCGTGGTTTCGTAAACTGCACGCTTGAATTCAGTGAAATCTTTTAATTTGAGCATTACCTCTCTCCATGGTGTTGCTGTAATCTCCGTTCTGTATTCGTAATAGTTAGATGAATCCCTGCCAAATTTTAGATAGAACTGAGGATTATGCAAAGTCTCTCCAGTTTTCTTAATCCAGAATCGCATATCTTCGTAGCCTGCAAAATTCTGTTCTGTGGGGTCTGGTATCAACTTATAACAGGAAGCCTTATGTCTCGGACCAAGTTCATAGCGAAGTTCCAATGAAGATTCCTTCATAGGTTTTCCATATCGGTCAGTACCAGGGTCAAAGGGTGGGTAATAATCAGGATTGTCATGATTGTTAATTGTAGCTACAACGAACCCCTCATTGTCTTCTACTGGACCCACTGTTGTGTCCAGAATGGATACGCCCTCATTCTCCCACCGATTTCCAACTACAGAAATTGAGTATATCTGTATAGTGGTTGTGGCATCAAAACCCGTAAGCCAAATTCTTGCAGATTCAATATATCGGAGATCGGGTTTTCCTACCGTGTCAGAATAGGCATACAGCGGTATTCTATAGAGTTTCCAGCCGTATTCATTGTATACAGTCAGTGTATCTGAAATGACTGTATCCGAGATGTCTATCACATATTTAAAATAATCGTTGTAGAGGGTATTCCACACTGTATTTCCATTGATGTCTTCTGTGTCCAGTCTCTTATTATTTTCTGTTCCGGTGACCTTTGAATAGTCATCGCTACCCGATTCATATTGATAGTCGTCATTGCCGTCATCTCCAGAGATATTCTGCCCATCGCTTCCTATTACCCCATCCAGGCCCGTATCTTCATCCTCATCAAGTATTCCATTTCGCTTACCATCCGCTTCAGGTTGATCTTCAGTATCAAATAAACTGTAGCCCTTTATCTGTCCGAATTTATCCCTCCTTATCCCATCCTCGTCCATTCTTTTTGCCAGATCTATAACAAGCTTACCGCTCTCTCCTTTTACCCATACTTCGAGAAAACTGTATCTCGTAATATCCCAATCGAATCCACCTGTAAAAATACTCGACCAGGAGGTCGTATCTTCAGGGGTGAAATTCAAATTCAGTACGGTCTCCTTTTTTTCCCTCTCCTCCGGCGAGAGTCCGGGATGGATATCACCCGCCCTCACCCCATCTTTGGGATTATACCAGAGCAGAGGTTTCTTTGCAAAATTCGATGTGTCCTTCCCAACAGGTATACTTCCGTATATCCATGCCATGAAACCTATGGGGAGCGAGTTTGTCATTGTTGTGCCTTCCATATCGTCTATGTAGGCATCATTTTTTGTATTTGGGTTTGGAAATGAGGATGCCACTTCACCCGAAATGCTTATTTTGGATGCTGCCTCTGTCTCTATTAATGGAAGGAGGTCAACCGCTCTGGTTAGAAAATCGGGATGAAATTCAACTCTTCCATCGAGTTCACCGAGCATCATCCTCGTTGGTTCCTCCCCGAGTCTGGGACGTTCTACAGGGTTTGCTACAGACCTGAAAAGGAATGAGGAACCCAGTTCGAAATTATCACTCAGTTTATACATACCCCTCAAACCTAAAAATGTTTTGGAAGATAGAGAGATAAATGGTGCCCACTCATAATATATCTTTATCTCCGCATCCTCTGGAACAGATGTTTTGAATGTGACGATACCTATATCATAGTCCATATCGTAATCTTTATCTCTGGTCAACTCAACCCCATTCATAAGAACTGTCTCGCTCCCCTCTATTATGTTTATATGTCCCAGATTAAAGGTGGGTTTCGATGTTCTGTATTTCACATCCAGATAATAGAAGAGTTCATTCTGTCTCGGATCTACTGAATCATATATCGCAGGATTACAATTTACTAATCTGAATGGTTCAAGATAAGGGAATATGAGGTATCCCCTTTCCCAATCTATATAATTCTCCTCAACGATTCCATCATCATTGGGATCAATTCCAAGTTGATAGAGATATGTTCCCGGACCATCGCCATCATGGTCTGCTTCCTCATTAACTGAGCCTGGTGTTTGTGCCTTTCTGATCTTTATCTTCAAAGTTGCCCTGTCTATTTCGGTTGAACCGATGTCGTAGATGTTCTTGGGTGGATAATACCAAGTTATCGATTGGGGGTCTGGGACTGAGGGTTTAATCGTTTTCAGTTTTATCCTCGAGCCTGGGTCATTCGGGTCGTATGTAATATCTCCAACCCTTTCACCATCTTCGGTAACATAATAGACAGCCAGAATATGGTGTTCTCCGAGTGGTGAGAAGAATTCGATCACATTCTTGTATCCATATAGCTCGTTGTAGAAGGCATAGTCTTCACCAGAAGTCATCAAATCGAACATCCCATCTTCATATTCTGTTGATGTAAAATCTACATATGCTTGCCCTGGCAATGCCTTATCATTATTGATGGGGTATCTGTCATCGACATAAACTCTGATAGTATCGATGGGTCCATCATCACCAATATGAAAAAATCTGTTTTTCAAATAGCGACCATCCCATATTTGAAATGATTCTACTTTTGTTTCACCTCTAAATTCTGCTGATGCCCCTTCACCCTGTTCCTTGGATGCTATTGCAATGAGGTCGAGTCCACCCAGTTTCGCATAACCCTTTATCCCGAACAGTCCTGTCCTCTTTGCGGTCATAGAGGCATAAGATGTTCTTGGCAGAGAGAGGTCTGTATCACCTGCTTCTATCTTCTTGATTATCTCATCCTCTCTACCCGTATAAGTGAGTTTTATCTTGTTTTTTAATTCGCTCTCTGCTTGTGAATTGTGGTGAACATCCACATCTATCTTGTCACCCACCGTCCCTGTAAGGTCTACAAGGAGGCGTTGTTCCATCTGGAGATCAGGGAAGTATCGCATCCACCCCCTCTGTTGATCGATAGGTGAAGCTGGCTGTTCTTTCCATATATGCTTACTCCCACCGAACTTTATGCTCTGGCTCCCTCCAACCTTGAGTTTTCCACCTTCACCAAATATACTTGAGACAGGACCAAGAGAGATTGGTATATCAAAATCGGGTATGAGTCCCTGACTGCCACTCTGCACCACAGATTTCTTCGTCTTCTCCATCCACAAGTTTTTTATTTCCTCTTTGGTGTTTTCTTCTATGAAACTCTCTATGGTATGAACCTCAGATACAGAAAGGAAGACCCCATTCTTTTCGTCTTCAAAAACCATCAGATCGCTCTCTGGAACCAGATAGTACCCCTCTTTGTAATACTGGAAATGCGGAACAGACAAGAGTTTTTTCTGGAGCGGATTTTCGAAGGTGACTGCAAATAGACTATTTAAAGATAAGCAAAATACTATAAATATAATCGTCTTTCTCATTATAAATATTATGTAAATTTTCTATAAAAAATGCAAGAGAAAAATGCATATTGAATCTTTCGGTGTGCAATCTGCATCAAATAGTATGAGCTATGATTCAGACAGTAGACACTGATTTACCCCGTTAAATAGTAAACAACTAACGGGGTTTACACTGATGGCCGCAGATTATAAGAAGAATATTCAATCAGTGAACATCTGTCCATTCCATACGGTCACAGACCCGTATGGAATGCTGCGCAACGGATCCAGAGATGTTAATCTGTCATACGATCCCTACGGATCCGTATGGACCCGTATGGGCGTCTAAAAATAGCATCAGTGTCTGAATTGCAATAGTATGGGCTAACCTCTTGACAAAAGGAAATTTTTAATTAAAATGGGTGATGTGAATAAGAGAGACTATTACGAAGTGTTGGGTATTTCGAGGAACGCAACTGAAGGCGACATCAAGAGTACTTACAGAAGACTCGCTAAAAAATACCATCCCGATATGAATCGAGACAATCCAAAAGAAGCGACAGAAAAGTTCAAAGAGATGTCAGAGGCATACGAAGTTTTAGTAGATTCGAACAAAAGAGCACAATATGATAGATTTGGACATGCGGGGGTATCCGATGCATTTGGTAAAGGTGGTTTTGACTGGTCAAACTTTACACATTTTTCAGATATAAGAGACATCTTCGGTGGGTTCGAAGATTTCTTCGAGACAGGCAGCATATTCGATATGTTCTTTGGCGGTCCGAGACGAAGACAGAGATATGGAAGACCCCATAGAATGAGCGGCCCGGATATAAAGATAAAGTTGAAACTGAACTTGAAAGAAATAGCAAAAGGTGTCGAAAAGAAGATAAAATACAAAAGATTAGAAAGATGTCCGGACTGTGGTGGAAAAGGTGGAACATCAAAAGAGACCTGTCCTGTATGTAAGGGAACGGGTGAGATAAGACAGGCAAGAAGAAGTCTGTTCGGACAGATTGTGAATATTACTTCCTGCAGCAGGTGTAGGGGAGAGGGATCTGTAATTAAAAATCCCTGCCGCAGTTGTGGAGGGGATGGAAGGGTAAAGAAAACAGCAACACTAACAGTCAAGATTCCAGAAGGTGTAGCAACAGGAAACTACATTCCTATGAGAGGAGAAGGGAATGTGGGTCCTAATGAGGGACCATCCGGAGACTTGATAGTATTGATAGAAGAAAAAGAAGATGATATTTTTGAAAGGAAGGGAAATGACCTATACTGTAGGGTTTCCATCTCTTTTTCCAAAGCAGCACTCGGTGGAGAAGTGGATGTGCCTACACTGGAGGGGAAAGTGAGGCTCAAAATTCCATCAGGAACCCAGTCAGGAAAGTTATTCAGACTCCGAGGAAAGGGTATGCCAAATCTGCAGGGCTATGGAAGTGGTGATGAGTATGTTGAAATAATTGTATGGACTCCAACAAAACTTTCGTCAGAAGAGAAGAGACTAATTGCAGAACTTTCTAAATATGAATCTGAACCTCCTACGCCAAAGAAAGGATTTTTCTCTAAAATATTTGGTCTGTAATGTCCAACTTTTATTCACCACCAGAGAATATATCAGAAGACAAGATACTAATAACCGATGAAGAGTCCTTCCATATCGCAAAGGTATTGAGGAAAGAAGCAGGAGAGATAATAAAGGTTGTTGATGGGTTCGGAATGGAATACACAGGTAGAATCGAGACCGTTTCGGTTGAGAGGACTTTGGTGCGTATAGTATCAAAGAGAAGAAAACCGTGTGAACCTTTGCTTGAAGTTACATTAGCATGTGGAGTTCCAAGGGGCGATGGGATGGGTCTGGTAGTTGAAAAGTGTACCGAAATTGGTGTTTTTCGAATAATACCACTTGTAACAAAAAATTCAGTGGCGTTCCCTGGTGTGAACAAGTTAGAAAGATGGAGAAATATTGCAGTCTCTGCAATGAAACAGTCAGGAAGGGCAATCCTTCCCGTTGTTGACGAATTGACAGAATTGTCGAGTGTTTCAATATTACTTAAAAATTACAAACTAAAACTTGTAGGATGGGAAAGGGAGGAGAAAAGAACTTTAGATGATATTCCACTGAAGGAAAATCAGAAAAGAGCGATCGTATTCATTGGACCAGAGGGCGGTTTCACAGAAAATGAGATAGAGGAATTGGAAAAATTGGGTGTTATTCCTGTATCAGTTGGTCCCAGAAAATTGAAGACAGAGACCGCCTCTATTGTTCTTCTGGCTCTACTATTAAATAAATCCGGCGATCTGGGTTGAATCTGTGACGCCTACTACTTGAGATTTCCTTTTTTTGTGTTTATCCGTGTCAGCATCAGTGGTGCTCCGTGTTTTTATCTTGACATTTTTTTTAAGATTCGTAGAAAGGGATGTATGGATGATTTGTTGACAAAAATCGAAGAGACAAAGAAGTATATTAGAAACAAGACAGAACTTGGACCTGAAATTGGCATAATTCTCGGCACAGGACTCGGAAGACTGGCGAGTGATATAGAAAAAGAGACAGTCCTCTCTTATGATGAGATCCCGAATTTTGCTGTCTCTACTGTGGAGACGCATGTAGGTAAGTTGATATTTGGCACACTCTCAAAAAAGAGGGTGGTTGCAATGCAGGGAAGGTTCCATTATTATGAGGGCTACACGATGGAGGATATAACATTTCCCGTGAAGGTTATGCGTGTCCTTGGTGCAAAGGTTCTGATAGTGTCTAACGCTTGTGGTGGTTTGAACCCTCAATTTAATAGAGGCGATATTATGGTCATCACAGACCATATAAATCTTCTTCCAGATAATCCCCTTAGAGGTAAGAACATAGATAAACTTGGAGCAAGATTTCCGGATATGTTTGAACCTTACGATAGAAAACTCATAAAATTGACGGAAGAGATTGCACTTACAGAGAAGATACCCATTAAAAAAGGCGTCTACATCATACTTCAGGGGCCTAACCTTGAGACTGCAGCCGAGTATAGATTTTTGAGAATAATCGGTGGTGATGTAGTCGGTATGTCAACGGTGCCAGAGGTTATCGTTGCAAGACATATGCGAATGAGGGTGGTTGGTTTTTCTATAATAACCGATATGGGACTTCCTAACGCCCTCAAACCTGTTAATCTGAAAGAGATAATTAAAACTGCAAACAGAGCTGAGCCATCCCTGACTACTCTCATACGAAAACTTGTGGCAAAGATATGAAACGATACCTGATTCTCCTCTCCCTCTGCTTTTTTCTTGCCTGTATCCTTCAAACTAAAAGGAAGATAAAAGAAGCAGAGAGATACATTAAAAAGGGCGAATACAGGTCAGCTATACTCATCTTAGAGAATTTGGAGGAGAGGAATTCAAAAGTTAACTACCTGTTGGGTGTGTCATATCTCAATGTGAATCAATTCGAACCTGCCCACAAATATTTTACAAAATCTGTCAATGTAGACTCTACTTACGCAGACAGTATAATAAAAATTTACTCTGACCTTACTGGCGGGTATCTCAAAATGAGGATGGATGATATGGCGGCACATACTTTTGAGAGGATGCTGGAGATAAAAGATAATTACGACATTGGAGAAAATTTCTATCTGCTCGGTGATTACTATTATGACCATAAAAAGTTACTCAAGGCAAAGGAATATTACATCAAAGGACTCGAGTCGGTCTCCTCAGGCAAGTCATCAAAGGATGCGAAGATAAAAGTGGTGAAATCTCTATTAGAACTGGGAGAACTAACAGAATCTCTTGAATGGTGTGAAAAATTTTTAGAAGAGGAGACTACCGAAGACCTTTTATGGCATAAGGGAGAGATCGCATATAAACTTGCAGAAAAGAAATACAAGGAGAAAAATTATGGGGAATCGTTGGTATATGCCAGCAAGGTTATAGAAGCAGGTAGTCCCATACATCTACTCGACGATGCCAACTTTCTTCTTGGGGAGATAAACTTCTCACTTAAAAATTATATCAAAGCAAAAAAATTCTATCGAAATGTGTTGAAACTCAACCCATATAGACGGGGTATGCTTGTAAGTGAAGCGAAACGCAGGTTGAAGCAGATAAAATCTATAGAAGGAAAATGAACCCCGATACAGCAACGAAGATTTGTAATGGATAAGTTCTACACTGTTCCGAATCTTTCTATAAGAGGACATTTTCTTAATCTCTACACAAGTTATCGCTGTATCGGGGTGAAAATAATATATCCCACAGTTCTTCTATTTATGCTATTGGGGTGTGGAGGAGAGAGTTTCAGAGCTTCCCTCGATGCAGAGGACCAATTCATTGTCGCAAAAGCACATTTCAATAAGCGTAAATACGATAAAGCAAAAGAAGGTTTCCAGAGACTGCTCTTTGAACATCCTGGTTCGGATTATATTGATGATGCTCAATTTTATCTTGCTGAATGTTATTTTGAAAAAAGAAACTATCAGGAAGCACAATCCGAATATAAATTTATGGTTGACAATTTCAGGGATAGCCCTTATGCTGATGACGCTCACTATAAACTCATGCTCAGTTATTACAAATTAACGAAACCATATTATCTGGACCAGGAATTAACAAATCAGACAATGGAAGAGATAGAACTATTTCTCTCAAAATATCCAGGCACCGAACTGAGAAAAGAGGTTATGGAGATACGAAATAAATGCAGGAATAAACTGGCGAGAAAAGAACTTGAGAACGGCAAGATGTATATGAAGATGGAAAAATATGAACCTGCCAGGATATACTTGAATGGAGTGCTTGAAGAATATGGAGATACCGAGATAAAAGATGAGGCCATCCTATTACTTGGAAAATGCTATGAAGAAGAACACAAGTTTGATGAGGCAAAGGAGGCTTACGAAAGAGTATTGAATGAGAGTGAAGATGAAAAGAGCAAAGAGGAGGCGAGAGAGAGAATTAGAAAACTGACCACCAGAAAATGAGGGGACTGGGACTGTTTGGCGGAACTTTCAATCCAATACATTCAGGACATCTAATTGTTGCAGAGGATGCGAGAGAATTACTCTGTTTAGAGAAAATTATCTTCATCCCCTCTTATATACCTCCTCATAAGAAACAAATCACCTCATCGAAACATCGCTACAGAATGGTAGGACTGGCGATAAAAAATAATCCCAATTTTGAAATATCCGATATCGAATTGAAAAGGAAGGGGAGATCTTATACTGTAGACACCCTTAGAGAATTTAAAAAGAGATACACCGATTTCGAGTTATACTTTTTAATGGGAGTAGACCAACTTTTGGAGATAGAAACATGGAAAACCCCAGACGAGGTATTTAGACTATGTAAGGTAGTTGTGCTCAGTAGACCGGGATATGAGATAAAAAATAGTCGTACAACCCGTATGGGAGGATACGATTTGATGCCCATCGAGGTGACCTTGGTAGACATCTCCTCAACGGAGATTAAAAAGAGGGTTGCAGATGGGAGGTCGTTCAGATACCTCGTACCCCAAGATGTTGAAGAATATATAAGAAAGAACAGACTCTATGTAAAATAGGTCATTCAGTTATTAAGTTATCAAGTTATTTTTGGAGTTTTGGAATCGACAGTGTAAAAGTCGATACGGATCCGTAGGGATATGCGTGGGAATCTGCGTCCTATTAAATAAAAATCCTGTTAATCCTGTCCATTCGGATCTTGAGATCAAATAACCTTTAGTGCCGGCGTGCAGTTCATCTTCGACTCCGACTGAAAGGGTGAAAAAGCAGCCAGGCTCCAGCCAGGCTTACCCATGACAGTAGAAAGAACTACTTACCGCTGCTGCCTCCCGGCCCTCACGGGGTTTGTAGACTTCGGCTCCACAGGACCCAACTTTCAACACCTGCACCACCTATTTACTTGTCTTTCAATCAAAAGCCTCGGACGAACCTTCGACCTCGCTGTAGCGGATTGCGAGCCCATAAGGGAGGGCACCGCTGGCTCCCCATCTAGCACGACCGGCAACATTCATACTACCCTTACTTTTCTTTCCTCTGTTTTTAATCTTCCTTCTGCATATAGCTGTATCGCCTCAGAGTAGATTCTATGCTCTTCTTTCAATATCCGTGCTGATAATGTTTCAACGGTATCATCCTCAAGTACAGGAACGGAAGCCTGGCAGATTATAGGACCATGGTCAACAGATTCATCGATGAAATGAACTGTACATCCGGATACTTTTACCCCGTATTCAAATGCCTGGCGCTGTCCTTCGAGTCCTTTAAATGAAGGGAGGAGTGCTGGATGGATATTCATCATCCTTCCCGAATACTCCTCAAAGAATCTTTTCTTTATTACCCTCATAAATCCTGCAAGTATTACGAGTTCCACACCATTTTCTTTCAGACATTTTACATACTCTTTCTCCACTTCATCATCGAGGTAGGTCTTGTGAGTGCCAGGTGGTATATAGACGGCTTTGATATTATGTTTTCTTGCCCGTTCCAATGCTTTAGCATCTTCATTGTCGCTTATGACAACTGCAATCTCTGCCGAGAGTTTACCCGCTTCTATATTATCTATAATCGACTGCAAGTTTGACCCTCTACCAGATGCCAAAACACCGAGGTTGACTTCCCTTGGCATATCTCCTCCAGTTTGTTATGTTAAACCCCTCTCATCCTGAAACTTCTTGATATGAAATCTCTCAACAAATCATTGGTGTTTCTTATCCTTGCGGATAGGATTGAAGCTATATTCTTCATCACAATCATTCCAAGTTTTGAATTTTTCTGCGTCAAAGAATCGAATAGAGATTTCTTCACAAAGATAATTTTAGTATCTGTCAGACATTTAGCAGTTGCAGAGCGACAAAGTCCATCAACAAAGGAAAATTCCCCAAAGATTTCACCTGGTTGTATTATATTTATTGAAACAGGATTCAATTGTGGAGATAATCTTATTTGAACATCCACCATACCTTCTACAACTAAAAATAGGTCCTTAGATTCGCTACCTTCAGTTAATATAATATCATCTTTTTTGAACTTCTGCTCTGTACATATATCTACTATCTTACTGAATTCACTGTCGTTCAGTCCTTTGAATATACTCAAATCTTCCAATAAATTTTTTGAAACCATGTTTCCTCCTTATGTTAAAACCCCAGTTTAGTTTGAATAATTTCTATCATATTGTCAAGAAAAAAGAAACCACCTGGGAACCACAGATTAACATATCAGGATCCGTTGCACAGCATCCCATACGGGTCTGTGACCGTATGGAATGGACAGATTTTACAAACTAAAACACAGGGAAAAGGGAGAATTGAGAGAAAATGTTTTCTGAAATAGCCCGGAGGGACGCCATACACAGCGAAAGAATCTTGACAAAGAGTTTAAAATATGCAAAGATAATCCTGTATCTGGATTGATATGGGAAAGACGATTATCGAGAAGATTCTCTCAAAAGCATCCAAAAAGGATGTCTCTGCCTCCACGGACCGTATGGCTGGTGATAGGGTATGGGCAGATTTAGATCTTGTGGCGATGCGAGATTTTGGTGGACCAAATGCCATATTGGAGTATAAGAACTCCTTTGATGAGAGACCTGTCTTCGATGGGAACAAGGTAGCGATAACTTTTGACCTACATATTCCTGCAAGGAATGAAAAAGTTGCCCAAAACCAAAAGATATGCAGGGATTTCTCAGCTAAAATGAAAACCCGACTCTTCGATGTGAATACGGGTATTGGCCAGCATATACTCTTCGAAAATGGACTGGTCAGACCCTGGGATGTGATTATCGGCACCGATTCGCACATGAACCTTCTTGGTGCGTTTGGCTCATTTGCCTCAGGGGTAGGCACTACAGATATTACAGCAGCACTTACATACGGTAAACTCTGGTTCAAAGTTCCAGAAACGATAAAGATTGTGATTGATGGAAATTTAAATGAGAGTGTTTATCCGAAGGATATAATCTTACATATTCTCAAGAATATTAGAACAGATGGTGCCATCTATAAGGCGGTGGAGTTTACAGGAGAAGCGGTCGAAAAAATGTCACTTGCAGGTAGAATCACATTGACGAGTATGGTGACCGAGCTATCGGGCAAGGTGGGGTTCATTGAACCAGATGATAAAATATTGAGATTTGTACACGAGCGGACGAATACTGACATAAAGGGGATAAATGCGGACTCAGATGCAAGATATGAAAAGGTATTCCATTACGATATTAGCGATTTAAAGCCACAGATCGCTTGCCCCCATTCGCCAGACAATGTTAAAGATGTAAAAGAAGTCGAGGGCAGACCGATCGACCAGAGCTTCATAGGTTCCTGCACGAATGGAAGATATGAAGATTTAAAAATCGCTGCCGAGATATTGAGAGGGAAAAAGTCAAAGGTCAGATTGATAATCGTTCCTGCTACAATGGAGGTAGCAAAAGAGGCATTGAAAAATGGATTATACGACATATTTCTGGATGCGGGTGGAGTAATAACGAATCCAGGTTGTGCACTCTGCACCACAGGTCATCCTGGAATCTTAGCACCAAGTGAAGTGATGGTCTCTACATCGAATCGAAATTTTATTGGAAAACTGGGCAAGGGAGCAGAGGTTTATCTTGCATCACCAGCAACGGCTGCAGCATCGGCAATAGAAGGGAGAATAACCAACCCAAGAGAGGTGTAACTAAACGATGTTCAAAAATGTAAATCCCAAATCCAAAAACTGCAAAATCCAAATTAAATCCCAATTCCAAAATCCCAATAAAGATAACAAGATCTATGATATTAAAGAACGAACATTTAATTTTGCAAAAAGAATATTAGAACTTGGCGGGAAACTGCCCAATAATCATGTTTGTCGAATACTATCTTCACAGTTAGTGCGTGCTGGAACTTCTATTGGAGCGAATGTAGAGGAGGCAGATGGTACTGTAACCAAGCGAGATTTAATAAACAAATTTGTAATTGCAAGGAAGGAAGCAAAAGAAACCAAATACTGGATCAGGTTGACAAGCGGCAAGTACTTACCGAATGAAGTTGTGTCTTCTGATTTGAAAGAGATAAATGAAATTATAAATGTATTAAGTGCAATAATCAATAAATTGAGAAAATGATTGCGAAAGACAATTTTGGAATTGTGATTTTGGATTTAATTTGGTTTTTGGATTTTGAGGTTTGGATTTTTTAGGAGGGCTTATGGTTTTAAAAGGTAGGGTCTGGAAATTTGGTGATGACATAGACACAGACCAGATATATCCAGGCAAATATCTTCCACTGACCGATAAAGAAGAGATTGCACGACATGCGATGGAAGGCGTGCCAGAAGCAGAAGAGTTTATGAGAAATGTAAAGGACAGGGATATAATGGTTGCAGGTAAAAATTTTGGCTGTGGTTCTTCAAGAGAACATGCACCAGTATCAATAAAAGGTAGAGGTATCGTTCTAATCATTGCAGAATCCTTTGCAAGGATATTTTACAGAAATTGCATAAATACAGCACTGTTCATCTTAGAATGCGAGGATGCAAAGAAGATAAAACAGGGTGATGAAATAGAGGTAGATATAGAGACAGGGGAGATAAAAAATTTGACCACCAAAGAGAGATACAAAGCCCAACCCATATCTGGCTTGGAGATGGAGATAATGAAATCTGGCGGACTGATAGAATACCTGAAAAAGAGGGAGGAGAAATGAGGAAATATATAGAAAGTCTATTTCCTGAACTGAATGAGATTAAAGAGACTTCTATTAGAGAAGGGGTAGTCAAAGTCTGGTTTTTGGCAATGGGACGGGGCGGTTGGAAGAGGATAGATGATATACCCTTTACGATTCTCATCCCTACAAAGATTTCTTTAATAGAACATATTCGTAAAGTGACGCAGATGGCAATAGGAGTTGCAAGGGCAAGGGATGATTTGAATGTAGATTTCCTCATCGCTGGCGGATTGATCCACGATGTTGGCAAATTATTGGAATACGAAAAGAAAAAAGGAAAAATGGTAAAGAGCAAATTCGGTAAATTTGTACGACATCCTATATCGGGTTATGCACTCGCATTGGAGGCAGGACTCCCATGGGAGGTAGCACACATAGTTCTGGCTCATTCTGAAGATGTAATGAAGATTTCAAGAACTAAAGAAGCAACGGTTATCTATCACTGTGATTTCATCGAATTCGAGATAGAAAAAGAAAGGATTTAGGGAGTTTTATGCGCCTTTATGAATATGAAGGGAAACAACTTTTTAAAAGATATAATATCCCTACACCCAACAGTGTCGTTGTTGGCGACTTCAGTGAACTGGATAAGGTGGTCTATCCGGTAGTCCTCAAAGGACAGGTCTTTATTGGAAGAAGAGGAAAGGCGGGTGCTATTCAATTTGCCAATTCAAAAAAAGAAGCAGAGACCAAGATAAAGGAATTGCTCGGTCGTGTCATACACGGTTATGAAGTGACAAAGGTTTTGGTCGAAGAAAAGGTCGAGATCGATAGAGAATTCTATCTGAGTGCAACCATAGACAGGACAAAACATAAACCGTTGCTGATTGTATCCTCTGAAGGTGGTATGGAAATAGAGGAGATTGCAAAAAAGCCAGATGCAATAATTAAACATTATTTGGAAATTGGAGAAAGGGTTGAGCCATACCTGGGAAGGTCCATCGCCAGGAAGATGGAATTTAAAGGTGATGCGATGCTGAAAGTAGGTAATATTATAGTTGCACTCTATAATCTATTTTTAGATTACGACTGTAAACTTGTAGAGATTAATCCACTCGTTCTCACCGCTGATGGAAAAATCATTGCACTGGATTCGAAGGTGGATTTAGATGAGGATGCGATGTATCGCCATAAAGAACTCATGCAGATGGGGATAGAGGCGAGGCATGAGATTGGAGAACTTACGAAACGGGAGAAGATTGCCAAAAAAGCGGGTATACCCTATGTTGACTTGGATGGTGATATAGGCGTATTCCCTGGGGGTGCAGGGTTTGGAATAGCTTCCATCGATTTGATAAAGCACTTCGGCGGAAATCCTGCAAATTTCATGGATTCTGGTGGTGCTCCGACGCAGGAAAGATTGAGACTTATGATAGGATTGTTGATGGATAATCCAAAGGTTAAAGTCATATTTGGTGCTCGATTCGGAGGTATCTCTCGCTGTGACGACTGGGCAAAAGCAGTGGTTCAATATGTATTAGAAAACAGACCACAAAAGCCTATGATAATGAGGATGGCTGGGAATATGGAGGAAGAGGGGAGAAAAATTTTCGAAGAGGCAATAAAAGAACATTCCGAACTATTTAAAAATATAAAAGTGTATAAATTCGATACACCGATTGAAGAGGTCATAAAAGAAGCAATAAAAGAGAGCATTTAGTAGTTAGCATTTAGTATTTAGTTTCTAAGAGGATCTGGAGGGATTTATGTCTATTATAATTGACGAAAATGTCCAAGTCATCGTTCAGGGAATAACGGGCAGGAATGCGTCGCTCCATACGAAGTTTATGCTTGACTATGGAACAAAGGTCGTTGGTGGAGTAACACCTGGAAAGGGTGGTGAAAAGATACACGATCTCCCTGTGTATGATACGGTCGCAGAGTGCTTGAAAGAACACCCAGCCGCTGCGGTTTCAAGCGTATGGGTGCCTCCAAGGTTTGCTAAAGATGCGATTTTAGAAGCTATAGATGCGGGCATAAAGACGGTTGTTGTAATCACAGAGAGAATCCCTGTCCACGATATGCTCTTTGTACGTAAAAGAGCGAAAGAAAAAGATGCGCTCGTAATAGGTGGAAACACACCTGGACTAATATCACCAGGGAAATCGCTTGTAGGCATGCTGCCAAAAATAGCCTTTTCAGGCGGAAGGGTTGGAACAGTGGCAAGAAGCGGGGCGATAACCTATTACCTTGCCAACTCCCTCAATCTTGCAGGTATGGGGGAATCTACATCTGTTGGCCTTGGCGGAGACCCTATACTCGGTGCCAATTTTGAGGATGTGCTGAGATTATTTGAGGAAGACCCAGAAACCGATGCGGTAGTTATGGCTGGTGAGATAGGAGGGGTATACGAAGAACTCGCTGCACCCTACATCAAGACTATAAAAAAACCTGTAGTCGCATTTATAGCAGGCAAAGCAGCACCAAAGGGGAAAAGACTTGGTCATGCAGGTGCAATAATTGAGGGGAATATGGGGACTGCGGAGAGTAAGGTAGAAGCATTAAAAGAAAATGGTGCAATCATCGCAGAGACTTTGAGCGAGATACCAGAACTGGTGAAGGAGGCATTATGTGGAAAACAGCAATAACAAAAGTAGAACCAAACCATATTGTAACAAGAGGGTATAGACAGGAAGATTTAATCGGGACTATCCCTTTCTCTTCCGTTGTATTTCTTCTATGGAAAGGAAGGATGCCAAACGAATCTGAGAATAAGATGATAGACGCAATTTTAACTTCCTCTATTGACCACGGTGCTACACCCCCTACCTGTGTTGCATCACGGACGGTTGCTTCAGCAGGTGTGCCCCTTCCTACAGCAGTGGCAGCAGGAATACTCGCAGTCGGTGATGTGCATGGAGGCGCGATTGAGAACTGTGCAAAGATTTTGCAGAGATGGGTAAAGAAAACAAAAGAAGAGGGAAAAACCATTGAAGAAATGGCATCTATGTTATTTTCTGAATTGAATAGAAAAAAAGAGAGGATGCCTGGAATTGGGCATCGTTTGCATACCAAAGACCCAAGAACAAAAAGACTCTTCGATTTAGCAGATGAACTCAAAATTGCAGGGGAACATATCAAATTTATGAAAGCACTCGAGTCTGAATTCAATAAAGGAAGAAAGAAACCACTGCCTGTAAATGTGGATGGGGCAATCGCTGCGGTAATCTCTGATATGGGTTTCGATTATCGTCTTGGCAAGGCATTCTTTCTGTTAGGAAGGACAGCAGGACTCGTTGCCCATGTATATGAAGAACAGACGAGGGAAAAACCGATGAGAAAACTGGGTGAAATCGAAACAGAATACGACGGACCATGGGAAAGAAACTTGACATAATCACATTTTTATATAAAACTGTATACCGGTATCTACAAAAAGTTAAATCAATTAACGGCGAAAGATGAAATCTGTGGCTATACTCGTATCAAACGAAAAGAGACTCAAATTGAAATATAAAAAAGAGGCGGATGCTATATTGAAAAAACTTGAAAAGTATAAGACCTTCTTAACTGATGAAGCCATCGAGACCAGGATACTTCTCACTAAAAAGATAGAACCCTCTGATATTAGAGAGGAATTCTCCTCTTTTGAGAAAAAATATCTGAACAGAAAGGAAGTTTATTTCCTCATCATTGGAGGAGACGATATTGTTCCATTTTTTAAACTGGATAATCCAACCGATGATGAAGACGATTTCATCTACTCGGATAGTCCTTATGCATCGAGGGATGAAGAATACTCCATTCCTGAAAGGATAGTCGGAAGGCTTCCTGACATCAATGACTCGGAAGGTAGTGACTCGAAATTTTTCTTATCCGTTCTGGATAATTTCATATTTAAACACAAACTTAAAAGGGATGGAAGTAAGAGTTTTGGATATACAGCGAGTGTATGGAAAAAGACATCGAAGGCTGTATACAGGGTCATTAAAAATGGAGAAAAACTGATCATAACCCCACCGGTCACAAAAGACAATTTCGAAAAGGAATGGATTGCTAAAAAAAGATACCTCTACTTCAATTTGCATGGCTCTAAAGAGACAAACTGCTGGTATGGTCAGCGGGGGTTCGGTGACCCGGAAGAATATCCATATTTCCCTGTTGCTTTCATCCCGGAATTGGTCAAAGATGTTGGCTCTTCGGTTGTATTTTCAGAGGCATGTTATGGAGGATACATCTTTGGTAAGACGGATTCTACAGCAATCTCACTAAAATTCCTGACAGAAAATTCAGACCTGTTTATTGGTTCTTCCGCTATCGCTTACGGTCCCATTGAACCACCATCAACAGAAGCAGACCTGTTGTGCAAATATTTTTTCCAGTATGTGAACAAAGGTCTTACTTACGGCAGTGCTTTTTTAAATGCGAAAATAGATTTTGCTAAAAAGATGATTAGAACACAGGGTTTTCTCGATGAAGATGACATAAAGACGCTCATAGAGTTCAACTTCTTCGGTGACCCAACTCTCAGAATTGTATGAAGTTATACGACCCGTCCGTATGGATATGGGAGGTTATATGGAACTATCAAAAAAAATAGTTGAGAATGTGAAAAAGGAGATTATAAAAAAATTTCCTGAAATGGCTCAAGTTGAGCCGACCTGTGTGAGTAAAACAAAAAAAGTATCACCAGAGTTATTGAGTAAATTAAAGGTATCATTTCCAAAGGCTGTAGTGGGTGAAGAGGTGTTTGTCTTGAGTTTCAGAAAAATGTTTTCTACCACTGATGGATTTAAGATTACGAAGATAGTAAAGGCAACTGTTGATAGACACGGAAAGTTGCTCAAAACTATAGTATCAAAATAGGAAGATGCTCTTGGCAATAGATATAGGTAATACCAGTACGCATCTTGGACTTTATAGAAATAAAAAACTGAAGGGAACGAGACGAGTTTCCACGAGGGAAAATTTGACTGTTGATGAGTATTGGTTTCTCCTCAAATCTATTCTACAGGACTTGAAAGTAGATAGGGATAAGATTTCTGCAATCGCACTCTCTTCTGTAGTTCCTTCACTTACCCCGGTAATTGATGGTGTTTCAAAAAAATACTTTAACATCGAACCATTGATAGTAGACCACAATTTGAATTTAGGCATTAAAATTGATTATTACGACCCATCACAGGTGGGAGCGGATAGGATATGTAATGTTGTTGCTGCGTACACAGACTATGGCGGTCCAACGGTAGTTATAGATTTTGGGACTGCTACTACTTTCGACTTTATATCAGAGGATGGTTCTTATCCAGGAGGGATCATAGTTCCAGGTATCCTTATAAGCCTTACTGAACTCCAGCGAAGGGCAGCCCGACTGCCAAAAATAGAGGTGAGAAAACCGCTCGCTCTGATAGGCAGAAGTACGGAAGAATCTATGAGAGCAGGTGTCTACTATGGACTGATTGGTGAAGTGAATGAAATAATCAAAAGGATGAAGGAGGAAATTGGAGACAATTTAAAAATCATCGTTACAGGCGGACTATTCGAGTTAATTATCGAGGATATTGAATTCGATGCGGTTGAGCCAGATTTGACATTGAAAGGTTTGAGAATCATATATGAGAGAAATAAGACTAAAAACCCGCTCTGAAACCCAGACGATAAAATTTGGTCAACTCTTGGCAGGACAACTTGTTGCAAAGGATGTGGTCGCTCTCTTCGGAGATTTGGGGAGTGGAAAGACCGTTCTCGTCAAAGGTATAGGAAAGGGGCTCGGGATTACAGAGGAGATAACGAGCCCGAGTTTCACAATCATATCCGAGTATACAGGTAGGATTCCTCTATTTCATTTCGACCTCTACAGGATAGAGAATGTAGCCGAGTTCTTCGATTTGGATTATGAAAACTATTTCTTCGGAAATGGCGTGAGTGTAATAGAGTGGGCTGACAAGATAGAACCTTATCTACCAGATATGCGAATTGACATAAAAATCAAAAGGGTCGATAGAAATAGGAGAGAGATACTATTGATTACACACAAAAGAAAGTTGGACCTGCAAATGCCATCTCTTGATTAAACGAAAGTAAATTTAATCCCGACGGATCCGTATGGAAAGGTTTGACCTTATCGTTGCTGATTCACACGCTATCTGTTAGAGCTTTGCTTGTGCCGGTCGATGATCAATTGCCCCTCTACACCGACATTCTCAGGAGCGTTTTCCCGAATGAGTACGGTGATGTGCTTGATTCCGTATATTTCAACTGCTACATCGGTGAGCTTTTTCACCAGCTGTCTCTTTCGTTCAATTTCCTTAATCGGCGGTCCTTCTACCATAATCGTTGGCATTGCAATTCACCTCCTTTCTTCATTTTTATAAGACATAGGCTTAAACTAGAAGATAATTAGTTTGAAGATAAATCCATGAAACGAAAACTTTTAACTAAATAGGTTCAATAGTTGATGGCGGTTTTTTCGTTATGTTGTAAGTAACACTTACAACACCTGCAACTTCTATAGTTATCCTTTTTGCCAATTTGTCTAAAATATCATACGCAAGTCTCGTTGGTGAACCTATTTTTGCATCCTTGCTTTCCCAACACCGTATCTCTATCTGCAACCCATAATCTCTTTTTCCTTCTCTTATTCCGGTGACTTTATCTTCATGCAAAATCGCTAAATACTGAAATGCATCGGTATTACATAATTCTTCTTCTACAATTTTTGTAGCTTTTTTTACTGTTTCTACTCTTTCTGGCGTGACTTCTCCTATTATCCTCGCCGCTAAGGCAGGACCAGGAAAGGGTGGCCTCTTATATATTTCCTCTGATAATCCCAGAGCTTTTGCCACTTTTCTTATTCCTGATTTTCTAAGTTGGATTAAAGGCTCTATGACTTTGTATCCATAGCTCTCTTCTGTATCTATCCCAAGCTGCGCTAAGATATTGTGCTGTCTTTTAATTCCTGCAACAGTTTCCTCTACATCAGTATAATTTGTACCTTGTAAAAGATATTTCGCACCACTTTCTTTTACCAACTTACCAAAAACATCTCTGTAAAATACTCGGGTAATAGCTTCCCTTTTTTCTTCAGGATCTGTTAAACCCTTCAGGGCACTAAAGAACTGTTTTTTAGCATCAACTATTTCTACAGATACACCTAATTTTTCAAATAATGAAACAACCCTTTGTGGTTCACCCTCTCTCATTAAGCCATTTTCAATGAAATATGTTTTAAGTCCATCACCTAAAGCCCTGTGTCCCAACATAGTAACAGTCGAGGAGTCAACACCGCCAGACAGGGCATTGATAGCCAACTCACTCCCAACAGTGGAAGAAATCTCTTCTACTTTTTGTTTTATAAATTCTTCAGGATTTAATTCTTCTATTTTTATTTCGTTAATTTCCATTTTATTCCCTCCTTTTTAAGAGATAACTAACATAATTTCCCTATCGTGTCAATATATTTTGGGTTTTTTTTTTGAAGTGGGTATGTGAGCTATACTTAAATTGCAGATTCCCGTATGGAAAGGTTTGACCTCATCGTTCACTCCGTGGTCTCTGCGGTTAGTTTTTTCTTGACAATGGTTTTATTTTTTTCAAAATAGAATCTGCGGCATAAAAATATGGACGCAGATGAACGCAGATTTTGAGGATTTTAAATATAAAAATATAACCGATAGATAAGGAAATTGAAAGGTTATGAAGATTGAAAGATTTGAAGATTTGGAATCACTTACTCGATTTATAAAATATCTCGAATCTTATAATCATGGATTCTCATCAATCTGTGGTAATCTGTGGAAATCAGCGTCCTATTAAAATGTTTTTGAATAAAGATGAAAAGGATATTGTTTTTTATTTTACTCCTCGCACCATCCGTGTTGTTTTCTGGGTGGATGGTGCAGTCGAGCGGGGTTAGCAACCATTTGAACGGCATCTTCTTTTATGATGCGAATAACGGATATGTTTGCGGTAATAATGGGATAATACTCCGCACAACAAATGGCGGTGCACACTGGGATACTGTCCATACCGGCATATATGACCCACACCTCAACGACATCTTTTTTGCAACTGTCAATGAGGGTTGGGCAGTGGGAAACAGTGGGAAAATCCTTCACTCGACGGATGGAGGTCAAATTTGGAAAGACCAGGACAGCGGTGGAAGTTTCTGGATAACTTCTGCTTGGTTTGTCGATGAGGATGTTGGCAGGTGTGTAACAAAAGGTGGACGATACATACATACATCTAATGGCGGTTCGAACTGGATTACTGACGTTGTGACCGGTAACGATCTTTATGGTGTCTATTTCTACGATGCGAATAAGGGATGGATTTGTGGGACTTCGGGGTATATTGGCAAAACTACGAATGGGGGTTCGAGCTGGACTGATCAACGTCTAACCCCACAAACACTCCATTCCCTTTCTTTCACCGATGCGGCACATGGGTGGACCTGCGGAACATTTGGAACGATTTTTCATACCACTGATGGTGATACATGGATTTCCCAGACCAGTAATGTTTCCAATGATTTATACGGGATCGCATTCGTTGATACTAATAATGGCTGGGCAGTTGGAAGCTTCGGTAAGATAATACATACAACCGACGGCGGTGCAAACTGGTTTTCAGATACAAGCGGTGTGGAAGTTCACCTCAACGATGTATGTTTTGTAGATGCTAATAATGGATGGGCATGCGGCAATGGGGGAACTATTTTACGCTACACCTCTGTGGGTATAGAAGAAACAGAGAGTTTAAAGTTTAAAGTTGAAAGTTTAAAATTATATCCCTGCTACCCGAATCCATTTCATTCGTTCACCGTTATTCGTTATTCGTTATTCGATAATCGCACACCGATAACCGACGATCAGTCCAACGGATCCTGTGGACACGCAGTGCTCAAGATTTTTGATATATCTGGACGCCTTGTTCGTACATTACCGATAACCAAAAACCGACAACCGATTACCGAAGTTATATGGGATGGGAAAGACAGCGATGGAAAATCTCTGCCATCAGGTATCTATTTCCATACGATACACACTGATGCACAGTTGTCTGCCATACGACCCGTAGGAGCGAATAATTTTCAAATGAGAGGGAAAGTGGTCTTGCTTCGCTGATATCATAATCCACTCTAAAGAGTGGACTCCCTTCAAAAACGATTCAGGTGTAAATATGCAAAGAATCATAGGAACTTTTTTAGAATTGAAGAAACTGTGTGAGAAAAGAGATCCCCACGGTTTCTCAACTATCAAGGTGCTTGCTAAGATAAAGATAGAAGGAAAAGCAGCCAAGAATTTCAAACTCCCAAAAGGAATAAAGGGAAGGGTATATTGGGTAGTTCGCAGTTACATTCACCCACGGAAGATGAAAAAAGGTGATAAGATTATTCTGAACCCGAAAGAGTCGAGGGATTTAATCTCCCCCCTCTATATTGAGCCGCCAATAATACGTCCTGAAGATAAGAAGATAAAATTTACACTGAATTTTTATAACCCTCTAAAAAAAGATTTAAACTGGGAGATAAATTTCTTAAAAGAGAGAATAAGCGGCAACTTCAATGGGAATGAGAGCGTCTCTTTGGACCTTCGAATTCCGAATCTGCCAGATGGTGCATATCCTGTCAGAGTAAAAGCGGCTGGTTTTTCTTCCTCTGCCATCGTTCCTGTATGTTCTGAAGGTGCGGTCATCTCGTATAGATTGGATGTGAACAGAGATGGTTTTGAGGAATGTATAATTGAGAACAATTATCTAAGGGTCGTCATCCTCCCTCATCTCGGCGCAAGGATAGGAGAACTACATTATAAACCGTCAGGACATAATAAATTTGCACCAAGTTTAGAATACAAAAAAGATGAGTATATTGAGTTCGGCGGCAGTGATGACCGTATAGGGGATAAATCACCCGAAATGTGGAACGGAGAGTTTAAAAAGAAGAAAGAAACCCCTGCCTCTTTTGTCTATACTTATGAATCAAAAGGTATGAAGGTAACAAAAGAGGTGAAACTTTTCTCGTCTATGCCGATAGTCTATCAGAGATTGACTTTCGATGTCAAAAAGAAAAAGGAGATACTCTATTATCACAGATTACCCCTCTTGGTTGGTGAACGTCCATCTATGAACAGACTGTATATACCTACCAATGAAAAACTCGAAACGGTCAGGCATACTGAACCCTATGGTTCACCATTCTTTTTTGATATCCCCAAAGAGTATTATGGGCTTGAAACGGGATGGTTTTTAGTTGATAATGAAGATATCAAAGAGCAGTTTGCCTATGTAACGAATCCGCAGACCATAACTCTTACGAGAGTCAGATTCGAACCAGGATTTCTTATCATAGAACCGCAGAGAAAAAGGGTAGAATTGAAAAAAGATAAAAGGGTTTCCTATAGTTCAATCTATGTGCTTGGAAGCGGATACTTTGTGCAGAATGGGGTTTTAGGAATTATAGCAAAATCCAGAGGAAGGATATATGTATTCATTAAATCTTCGAGGGGATATAGTTCATCCTCTGTAGGACTCTGTTGTAAAGGAAAAAAGAGAAGGATCGAACTCCACTCGGAAGATATTAAAGGTGTAGGAACAATATATACGGCACAGGCAGATATAGACGAAAAGGAAGAAATGTATGTGGATGTTGTTTTGGATGGTAAAAAATATCATTTCAAGGAGTGAGTGATGTTTGAACCCCTGACTTTTGGTTATGAATGGGAAACTTTGTTACTAAAGCCAAATATGATGCCTCTTGAGAACAAAGAGGTGAAGGATACGGCATCTCTTTTAAGAAACCGGCTTCCGTGGTGTAGAACAGGGCTCGATATTATCCCCTATTTTGGTGTAACACTTTTAGAATTGAAAAGTGGCATATTGGAGGGATGGGATGAGTTAGTTGAAAGGACTGAAAGTTTGATAGAAGAGGTTACAAAAATATGCAAGAAAAAAAACTGGGTATTTTTGCCAGGAGGAACTCATCCTGCATATGGGGGTGCTCTTGGTCTGCATACCCATATCGGTAGTGTTCACAACTACAGTGATGCTACTTTCCTTGCAAATGCTATGACCCCATATATCCCTGCCCTTGCCGCTCTGATGGCAAACAGTCCTGTATGGGCAAGTCTTGGTGACGAATATAAAAGTTACAGGATATTGAGACACGCTGATAGATGTTCTGTCCCCAGAAGAATCTCTGACCCGGATTTTGCTTATGGAAGCTGGGGTGATGATACTTCTGTAAAGATAGGGTCGAAACCGACAATAGAATTGAGGATTGCTGATGGAAGTTCATTCCCATCCATCGCCTGCGAGTATATCGCTTTCTCCTCCAGTTTCTTATTCGGACTTGCAGAGACCAAGGTGAAATTACCAACAAAAGAAGATTATATAGAGAGTAATTTAAACAGATGGCGAGCAGCAAAGGATGGACTCCAATCTACATTCATTTTTAAAGGAAGAAGGGAATCAGTTTGTGACATATTAGGTGATATGTTAAAGATAGCCCAACCAAATCTGGCTCGCATAGGATGTAGGGAACTGAAACTGATACCGATGATGATTGAAAAACGCCAGGCCCAGGCAGATATGCAAAGTCTGATATTTAAACAGACCGAAGACAGTCACAGTTTTTCATGTCAGATGGCTAACATACTAAAGGATGTCACCGCTTTTGCAAAATATCTAAAAATGGCTCCAGTATTAGAGCCATTGGAACTGCTCAATATCGAGGAATTCATACTTTCAAAAATAGGAATTGAGACCCCTTATAAGGAACTATACGACCTTCTGAGGTTACCCCACAACATCCTTCAGGATAGATTGAATCTGCTTGAAAAGAAGGGGAGGATTAAAATTGAGATGACTCCTGAAAAGGGTGAACTATATACCCGCAAATAAATGGGGACGGTTCTCTTTTTTTCTTGAAAGGACTCTTCTATGGATCCGATAAATTCATAGATGAGATGGAGAGAAAATATGGAGTCAAGAGATTCCATACCAAACGAGGCAGATCCAAAAAGACATGAAAAGGCAAACCAAAAAGAGAACCGTCCCCTATTTTTTCTGAAAATCCTCGATGTCAAACTGCCACAACAAAAAAGACCATTCATCAGCCAATTTCTCAAGATATTGGGACTTTTTTGAACCGATCCCATGGCCGGAACCATAGTCGACTCGGAAAAGGATGGGTTTTCCACTTTCAGTGGCAGTCTGTAATCGTGCTGTCATTTTCGCTGAGTGCCAAGGATCTACCCTGGGGTCATTCATGCCACAGGTAAGCAGTACAGCAGGATATTTCACCCCGTCTCTTACATGATGATACGAACTCATAGCATAAAGGCCCTTGAAGCCTTCTTTTGTTTTAACCGTTCCAAATTCTTGAATGTTTGGAACACCATTAGCTGTAGTCTCCATACGGATCGCATCCAAAGTTCCTACATTTATAATAGCAGCCGCGAAAAGATCGGGCCGCTCTGTGATCGCTCTACCAATTAAGATGCCACCAGCACTTCCACCTCTTCCGGCAAGCCTTTCATTAGATGTATATTTATTCTCAATAAGATATTCGGCACAGGCGATAAAATCTTTCCAGGTATTGGGTTTCGTCAGCATTCGCCCAGCGAAATGCCACTCTTTGCCATATTCACCTCCTCCGCGCACATGGGCAATTGCAAGCACGCCACCATGTTCTAGCCAGGCGATATTTAAGGGATTAAAAGATACATAATAAGTGGAGCCATAAGCACCATAGCCATTCAGAAGTGTGGGATTATTACCATCCAAAGTGATGTCACTCTTGTAAATAATGGAAAGTGGAACCATCACACCATCATAGCCTTCCACTTTAACTTCCACTGATTCAAGGCCGGGCAGATCGTCAAATTCGCCCTTGGGCTGCAATCCGGAATCTTTAAATTTGTTTGAGTAGGGATTGTAAGTGTAAATCACGCTCCCTTTCGTCCAGGAATTGGTGTAAACCAAAACGCCATCAACTCTGGAACTTGCGGATATGACATATCCCGACGAGCGATTGGGTAGTTCAAGTGCTTTGAATTCACTGTCTTTATCAAAACCCATTCGAAGAATACGTTTAAATCCATCATCAATAACGCCAGTATACAGACCGTCTTTAGCTACGGCAATATAATCAATGACCACCTCACTTTCAGGAATGATCATTTCAGCTTTCGAAATGTTGGGTTTGGCAAAGGAAGTACGAATAACTTTATATCGAAATGCATCTTTATAGGTCATCAAATAGAGATCATCATGATGTACCGCAAAAAGCGTGACCGCGTCATCCACATCACAAATTTTTTCCCAGGGTGTTTTTGATTTCCAAATACTTTTTACAGGTGCAGCGTATAAGGTGAGTTCATCTGTATCACCATGTTTAATCTTACCAATCGCATATTTTGACCCATATGGAATGTATACGCTCGGGAAATCGACGTCTTCCATCTTTACTGCTGGCGATAGATCCATTGCAAATACTGGTTTATCTTTTTCTGGATCAGATCCAAGTATATGCAAATAAGTTTTCGTCTTTTTGTACCTTTCTGTTGCTGGTGCGTTTACCGGAAGCTTCTGGCGATGGCAATAAACAAATGCATGTCCGTCAGGAAGCCAATTGGGGGTATTATAAGCGGTTTCGATGCGGTCAATTGTTTCTTCCAAATCCTTTCCAGTGGATACATCGAGAATGTGAAGAACCGATTCCTCTGACCCCCCTTTGGAAAGACCATACACCACATACCTGCCATCAGCTGAAGGATTATAGAAATCCATGGAATAATGCTGTTCATCTGACGATTCGTACTTTCCTGGGTCAATCAGTATTTTTTCTTGTGCCGTTTTCCCATCGCGCCAATAAAGTTTTGCCACTTCATCTGTAGCCATTAGTTTCATATAGAAAAGATCCCCATTAAGTTGGCGTCGAATTCTAAAGATTCTGAAAGGTTTTCCTCTATCCAAAGTCTGCAATCGTTCAAAAAGTACATCTCGACCGGGAATACTTTTAAGTACTTTAGCTGAGTAATCGGCCTGCGCTTCAATCCATGCCTGTACTTTTTCATCTTTCAGGTCTTCCATATAACGGTAGGGATCAGTAACTTTTATCCCGTGATATTCATAAACCACTTCACGAACAGGTGCGACTGGGGGTGTTTGTGCGTTTGACCGTGATGAGGTCAAAATAAGTATTGCTATAGATATAACTATTTTTGCAATTGTATTTTCCTTTTTCATGGCTTACCTCCATTTTTAAAAGTTCAATAATTATAACATCAATTGATGTTGACCTTCTTCGCAAGCCAACATGAGTTTATCTGTACTAATAAAATTACAATCACGGCTATTTTTAACCATATAAACCTCCTTTTTTATTTATTTTTTGTTCACTTATTCACTTTATTTATAAGTACTTGGATAAAAAATCTAATAAACTCACACATTCTTCCTCAAAACCGCATGATTTTTCATATAACGGTTTGCGTGTTTGCGAAGTGCAAAAGGCATTTGGGAGAGAGTAGCGAACTGCAAACACGCTGTTATATGAAGTTCGGCTTGGCAGTGAATTCATTCTCTCTTACCTTTCTTAAGAACTATCTTCCCAAGTTTATGTGGTTCCACTCTGTAAACATCAAATTCAAAAATATTTTTGTGTGTTATTCCTATTTGGTATTCTATTCCTCCTCTATGTTGAGGACTATAGTATTTATTTTCCTTAACTTCTTTGCTTGACATAACCCAATACACCATCTTATCAATCCAGATTCCGATAAAGATAAAAACGTCAGCCATCTCCACTTTAATCTGCTGAAAATTCATCCAAAATGGTTCATCTGATTTATACTGCAACGCTTTTGAAACCAGACTCCCTTTCTTTTTTGTATTTATCGCTCGGCAAGATTTGACTTCGACTCTGACACCATTTATCCATAAGTCGTATTGTCCATCATAATCTTGATCGAGATTTTTGTCAGGCTTCTTAAATCTACTGTCTAAATCCATAATATGTTGATGCCACATCTCGCCAAATATTCGGGGAGCATATTCAAAAAAGTTCCTATATCGGTTAGATGAAACATAATCTTTTCTCAATTTTTCGTATTGTTTGAAAGTAATAGCCTTCCTATCAAGTAAAAACATTAACATGTACTCATATTTGTTAAAAGGGAAAGCCTCGGCCAAACTTTTTATTCTCCCCATTAATAGCTGTTGATTTTTTGCATTCAAAGATAAATTTAGTACTTCTAAACGTTGTTTCAGATGGTTTAAGTCCATCTTATTCTCTCCTTTTTATCTTCTATTTCAGGAAATGGATTTCTCCATTGCCATCCCGTCTTTTCAGTTTTTCTAAAATGTTCTAACCTCCTTATTGTAATCTCAGCAAATATTGGGTCAATATCAAATGTATAAGCCTTTCTTTTTAATCTTTCTCCAGCAATTAAAGTTGTCCCTGAGTGAGCGAAAAAGTCTACCACTATGTCTTTTTCACTTGTTGCTGATGAAATTATTCTTTCTATTGCCTTTAAAGGTTTTTGGGCATAGCACCCAGGGACATTTTCTTCCATTCTATAAAATACTTGCTGAATATCTACCCACACATTTCCGGCTCTTATATACTTTGATTTGCTCCGTTCCAAGTTTTCTGTAATTCTGCCATTCACTTCTTTGTAATATCCTCTCAATATCTTAGGAATGTCTGTATACTCAGCTTCCACATTAAATTCTGGATTTCCTTTAATATAATATAAGAGTTCCTGTCTAACCCACATCCAGTTTTTCTGTGTTCCATAACCTCTCTGATTTCTTAATGTAATAATATTTCTAGGTTTTAGTTCCTTAAATGTTCTCATCATAATAATAAAATCTGGAAGAGGTTGAAGATTGTCTTTGTAATCCGCACCTAACCATATGTATATATGGGCATTTTTATCCATCGCTAAAATCGCATTTCGCATCCATTTCTCTGAAAACTCCAAATATTTTTCTATGTCTATCTTAAAGAGCGCGTTTGTGTTTGCATTTCCCACTGGCACATTATAAGGTGGGTCATTTACAACTAATTTTGCTTTTTCCACACCCATTATTTTTTTTACATCTTCCAGTTTTGTTGCATCTAATACGCCTACCTTGTGTCCATTAACTGGGTCCTCCCATATATCTCTATACTTTAACCTGCATAATGGTAATATCTTTTTTTGTGATTTTCCATGAAGGTCTAAGCGCTCAAGTTCCTCAGTAGTTCTACCTTTCTTCTCTACGCCTTTCTTAGTCAACAATTCACTACCAAATAAACTCAAGGTTTCTGTCTTATTTCGCATAATCTATCTCCCAAAATACATTTATAAAATCTGCCAAGCCGAATGTCATATAATTTGTTTGTATACGACATAGTGTCGTATATACCCCCCTATGGATGATACCTGCCTCCCAATATGGAAGAGCGACTGTAATCTTTCTCGGTTGTTCAGGTTCTATTCTGATTCTATTTGTTTCCGTCCCTCTCATTTATATCAATTATATATGTCCCACTCGGTTTTTGTCAAGGAAAATATTGCAACTACAATTTAGGTGTTTTTTACAAATTCGACAAAGAGTTCTTTGAATAGAGGAATGGATTCCCAGAGGTGTTCGATATGGAACTGGACACCTACGACGAATTTATGGTTTTTGCTCTCTATCCCCTCTATCACCCCGTCTTTTGCCTTAGCAGAGGCTATGAATCCAGTCCCAAGAGCACGAACGGACTGATGATGAAATGTGTTCACTCTGAGTTTTTTGCTTTTTAATAGATTGAATAGTATAGTTCCCTTTTTGATTTCAATCTCATGAGTTGGGTATTCGACAGGAGCACTCTGCCAGTGTTTCAGCCCCTGGATATGCTGATTTAATGTTCCACCTGTTGCCACATTGAGCACTTGACACCCCCGGCATATCGCAAGAATCGGAATATCTTTGCGCAGTGCAAGTTTGGTTATTTGCAACTCTGAAAAATCCCTGCCAGGGTCTATTCTCCTCACCCCTGTCGGCTCTTCGCCATAGAGTATGGGGTCGAGGTCTCTGCCACCTGCGAGGAGAAGTCCATCTACTGCATTTAATATCCGTGTAAAATTGTCTTTCAGTTCCAAGGGTGGAACCAAAAGCGGCGTTCCCTCTGCCTTCTCGATTGCACGAACATAGGGGGTTGGAAGGTAATATTTCTCACCGTCAACGGTCGTTCCACAGGTTATTCCGATGATGTGCTCCATACTGAATGTCTTTTCCACAGGATCGTTCGGACTATTTCTTCTTCTTTTCATGGTATGGAGTCTTCTTAACGGTTTCAATCGCATCGAGGATTTCGACGGTTACCTGTGCACGGAGTTGGTCCTTCGTTAGATGAAACTTCGTTACCACCGTCCCCAAATCACTTATCGCATATTTCGTCGGAAGTCTGTTCAATGTATGGGTAACCATATCTTTATAGCAGTTCTTGCACTTGCAAACATCATCCCGTTCTGCGAGTAGACGGTTGAGTTCCTCCCTCACCATATCTTCAAGAAAATTTTTTACTCTCATAATTCTAACCTCTTAATATTTTACCTTCAAATCCTTTGCAGCCTTGACCTCATCCAACCTCTTTACAACTGTTGAATGGGGCGCACCTTTTACAACATCAGTGGGTTCTTTCGCTATCTTTATCATAGCATCGATGAACTGATCGCACGACTCCTTGCTCTCTGTCTCGGTTGGTTCTATCATCAACGCTTCGGGAACTATCAACGGAAAGTATATCGTCGGTGCATGGACACCAAAATCCAAAAGCCTTTTAGCGATGTCGAGGGCACGAATACCCTTCTCTTTCTGGTTTCGTCCAGAAAATACACATTCGTGCATACAGTGCTGTGTATAGGGCAAAAAATACAGGTTCTCAAGTGATTTCTTTATATAGTTGGCATTGAGGATTGCACATTCACTCATCTCTTTTAAACCTTCTTCACCCATCATTCTCAAATAGGCGTAAGCTTTCACCATCACACCGAAGTTTCCAAAAAACGAGTGAATTTTACCTATAGAGTCCTTCCTGTCATAAACAAGAGAATACTTCCCGTTATCTTTTCTTACAAGAGGTAGGGGCAAAAACTGGGCGAGTTCTTTTTTTACACCCAAAGGCCCTGAGCCAGGTCCACCCCCACCATGAGGCGTAGAAAAAGTTTTGTGCAGGTTAAAATGGACGATATCAAAGCCCACATCTCCAGGTCTCGATATACCGCATAGCGCATTTAAATTGGCGCCATCCATATACATAAGTCCACCTTTTTCGTGAACGATATTACATATCTCAACAACATTCGTTTCGAATAGCCCTAATGTGTTCGGGTTTGTTAACATCATTCCCGCTACATCTTCGTCCATAGCCTTTTTCAATTCCACTAAATCGACAAGACCATTCTCATCGGATTTTATCTGAACAGTTTTATATCCGGATAGGGTGACACTCGCTGGATTGGTTCCGTGGGATGAATCGGGAATTAAAATTTTCGAGCGGGAATGGCCCTTCTTCTTATGGTATACCCGTATTATCATAACTCCGGTCAATTCTCCATGCGCCCCTGCTGCTGGCTGTAAGGTAATCTCATCGAGACCCGCTATTTCGCATAATAGTTCTCCAAGTTCATACATAAGTTGTAAACTGCCCTGTACAGTCTCTTCTAATTGGTGAGGATGGACTGCGGTAAAACCCGAAAGTCTCGACAATTTCTCATTGATTTTAGGATTGTATTTCATAGTACACGAACCGAGAGGATAGAACCCAAAGTCAACATGGTAATTCAATAAAGACAGCTTTGTAAAATGGCGCACCACATCAACCTCACTGACCTCAGGTAGAGATGGTTCACTATCCCTTTTGTATTTATCAGGTATTAAAGACTCTTTTGTTGGTACATCTATTTCTGGCAGAGAAAAACCACACCGTCCTTCCTTAGATAACTCAAATATCAACTTTTCTGACACAATTTTCTTTTACAAAAAAGAGGGAAAAAAGTCAATAAAAATATTGACAAAAAAATTTCATTTAGTATAATTATTTTAGTGATAGAGGAGTTAAAGCAGCTCTTTTGCCTTCAAAAGATAGACGATACGCTCTTTGACATAGAGAAATTGAAGAAGGAAATACCTGAAAAATCTGTACATATTGATGCGGAAATTAGAAAGAGAGAAAAAGATTTCTTAAATATAGAAAAGGAACTCAACGATACGATAAAGAAAAGGAGACGTTTAGAAGGAAACCTCGATACTGAAAATGAAAAATTGAAAAGGTATCAGAAACAACTCTTTGAAGTCAAAACGAATAAAGAATACACTGCGATGTTAAGTGAGATAGAAAATGCGAAGGCAAAGATATCGGAACTCGAGGAAGAGATATTAATCTTGTTCGATAAAACAGACCACCTTGTGAAAGAAGTGGAAGTTTTGAGGAAGAAGTTGGAAGATGAGAAACAAAAATTGTTGAAAGAGAAAGAATTCCTATCTGAAAAGATGAAAAGTCTGGCTCAAGATCTTCTCATAAAGAAAGACGAAAGAACGAGACTCATTGTAGGGATGAAACCAGAACTGCTCAAGAATTACGAGCGGATAAGAAAAGGCAGAAATGGTTCTGCCGTAGTTCAGATAAAAAAAGGGTTCTGTTCGGGATGTTTCACCTCACTCCCAGCACAATTCATTCATGACCTGAAAAAGAGAGATAAGATTTATACCTGTGAGCAATGTGGAAGAATCCTCGTGTGGGATGAAAGAAATGAATAAAGCCAGTATCCTTTACATAGACGGGTCGGTGAAAGGAAATCCAGGTGATGCTGGCATAGGGGGAGTTATTTTGAGCCATGAGGAGAAGGTTTTATCAGAATTCTCAAAATATATAGGAATTACTACAAACAATGTGGCAGAATACAAGGCTTTGATCTATGGGTTGGGTGTATGTAAAAAGTTGGGAATCGAAAGAGTAGAAATAAGAACAGACTCAAATCTCTTAATAAATCAGATAGAGGGCAAATTCAGAATCAGGAATTCTAAATTGATAAAGTTAGCGATAGAAGCAAGAAGGTCTTTGCGAGATTTTAAAGAGTGGAAGTTGGTATCGGTAAATCGCAAAGATAACAAAATTGCGGATTCTCTTGCCAATTTGGCAATGAGAAGATGTGATTCAGAAAGTAGACACTGGTGAACACAGATTATAAAAAGAATATTGAACCAGTGAACATCTGTGTTAATCTGTCATACGATCTCTACGGGTCCGTATGGGCCCGTAGGGGCGTCTAAAAATAGTATCAGTGTCTGAATTGTAGGGTAAGAAAAAGGATGGAGGAGATCGGGTGATCGCCCCGCACATAAGTTGCCTATGTATTACGTTTACTTACTCAAAAGCATGAAAAGTGGAAGACTGTATATAGGTTGCACGGCCAACTTAGAGAAACGCCTTTATCAACATAATGAAGGAAAGTCTGCTGCTACAAAGTCAGAAGCTCCGTTTGAATTGATCTACTTTGAGGGTTACAAGTCCAAGAAAGATGCCATATTACGCGAAAGGAGATTAAAGCACCATGGTCAAGGTATTAGAAGATTGAGAGAGCGTCTTAAGGAGAGCATCAAGTTAGGCAACTTATGTGCGGGGAGGAAAGTCCGGGCTCCACAGGGCAGGGTGCCTTCTAACGGAAGGATTTCGATGTGCAGTCGGAATGGAAAGTGCCACAGAAACGAGACGTCCCTATTCGGGGTCAAGGTGAAACAGTGAGGTAAGAGCTCACTTTTATCTCTGGTAACAGGGATAGAGGTAAACCCCACCCGGAGCAAGACCAAATAGAGGACATAGGTTGCCCGCCTCAATGGTCCTCAGGTAGGTCGCACGATCTCACTGGTGACAGTGGGACAAGATTAATGATCACCATCCCGCACATAAATTTATGTGTGGGATACAGAACCCGGCTTACAGGTCTTCTCCATCTATTCTTTATCCGCGGTACTCGGTGTCCGCATCCGTCCATGCGGATCCAGAGATGGTATTCAGTGTTTTTCCTTGACAATCTCTTTCAAAATTTATATAATAAATCGTTGATTAGGAGGTATGTATGAATGACAGATTTACTGAAAGAGTAAGAAAAGTCCTTCACCTCGCGAGAGAGGAGTCTGCAAGACTTCACCATGATTATATAGGAACTGAACATATTCTTCTTGGCTTAATAAGAGAGGGTGAGGGGGTGGCTGCAATAGTAATGACAAATCTCGGATTGGATTTGGAAACTTTGCGACAGGCGGTAGAAGATGCCGTAATTGTAGGTGGGGGAACGATGACCGTCGGCGAGATACCCCTAAACCAGAGTGCCAAGAATGCCCTTGAACTTTCGATTCGACAAGCAAAGAAATTTGGGCACAACTATGTAGGAACTGAACATCTGCTATTAGGACTTCTCCAAGAAACCAAAGGTGTAGCAGCGAGGGTATTAACAAGTCTTGGTCTCGATATAGAGATGGTGGAACGCGAAATTTTGAGACTTTTGGGTGGAGAGGACCAACTCTATAAAAAGAAAGGTAAGAAGAAATCGAAGACCCCAGCACTCGATACCTTTTGTAGAGACCTTACACAATTTGCAAAGGAAGGGAAACTCGACCCAATAGTTGGAAGAGGGAAGGAGATGGAGAGAGTAATTCAAATCCTTTCCAGAAGGAAGAAGAACAATCCTGTCTTAATAGGTGAGCCGGGGACTGGAAAGACTGCTATCGTCGAAGGTCTTGCCCAGAAAGTAGTGGAAGGAAAGGTTCCCTTCGTATTGAGAAATAAACGAATATTACAATTAGATATGGCTGCTATAGTCGCAGGCACAAAATATAGAGGTCAGTTTGAAGAGAGGTTGAAATCGGTAATAAATGAGATCAGAAAAAGTACAAATGTTGTCATATTTATGGACGAACTCCATACCATTGTTGGGGCTGGTGCAGCTGAAGGAGCGATAGATGCATCGAATATGTTAAAACCTGCTCTCGCAAGAGGCGAACTCCAATGCATCGGCGCAACTACACTCGAGGAGCATCGCAAGTATATCGAAAAGGATGGAGCCCTCGAGAGAAGGTTTCAGACGATAATCATAGATCCACCATCGGTCGCAGAAACTATAAAGATATTGAAAGGGTTAAAAGAAAAATACGAACTTCATCATAGAGTTAAATATACAAATGATGCACTTATCGCTGCATCAAAACTCTCCAATAGATATATATCGGATAGATACTTACCTGATAAGGCGATAGATGTTATAGATGAAGCAGGTGCGAGGGTGAAACTTTCCATGATGCCAGAGTCTCCTGATATTAAGAAAGCCGAGAACGAATTGAAAAAGATAATCGAACAAAAGGAAAAAGCGGTTAAGGAACAGAATTTCGAGCAGGCAGCAAAATTGAGAGATAGACAGAAAGAAGTAGAAAATGAGATAGAAAAAGTTCAAAAAGAATGGGAAGAGAAGAGCGCGAAGATCGTTGGCGAGGTTACTGAGGAAGATATCTCATATGTGATATCAAGATGGACAGGGGTTCCTCTTATCAAGTTAGAAGAGAAAGAACAGACAAGACTCCTGAAGATGGAAGAAGAATTGATGAAGGATGTAGTAGGACAGAATGAGGCGATTCAGGTGATTTCTAAGGCAATAAGAAGGTCAAGAGCAGGACTGAAGGATCCCAGAAGACCTATAGGCTCTTTCATCTTCTTAGGTCCCACAGGCGTAGGAAAGACCTATCTGGCAAGGATGCTTGCAAAATTTTTGTTTGATGATGAGGATGCCCTTGTCAGAATAGATATGTCCGAATATATGGAGAAATTTTCTGTCTCTCGACTGGTAGGTGCACCTCCTGGATATGTAGGTTACGAAGAAGGTGGACAACTTACAGAGAAAGTAAGAAGGAAACCATACTCCGTGGTTCTACTCGACGAGATTGAAAAGGCACATCCAGATGTCTTCAATATACTCCTTCAGGTTTTAGAAGACGGTCTTCTGACCGATAGCTTTGGAAGGAAAGTGAATTTCAAAAACACTGTGCTTGTGATAACCTCTAATATCGGTACCCGTGACATAAAGAAAGGTGTTTATTTAGGGTTTCATAAGGTTTCAGAAGATGGAAGTTATGAGAAGATGAAAGAAAATCTTCTCAACCAGTTAAAGAACACCTTCAACCCTGAATTTTTAAACAGGATTGACGAAGCCTTAGTATTCAAACCACTGGGGGAAGTTGAAATGGAAAAAATCGTAGATATAATCTTCAGTGAAGTTGCGGAGAGGATGAAGGATAAAGGAATAAGACTCTCTATAACAAAAGATGTTAAAAAACTTCTGGTGAAAGAGGGGTTCGACCCAAACTTTGGTGCACGCCCGTTGAAACGAGCCATTCAGCGGTTGATTGAAGACCCATTGTCAGAAGAACTGCTCTCAGGCAAGTTTGCAGAAACTAACAAGATAAAACTGGATACAGAAGAGAACAAAATCATATTCATCGAAGAAAAGAAAAAAACGCTCGCCAGTCCTGGCCAAAAATGAGAGTTGGAAGAAATTTTAAAAATTTACCAAAGGACTCAGTTATCACCATGGGTTCTTTTGATGGGTGCCATTTAGGTCATCGGAAAATCGTATCCCAACTCGTCTCTGAAGCTAAAAAGAAAAATCGACAGAGCCTGATCCTAACCTTCGACCCACCGCCACAATTTTTCTTGAAAAAGAGTAAGATTTTAACCCTTGTTGAGGAGAAAAAACAGATATTTGAAAAGTTGAGACTGGACAATCTGTTGGTCATTAAATTTGATTCAAAAATTGCATCTAAAACAGCGGAAGAGTTTATTAGAGAAATCCTTGTTGACAAGTTATCCATATCTGATATTTTAGTAGGCTACGACCACAAATTTGGTAAAGAAAGAAAAGGAGACTTTTCACTTCTTAAAAAGTTAGGCAAGAAATACAACTTTGGTGTCAGTGCTGTTTCACCACAAAATCATAATGGTTCACCCATATCGAGCACAAGAATAAGAGATGCAATCCTCAAAGGGAAGATCGAAGAAGCGAACTCTCTACTTGGCAGACCTTACTCATTTCGAGGAAGGGTCTTCAAAGACAGAGAGAGGGGAAGAAAACTTCTCTATCCTACCTGCAATTTGAAAGTGAATGAAAAGAAATTGATACCCTGTATGGGTGTGTATGTTGTGTATGTTATTTGGAAAGGGAAAAGATTTGGTGGTATTATGAATATAGGGACAAGACCGACTTTTTCTAAATTGGGTAAGGTTTCGGTAGAGGTTCATATCTTCGATTTCAAAGAGAGATTATATGGAGAGACGATCGATGTTGAATGTGTTAAAAAAATAAGAGAAGAGCGAACATTCAAAGATGAACAATCGTTAAGACGCCAGATTGAAAAGGATGAAAAGATAGCAAGGGCAAGTATCGAGGTCGGCTCTTAGAATCATTAATATGAAAATTATGAAAGAGATAGAAATTGAAGGCAAAAAGGCGATTGCATTATTTGATACTTATGTAATCCCCATTGATGATTTGGGAAGTATAGATGGAAAAGTCATTATTTAATTTGGGTTATGAAAAAGATAAATGTTAGTGAACTTTTAGATGGCGAAAATAGATTGGACTTTTCTCTGCAACCTTGTATAGATGGAATAGTTGACGAGGTTCACCCCGTTAGATGTTCACTATCTAACGGGGTAAAAGTAAACCTCTTGTTAACAAAGGCAGGCAAATCAATTCATACCAGAGGAGATGTATGTTTCACCACTGAACTGGAATGTGCAAGATGCCTCAAAAAATTTGAAAAAGACTTTTCTGACTATATAGATATACGCTTTTTACCTTTCACGGAGGGCAAAGACGAGGTGAATGCCGAACTCACCGAAGAGGGTATGGGTGTAGCGTTTTACGAAGGCGATGAGATAGACCTGGAAAAGATAGTAGTGGATACGGTCTTCCTCTCAATTCCTATGAAATCTCTGTGCAAAGTAGATTGCAAAGGATTGTGTCCAAAGTGTGGCAAGGATTTGAATGAAGGGGATTGCGACTGCACAGAAGGAAATACCGACTCGAGATGAGGGAAAGATTGCCGAAAAAGTTTTTTTCCACAATTGTCATTGCGAGTAGGGAACAGGTATGCCTGTTCCCTACAATCCTATTGCTCATGCTTGTAAGTTTGAATCTACATTCGGATGTGGGTGGTGGGGGTTCGCTCTCCTACTTCTCATTCGTGGGTGATTGTGGAAGAGATGTAACCGGTGGCATCTATCCAGAACTGTGTGGAAAGAAAAGTTTTTCTCCCAGCGAGTCTCTCGAACTCAAAATAGGCGCTACAAAACTGCGGGGCAGAGAGAATGAACATTATGCCCTTGTCCTTACTTCCTGCAAAGCCAATTTAATCCTCTCACCATTAGACAAATCCTACTTCATAAGATATGGAATATCTGTTTTCAACATTGACAGAGGAATATCTGACCACAGGGAGAAAGGAGTGAGTGGTGGATTTGTTTTCGGGTTGGGATACTCAATCCTAAAGAAGGAAAATTTTAAACTCAATCTTTCCATCAATTACTTCAAACTAATAGGAAAAGGAGGGTCTGCGGATGCCATATCGCTGGAACAGAGTATTATATATCTTCATTAGTATTGGCTTCATTTCAGGATGCAGTAGAAATCCTCTGGTGTATAGAACTGGTGCAAACTACCTTCCAATTGAAAACGCAGGTTCGAAGTGGATATTCGAAACCGAAGATGGAAGGATACTAACTATGGAAACAGGAGGAAAAACTACAAAGGACGACCGTGACTGTTATATTATAGAAAATAATTACCGCACAGAATACTGGTATAAAACGACAGGCGAACTGTCAAAATATGTTACCCATACCATCCAATATGGGGGAGAAGATTTTCTACTAACAGAGAGATGGATGAAACATTTAGAACTGCCCCTCATCCTCGGAAATTGTTGGGAAGATAGTTTTGAAATAGAAAAAACTATTCTTGGCGAAAAGATAAGACGAACGCTAAAGAGTAGAGGTGAAATTGAGGAGATAGAAGATTTGGTCGTCCCTGCAGGTAGATTTATGGAATGTTATAAAGTAAAAACAGAGATAATAATTGCAGATTCATCAGAATTTTTCCCAAGTTTTTCTGATACATCAATTGTTTATGAATGGTATGGACCGAACATAGGAATTGTCAAAAAAATAGAAGATGGAGAAACGCAAAATCTAATTGAATTTGAGATAAAGTAGAAGCAACCTAAAGGACAGACACAAGACTTGCCCCTGCGTGGTTGTCCAAAACAAAAATGGGTCCGAGTTTTTTTTGACGGATAGTGACCACAACGATTTTTCTTTACCAAAAATTCACATTTCCTTTATACTCAGTTTATAATATATATATAAAAAAAGTAGAGATGGGAAAAGGTAAATTACCTTACATTTTTTTTCTTGAAAAGTTTTTTGAAAACTTTAAAATAATAAGGAATTTATAAGTTTAGATGTTTTTGTATAGTATCCCCTTCCATATGAGTAGGGCAAGGCTAAAGCCTTGCCCTATTTACTCAAATGTTTTTAAGGGATTATAAAATCTTTAAAAAGGGGGTGAGAGATAGTAGTTAGTATTTAGGGTAGATTACCTCACATTTTTTCATTGACAAGTTTTTTGAAAACCTTAAAATAATGCGGTGTCAATGAGTTCGTTCACTCAAATATTTTTTATGGTGTTAGGAGCATTCCTAATCAGTTGTTCTGACAAAGTTCCTTATACAGAATGTGAAGACTATAAAAGAGTTGGGAGAGAGAATGGGTGAGGGGTTTAAACTGATGAGAGAGGAAATGGATACAGGATTTAAACTGATGGACGAAAGGACAACGAAGATTGCCGAACTCATAGTTTCAGAAGGGGATAAGACAAGGGAGATTATAAAATTTTTAAAAAGGGGGTGAGAGAATAGTAGGCAGTAAGAAGTAGGCAATAAAAAACTAAACAAGGATCCAGGCTCAAGTATCCCATACGGGTTGTGAAACCAGGATCCAGTTGAAGGGAGGTAAAATGAGAAAAATTTTGTTTCTGTTTATTTTATTAAACCTGATAACAGCTGCGAACGGGGATAGTTTCTTTTTGGGCACCGAGTTCCCTTTCGATACGACCGCTTACTACATGCCGGAGACACATACCCAACAATACCCTGAGGTTGCTTTCGACGGAACAAACTACTTCGTTGTCTGGCATGACTACCGAAACGGCAGCGACTATGACATCTACGGTGCAAGAATAGATACTACAGGTGAAGTGCTTGACCTTGTAGGAATTCCTATCTGCACAGAAGTTCAATCACAATACTATCCTACAGTTGCCTTCGATGGCACTAACTTTTTTGTAGTATGGCGGGATAGACGCATTGGACAGGACTACAAGGTGTATGGAGCAAGGGTTAGTCCCTCAGGCATAGTTTTAGACATTGATGGTATCCCTATCTGTACTACTCCCGATGACAAATACTATCCCAAGGTTGGTTTTAACGGAACTTGCTACTTAGTGGCATGGTATGAATGGTATAGTGATTCCTACTATGACATATACGGAGCAAGAGTATCTCCAGACGGAACTCTGTTGGACACTGACCCCATCCCTATCTGCACTGCACCGAGCTATCAATACCGACCTTCGGTCAGTTCTGATGGAACGAATTTTCTTGTAACCTGGTACGACCAGAGAACTGGTAATTTGGACATATACGGAGCAAGAGTTGACAATGATGGGATGGTTTTGGATACAGCAGGAATAGTTATCTCTGATGCGACTAATTCTCAATACTACCCGAGGGTTGCCTTCGATGGAACAAACTATTTTGTTGTCTGGTATGACTATAGAAGCGTTAGTAGCTACGACATCTACGGTGCGAGGGTAGATACAGCAGGAACCCTGCTCGACAGTACTGGTATTGCTATTAACACCTCAGCAGGTCATCAATACCGACCAACCATTGCATTCGATGGTAATAACTACTTTGTGGCATGGTATTACAATAACGATATTTATGGGACGAGGGTGGATACATCCGGAACAGTGCTTGACCCTGCTGGCGACACTATCTCCACTGCTCCTAACAACCAGCAGTGTCCAACAGTTGCTGGATGTGGTGAGAACTGGCTTTCAGTGTGGTATGACTACCGCAATGGCAACTGGGACATCTATGGTGCGAGGGTGGATACAGCAGGAGTGCTTTTAGATTCAACCGGGATTTCAGTCTCTACGGTTGGTAATACACAGTCACTTGCTGGTGTGGGTTTCGATGGGCTAAACTATCTTGCAGTGTGGCAGGATAACCGAGATGGTAATAATGACCATAATATCTATGGTGCGAGGGCAGATACATCGGGAACAGTATTGGATTTCACTGCAATCCCAATTTGCACAACTGCTAATCATCAGTATTCACCTGCAGTTGGATTCGATGGAACCAACTATTTAGTGGTCTGGTATGGGTATCCGAGTGTGGTTTCGGACTATGAGATATGGGGAAGGAGAGTGGACAAATCTGGAGTGGTGGTAGATACCATCGATATCGAAATCTGTGCGGCAAATAACTACCAGCGATACCCGAAAGTTGGATTTGATGGAAATAACTATTTGGTTGCATGGGAAGATGAGAGGTCAGGAGAATATGATATCTACGGTTCAAGGGTGGATACTTCTGGTACGGTTCTCGATACGATTGTTATATGTGACCAAATATATGACCAGTATAACCCTGCAATCTATTTTGATGGAGAAGACTATCTGATTGTCTGGACTGACTACCGAAACGGAACTGACAAAGGAGACATCTATGGAGCGTTGATAGATACTGCAGGAACAGTTCTTGGAGAGATTGAAATATCCTGTGCTGTTATGGACCAGAGGGACCCAGAACTCGCATTCGATGGGGAAAATTACTTTATTGTATGGGAAGACTGGCGTGAAGGGGTTTGGTCTGTTTATGGGACTCGTGTGAGTAAGACGGGCGTGGTGCTTGATGGCGAAGGGATTCCGATAGCAAATCTGCCAAACAGCGGTCAATCGAATCCTGCCGTCGTTTTCGATGGGACGGACTATATCGTATTTTGGCAGGACCTTCGCAGTTTCACCTACTACGATGTCTATGCCGCAAGGGTTGATACTGCTGGAGTCGTGCATACCCCTGATGGTGTGATCTTCACCGACAGTTTATCCCATCAGCACTCACCCCTACTTGTGCAGGGTTCTGACGGACAGTTACTTGCGGTCTATCAGAATTTCGATGCAGATTATAGTTCCTACAGAATATATGGAGAGTTATTCAGAGGGAGTGATATACCAATAACAGGGGTGGAAACGGATAGAGTAGTTGAAGGTTCAAGGTTAAAAGTAGTAAAATTGATGCAGAACTATCCAAATCCGTTCAATTCAACTACAGTTATCAAATACATTGTCCCAGGAGTCGAGGAGTCAAAGAGTCAAGGAGTCGAGAAATCCTCAAATCTTTCCCTCAAGATTTATGATACGAGTGGAAGAGTTGTCCGTACTTTCCCGATAACCGATAACCGACAACCGATTACCGAAATGGTCTGGAATGGGTGTGCCGATTCAGGAGATAAACTGCCGAACGGGATTTATTTTTATAGAATAGAGATGGGAAAATATTCAGCGACAAGAAAGATGATTCTAATAAGATGAAAAATCAAACCAGCATCCTGGATCCAGCATCCCATACGGGTTGTGAAACCAGGATCCAGAGAAGGAGGTAAAAAATGAAGAAGAAAATTTTAATATTCTCTGTCTCAATTTTGACACTAATAGTTGCCCTCTCCTTTGCAGTTGAAAAGAGAACAGGGAAGGGACCACAGGGGAGACACCGTGAGCAGAGAGGATACAAGGCAAAGGAGAAAAAACCTGTTAGGGGAGAGGTCGTTTTAACAGAAAAGGGGAAACAGATTCAGTCGATAGCGAGATTGAGGGTCCTGGTTTCGAGCGATGAATCACCAGATTGGCCGATATGGAGTCCTGATGGGGAGTGGGTCGTGTTTATGTCTTATGCATATGATGACTATGAGATTTGCAAGATCAGGGTTGATGGTACTGGATTCGTCCGGCTGACAGAGTATTTATACTGCTCTGCACAACCTCAGTTCAGTTCGGATGGGTCGAAGATAGTCTATATACAGAGGGTGGATGGAGATGGTGATGGAGACCCATGGGATCATCCTACCGATGGGGCACGAATATGGATAATGGATGCTGACGGCTCAAACCAGCGTCAGATTACACCCCATCCACTTTACTGCTCACACTTTCCGGAGTTCAGTCCTGATGGAAGTAAGGTCGCCTATAGGCGTGATGACACCTACGATTTATGGATGATGAACAGTGATGGGACGGACCCTGTAAAACTAACAACTTTAAGCACGAAACCACACCGTTACCACTGGAGCCCTGACGGGAATAAGATTGCTTTCGATATGAGTAAAGAATCCCCTTTCACCTCCTACGAGGGTGCTATCGGTGTGGTCGATGTGACTACCACAGAGACGATATTTCTTTCAGACATTACCGACTCGATGTGTCAGAAAAAACCGCACTGGAATGCAGATGGCACAAAGATCATATATCTGGACGATGTTGACCGAACAGGTAATATATGGGTGATGAATCCCGATGGTTCAGGCAAGACACCTCTCACAGATGCGGCGAGTCATGAATACTGCTGCTATGCAAAATTTTCTTTCAGCGAAGATGGAAGATACATCGTCTTTAGAAGTGATGAAAATTATGAAGATATCCCTGGTGGAGGCGACTATAAGATATGGGTAATGACAGAGGACGGAAAATGGCGACTGCCTTTAACATTAGACGGACAACTGGATGGCAGTGATCCTTACCATATCAGTGCTAACTACAATATGAGCAGGATTCTCTTTCATACTAATGATATCTATGTGATTGACCTGGATATACGAGACAGCGACAGCGATGGACTTTTAAACTGGGAAGAGGTCTTGTATAGAACGAAGATGGACAATCTAGATACAGACGGCGGAGGCGAATCAGATGGCTCAGAAGTTGAAAATGGCAGAGATCCATTAGACCCGAATGATGATGTATAAAAATAGAGTATCAGAGTATCAGGACATCAGAGGTAGTGAACGGTCTTTAGACCGTTCATCAAAGCTAAAGACCCTGCTCTACAATCTAAACAAGGATCCAGGATCAGGCATCCCATACGGGTTGTGAAACCAGGATCCAGTTAAGAAGGAGGTATGAGATGAAGAAAATTTTATTTAGTGCGTTAATCATCACTCTCACAACTGGACTGCTCTGGGCAACTACAAAGACAGCTCCAGGTGAGCCATTCTGGAAATTTGAAATAGCCCGCTGGGAGGACCAGCCACTCGGACTCACCTTCGATGGAACCTATCTGTGGATGTCCGGTTCAGGGAGTGGAACAGGAGCGAACTATATCTACAAGTTCGATTTGAACGGTAATTTAGTCGCGTCCTTTAAACAGCCTGGAGTTCCAGTGTCCTGGGGATTCAGAGACCTCGCATTTGATGGAACGCATCTCTATGGTAGCGTAGATGACGATATAGTCGTTTTTGATACATTAGGGAATCTAGTTAGAACATTCAGCGGACCACTTGGTCCAAATCGTGCACTCGCCTGGGACCCAGATAGTTTTTGGTTGTGGGTGACGGACTGGAGTTCAGACATCTATGCGATCGATGCTACTGGTGGTGTGATTGCAAACTATGGAAATCCAAGAGATATCTATGGACTCGCCTGGGACCCAGACCCATCAGGTCCATATCTGTGGGCTACTGCGTATGAGGGCGAGAATTTCAATTACATCTATCAACTCGACCCAAGAGATAACTGTAATGTGCTCGATTCATTCCCTGGTTATGGTAATATTGCAGGGGGATGTGCGTTCATTCCACCCAACACTGTGGTTGAAGTTGAGCAAGCGAATAACATTATCTGGGGTATCAAGGCTTATGCGTTTGCTAACGAGCCAGGAGCACCTGTGAGTCTGACCGCTTACAGTGACACTACGATGAGAGAAGCGATAGAGTTGGAATTCGATGAACCTGATACCAATGTAGATGGAACATCCTTGACCAACCTTGTATACCTGCGAATATATAGAGACGATGTGTTAATCGACTCCATTGCTGCTACCGGTGTTACTGGCGGTGGGCATCAGGTATATACAGATAGCGGATTGACTTTCCTTGCACATCACATCTATTCCGTTTCAGCGGTAAATAACCTGGGTTACGAAGGTGCATCGAGTGAAGAGGCATTTTCCTTTATAGGCGCAAATGTAATCTACAGTGAGGACTTTGATAGTACCGACGGTGGATTTACCTCTATACCGAGTGGTTATGGATGGGAATGGGGAGAGCCGACTTATGGTCCTTCTTCTGCTTACTCAGACTCTTTCTGTTGGGGCACCGACCTTGGCTCTGATTACTTCGACTGTGTGAGTTGGAAATTGACCAGCCCATACATAGACCTATCCAGTTATGACTATGCTAAAGTTGCCTTCTATCACTGGTATGAATTTGAATGGCTTAACGACGGTAGTAATTTGAAAATTTCGACCGATAATGGGAGTTCCTGGGATATACTGGTTCCTTATGGAGGCTATCCATTGGAGAGTGTTAAGAACACCAATTTCGGAATTGGAGATGAACCTGCCTATTCTGACACCGTATGCGAATGGGATATTGCCGTCTTCAACCTATCTAACTGTACTGGATACGATAGTGTCCTAATCAGATGGCATCTTGGCTCTGATTTTGAGAATACTTATGCTGGATGGTATATAGATGATGTGGTTATAGCGATAGGAAAAGAACTCGTCAAAATTGAAGAAGAAAGGGTCAGTCGTGAATCGGGAATCAATTACCTCTTCCAGAACTATCCAAATCCATTCAGTGCGTCCACCGTTATCAGTTATACCCTTGCGGGCACAGGTTCGTTATCCGAACCCAACCATACCACTTTGAAAATTTACGATGCGAGTGGAAGATTGGTAAAGACATTAATGAACAGGGATGAGAAATCTGGCTACTACACCGTAAGATGGGATGGTCGAGACGATGGTGGACACAAAGCTGCTAATGGTATTTACTTCTATACCTTAGAGAACGGAGACTACAGCGCAGTGAAGAAGATCATTATGCTGAAGTAGGAGGGACAACCCTCGTGGTTGCCCTAAAAGGGGCAGGCACAAGGGGCCTGCCTCTACATGGATTCTTCTGTAGGGAACAGGCATGCCTGTTCCCTACTTAAATAAATGGGCGTCCTATAAAATCTTTATTAAGATGAGAAACTTGATTTTTATCCTTCTGTTCTTCTTTAGTTCTTCATACGCATCAGAGGTAGATAGCCTGCTGTTTCATCTAAAAAATGGAGACGAACTTCAAAGGATGCGTGCGGCTGAACGACTGGGTAGACTGAAAGAGAAAACTGCAGTGGATGTTTTAATCAATACCCTTAAAGATGAATCTGATGGTGTGAAGAAGTATGCCTGTTTTGCTCTGGGTGAAATAGGTAGCCCGGAGGCGATCAAGCCCTTGATTGCTCTATTCTCTGACCCCAACAAGTATGTTAGAGGATATGCAAAGACAGCGCTGCTCAAAATAGGCGAACCGGCGAGTGAGCCTTTAGCCCGCTTACTCAATAATATAGATAAAAATGTTAGATGGAAGTCTGCAGTAGTCCTTGGCAGGATGGGAGATAGAAGGGCAGTAAAACCGCTGATGGAGGCATTGGAATATGGTGGCAAGGAGTATAGAAAAGAGGCTGCTCTACTGCTATCACAGTTGAAAGAGAAGAAGGCAATAAGACTTCTGATTCGTGCACTCGGTGACGATGAAAAACATGTGGTCAAAGCTGCAAAAGTTGGAATTATCGAATGGGGGAAGGAAGATGAAGAGGTGGTCATACAACTAATCACAGCACTGAAAGATGAAGATATGCCTCGTGCAAATATATGCGGTGCTCTATCTGCAATTGGAGATAGTTTAGCCGTGGAACCTATAATTGATGCTGCTTACTCTACAGACGATACATTGAGGGCTGCGGCTGCCCTTGCACTGGGTGATTTTATGAGCGGTGAGGTCTCTCAAACGGTCTTCGGAGCAGATGGAGTTGAAGTAGAAGGAGAGGGGATGGGAGTGGAAGGGGTGGAAATTGAAAATGTCCCAATTCAAGATGAACGAATTCCTGAGGTACTTCTCACCCTCCTTGGCGATGAGCGTAGTATAGTCCGCAAATATGCCTCAGAAGCAGTGGGAAAGATAAAAGAAGGGAGAGCAATACCGCTTCTCATCGAGTTATTAGATGATAAAGATATTTCAGTGAGATTCTCTGCTTGTGCATCTCTCGCAAAGATAGGAAAACCGTCTATTGATAAACTCGCGGATGCATTGAAGAATGGGAGCATACAGGTAAGGAAGTATGCTGCAATTGCCTTAGGAAAAATCGGAGATGAAGAAACAATTTCTGTGCTTCTCAATGGAATCAAAGATGAAAACTGGCAAGTAAGGGAGGCGGCTGTTCAGGCGCTCGGACAACTTAGAACAGAAAAAGCCCTTAAAGGGATTATATCAATATTTGGTGACGATGATATTCGGGTGAGAGAATCTGCATCGAGAGCCGCATCGCAGTTCGGTGATGCGGCGATAAGACGAGTTAAGAAAATGCTTGTTTCGAAAGATGAAAAGGTGAGGGCAACCTGCATTCAAACACTCGGAAGGGTTGGAGATGAAAGTTCCTACCCGCTGATAGTTAAATCCTTAAAAGACCCTGCGTTGGAAGTAAAAAAAGAGGCGGTTACAGCACTTGGAAAATTTGGACAGAAAGCAATAGAACCACTTTTGAGAATTTTTAGCGATGAAAATGATATAGTAACAAGAAGAGCAATAATAAATTCATTAAAAAGGATTCAAGGCTCTGAAAAATATATCCTTAATGCATTGAGAAGTAAGGATAAGAAAGTTAAATCAGCATCCGCTTTAGTATCTGGTGAGTTGAGACTCAAAGAAGCAGTACCCGATTTGTTACACCTTTTAAATGACAGAAATCCATCGGTGAAAGAAAACGCCACATCTGCTCTTGGAAAATTGCGCTCCTTTGAAGCAGTTGAGCCAATAATGAAGCGGATATCCAAGGAGAGAAATCTTGAAGTAAAAAGGGAGTTAGTTTATGCACTTGGTGAAATAGGCGATAAAAAGGCGACTCCATTTCTGATAAACCTATTAAAAGATACCGAAATGCGGTCGTCAGTCATACTTGCACTTGGAGAACTTGGTGATAAAAGTGCGATTCCATATTTATTCACTCTGTTGAATTCTCGACAGGGTATACACGAAATAATTAGTTCTTTAACCAAACTGATAGACAGACCACAGGATTTAGAAACCATAACCGAAGAAGACATCAAAAATTTCGTTGGACTACTCAAATCAGATGATGAATTTGTGAGGATTAAGACGAAATATCTTTTGAGCAAGGTGGGAAAAAGGGCTACTCAGCCGCTTCTTGAAGTAATTACATACGGGAAAAAACGGGAAAAAATCCTTGCCATCACGGCGTTAGGAGAAATCAAAGACCCTGAATCTACACCTGTATTGAGGAAACTCTTGAACTCGGAAGATGCTAATATCGTGAGGGCGGCTATAATACCTCTTGGAAAACTGTGTGATGAGAAGTCGCTTGGAAGGATGATAGAACTTTTAAAAAGCGAGGATTTCAGAACGAGATATAATGCCATCTACGCCATAGTGAGGATTGGTGAGCCAACTTCTGCCATCCCTCTCGCACTCCTATTCGATGACCCGGTCTACAAGGTGAGGAAATCTGCACATGCAGCGATTGAAGAACTCACAGGAGGTCAATGCAGAATTTTGGGCAGATTTACACCTATTTCGAATATAGATGTCATCTGGTTTGGTGTGCTCGCCTTCGTTATAGCAGTGCCTTATGCAAATAAATGGATTCCTAATTTTAGGAATTCCCTTGTAAAAATTGGGCGCAGGTTGGTAATTTCCGATAGAGTAAAATGGTGGATTGCCTTCGTTCTTGGGATAGGGGCGATTGGACTCTATGTTTACTGTCAGATATGTAATGTTGGGGACCCGAGCGGACTCGGACTGACCCAGATGAGTTTTTTTCAGGCTATTATGGTGTTCACCATAAAAGTATTTCCTTTCTTCATTGGAGGATGTCTGGCAGCAGGATTCATCCTTCGATATTTTTCCTTCTTTCAAAAAAATCTTCCATCGAGTATGCTCGGCTCTACCAGCCTCGGCGCTGTCCTTCCACTCTGTTCATGTGCGGTAGTGCCCATTTCAAGGGGGATGCTCTCGGTGAACATTCCCCGCCGTGCGGTCATATCCTTTTTGATGGTGACACCCGTGCTCAATCCATTCGTAATCATTCTATCCTATGGTGTCATAGGTCTCGAGTTCACCCTTGCCCGAATTTTTTCTATCTTTATCCTTGCTATTGCAAGTGGCATTTTGATTGAGAAACTGATAAGTGAAGAGGAAATAGACCCTGATAGTGGACTCTGTAAGTTGTGCAGTGAGTGTGCTGGTGCGAGTCTTACTCAATCTTCTTCAGCATTCATCGCCGGGTGGCGAATGATGGGTTTTTTGCTGAGATATATGGTCATTGGAATATTTTTGGGTGCAATCGTATCCATCTATCTACCGCCCATAGTTGTAGTCAAGTATTTGAGTTCAAACATTCTGGGACTGTTAGCAGCAGTCACTGTAGGACTGCCAATGTATCTCTGCACTGGGGAAGAGGTCTTATTTTTAAAACCACTTATGGATATGGGTCTTCCCTTAGGACATGCGATTGCATTCACACTTGCCGCAAACGGTATCTGTCTCTCCTCGATTGCGCTCTTAGTAGGGGTAATAGGGAAGAAGACCACTATACTCATATCTGCTGCCTTTTTAATTGGTCCTTTCATTCTCGGCTATGCAATAAATATCTTTCTATAAGCAGATCGTAGGAACAACCTAAAGGACAGGCACAAGGCCTGCCCCTGCGTATACATATTTAAAAAAGTAGAGATGGGAAAAGGTAAATTACCTCTTTCTGGCTTTATGGCATATTCAACCTGATTACTCGTGTAATTCGTACAATTCGTGGTTTCTTTTTTTCTTGACACAATGCTTATTTTTCTATATATTAAATCTGATGATAGAGAGACTCATATTTGAAATCATTCTGCTGGTTACTTTTCAAGGACAGGCGCGAGACCTGCCCCTACAAATGGTTTTAAAGCAGAATGCTCTACCTCTTCAATGGCAGGTACAAGGCATGCCACTACAAATCGATTCACTTTGCATCAATATACCCCGACCCCATGGTGGGCTCGGTTTCGATGGAAATTATCTGTGGTGCGTTAGTAATGGAGATAGTCTGAGTATTTTCTATAGGATTGACCCCACAAATGGAAAGGTTAAAAATTTTTTCTATGCACCCTATCAAGGTTATACGAAAGGATTAACAAGCGATGGGATGAATGTTTATGCAGTTAATCATTCTGATAACGCTATCTATAAATTGACCTTCGATGGAGCCATCGTTAATAAACTTTCGCCTCCAGGTATACTCCCGAATGGAATTACTTTTGATGGTGTAAATCTATGGGTTACAGATTACTCTACCCAGAATTTGATAAAGCTCGATACTCTGGGTGCCATACTCAACTCATATACAAAAGCAGAAGGTATTATATTGTTAGAAGACCTTGCTTTTTGTCAAGATAGACTCTGGGCAGTAGATATAGGTGGTATTTATGAAATTTACACCTATGGTTCATACTATTATATCAGGAAAGAACTTTCTTTGCCCGGAAAATATTTCTTTCCACAGGGTCTTGCATCTGATGGTGCATTTCTCTATTACTGTAGTGAAGCGGATTGTTATATCTACAAACTTGATATGAGGGAAGATTTTGAAACCGATGATGGAGAGTTTATATCCGATCCCGACTTTATAGCATTCGAGTGGGGGATACCAACTTATGGTCCTGTGAGTGGATATTCTAAAACGCATTGCTGGGCAACCCGTCTCGATGCCACTTATTCTGATTCAGTAGATTGGAAACTCACTTCACCTCCGATAGATTTATCCTGGTTTAATTTTACAAAGCCGTGTCTGTACTTCTACCATTGGTATGATATAGAAGATAATTGGGACGGTGGAAATGTTAAACTCTCAACAGATAGTACAAATTGGAGTATTATAATGCCTCTGTCTGGTTATGATGACCAGATCAATAACGAAAATGCAGGCATACCAAACGAGTGGGGATTCACAGACTCGGCTAAATATTGGCACAGAGTGATTTTCGACCTCACCCCTTATGCCGATTCTACAGTCTGGATTAGATGGCATTTTGGTTCCGATGGCGAGGGAGTCGGGACTGGATGGTATATAGATGATGTTGGCTTTTCAAACTTGATACACGATTTGACCGTTAAATTAATTTTAACACCAGAAAGGGTAGTCAAGCCTGCTCAACCGATAATACCGGAAATTATGATAAAAAATATCGGCGTATATACAGAGAACAACTTCAATGTGACCTGTAAGATAGATGGAGAATATTCCGATGCTTTTCCTGTTGACAGCCTTCTACCAGATTCCTCTATAATCATTTCTTTTAAATCGTGGGAGCCAGTATCAGGAGACCATACAGTTAGTACATATATTTCATCCACAGATGATGAGAATAAGGCAAACGATACCCTATCCTTGATGGTGAAGGCTTTGGAGATAGTAGATATGACCTCCACTCAGCCAGCTACACCAGTTGTGATTGACGGAAATCTGAACGAGTGGGATTTATCAAAAGGGATAGATGTCTCGGATATAGTCGGGGGATATGATGCGGCAAATCCCTGCAGTTCTGCTATCATTTACTTTATGAACGATGCGGATTATCTCTATATAGGATGTGACTTTCTTGCAGATGAGAGTATAGAACCCCTCGACCAGATAGGTATCTATATTGATGAGAATGGAAATGGAGAGTGGGATGGATGGGATGAAGAGGGCATTTACCTTCTTCTATCTGATACAATCATATACTATGGACAACCGAGCGGCAACCCTTACCCCATACCTGATGCAGATGCGAGTTCAAGTTTAGATGGCAATCTGAAATATGAGGTGAAGCTCCCTTTCGGAGATAATTGCTGGGAGATAAATAGTTTTGACTTGGAAATTTTTATCTATGCATATGATGGGAGGAATCATCAATTTTTTGGCTGGTATCCACAAAATCTGTTGGGTATGAACTGGACTGACCCTCACTATTATGGTAGACTGGCACTTGCCACTGTAAGTACTCTGGAAGTAGGGGAGAGGAGAGAGTATAAGAAAGTTGGATTTTCTTTTTCCCCGAATCCTGTATTTGAAGAAGCGAATATTATACTATATCTGCCTGAGAATAGGGACTTTTCTCTCACCCTCTATGACCCATCAGGCAGAGTTGTGAAACGGTTGTATGAGGGAAAGAGTGGTGGAAGAGTTTTTAGACTAAGATGGGACGGGATAGAAATTCCATCTGGAGTCTATTTCTTTCTCCTGGCGATGGGAGATACGAAAATCGTTAAAAAAATGATTCTTTTAAGGTGAGGAACATGAAGGAAAGAGCACCACGAATCACATTCGTGTTTATACTTTCAATCTGATATGAACGAAAAAAAGAAAAAGAAGGACAAAGAGAGGTCAAAAAAGATCAGAACTATGACTTTCTGGGTCATATTATTTCTGTCTATTTTAGTAATATTCAATTTGATTGTAGGAAGAAAAAAACACGGGCAGGAAATTTCGTATTCAGAGTTCAAAGAACAGTTGAAATCCGGAAACATCGCATCCGTAACTGTGGATAAAAAAGAGATAAAGGGAAAATTAAAAACAGAGTCCTCATTGTTCATTCCTGCAATGGAGAAAACTATCACTTTTAAGAATTTCAAAACCTACATACCTTTTGAGGACCAAGACCTGGCAGACGAACTTGTTGAAAAGGGTATTGAAGTGAATGCGAAACCTGCTTTCTCCTTGTGGGGAACGATTGGTCCTTACATACCTCTCATTCTTCTGCTTCTCTTCTGGTTCATTCTTCTTGGAAGAATGCAGACAGGTCCCACAAAGGCATTCACTTTTGGCAGGAGTAAGGCGAAGGTAGTCTCTGAGGATAAACCAAAGGTAACATTTAAAGATGTGGCTGGAATTGAAGAGGCAAAACAAGAACTCTATGAGGTGATTGGATTTTTAAAAAATCCTCTAAAGTTTAGAAGATTGGGGGCGAGAATCCCCAAGGGTGTTTTATTACTTGGTGCTCCAGGAACAGGCAAAACCCTTTTAGCAAAGGCGGTGGCTGGTGAAGCCCAAGTCCCTTTCTTTTCAATAAGTGGTTCTGACTTCGTGGAGATGTTCGTAGGTGTTGGTGCATCTCGAGTGAGAGACCTGTTTGAACAGGGGAAGAAGAGCGCACCATGCATAATTTTTATAGATGAGATAGATGCGGTAGGAAGGTTGAGGGGAGCAGGTATAGGCGGGGGTCATGATGAGCGCGAACAGACGCTAAATCAGTTGCTGGTAAGTATGGACGGCTTCGACACACAGGACGGAGTTATTATACTTGCTGCTACCAACAGACCGGATATATTGGACCCTGCCTTACTTCGTCCGGGTAGATTCGACCGACAGGTGATCATCGATAGACCCGATTTGAAGGGACGGGAAGGTATTTTTAAAGTACATACTAAAAAGAAACCCCTTGCAGAAGATGTCGATCTGAAGGTCCTGGCAAGAGGGACACCTGGTTTTTCAGGGGCTGATATAGCGAATATGGTAAATGAGGCGGTAATACTCGCTGCAAGACACAACAGAAAAAAGGTCACCAGGATAGATTTTGACGAGGCGAGAGACAAGATACTCATGGGTATGGAACGAAAGAGCATGATCATCTCCAGTAGTGAGAAAAGAAACGCAGCATATCACGAGGCAGGGCATGTCCTCGTATCAAAGATGATCGAAGGGATGGACCCTATTCACAAGGTAACCATTATCCCGAGAGGAAGGGCACTGGGTGTAACCCAACAGCTGCCAATAGACGAGCGCCATAATCTTTCGAGGACCTACTGTATGAATCAGCTCGCATTCACCCTTGGAGGCAGGGCTGCAGAGAAAATAGTCCTCCACGATGTGACAACAGGTTCAGGTAACGACATAGAACAGGTTACAGGGATAGCACGGAAGATGGTTTGTGAATGGGGGATGAGCGATAGTTTGGGTCCACTCACCTTCGGGAAAAAAGAAGAAGAGGTATTTCTTGGAAGAGAGATAGCAACCCATAGGGACTATTCAGAGGAGACAGCAAAGATTATCGATAAAGAGGTTAGAAAGATTGTGGAAGAAGCACAAAAGAGGGCAGAAGATATAATATTGAAAAATCTCCCTAAACTCCATGCCATTGCAAATGCACTTTTAGAGAAGGAATTGTTAGATGGAGATGAAGTAGATGAAATTATTAAAGGAGTGGCGGATGGACAAAAAAAAGATAAAAAAAGCGGTAGTTGATTTCCTATCTGCAATTGGAGAGGACCCCACACGGGAAGGGTTGAAAGATACACCACAGAGGATTGCAAATATGTTAGAAGAAATCTTCTCCGGTGTAGGTAAGGATGTGGAAACGGAGATAAAACTGTATCACACAAAGAATGAGGATGAGATGATATTGATTAAAAATATTCCATTCTATTCTATGTGTGAGCATCATCTACTACCGTTTTTCGGAAAGGCACACATAGCATACATCCCAAAAGATAACAAAATTCCGGGTTTTTCAGGATTGGTAAGGGCAATAGATATGATGGCAAAACGACCACAATTGCAGGAGAGACTGACCACCGAGATTGCCGATTTATTTGTGCGCATTTTGAAACCAATGGGTGTTTTAGTCGTAATTGAGGCAGAACATCTATGCCTGACGATGAGAGGCGTAAAAAAGCCTGGTTCTTTAACAATAACATCCGCTATGAGAGGGGTAATGAGAAAACAGCCCACCAGAGCCGAAGCCTTCTCATTGTTAAAGGGGTAAATAAATTAAAGGATTTTCTTACAAAAAGGAAATAAGTCTTTTTGCTTCAAGAACTTCAAGAGGGCTCCAGTGTCAAGTCTTGACATAGGACTTTCATATTGCCAAGCACCCTCCTCGAATTTAAAAAGTACATTTTATCCCTACGGATCCGTATGGAAAAGTTTGATTCCATTGTTGTGACTCAATCAGCATGTTATCTGCCAGTTGCGGGCTTGTCCGAGTGTGATGCGACAGTTATGCTTACGCAGCCTTGGGCCGAGAAACTATAAAAAGAATTAACAAAACCAGATCTGCGATCATGTGAATCCACCAAAAAGTAGCAAGCGAACCTAACATAGCAAGCGTGATAAAGTATGAAACGAGCGCCAAGGCATATCGAAGGATCCCCATGTTTATGACGAATTTGTACTTCACGGGATCTTTAGATGCAATGAAAAACATCACCCCAAAGACCAGCATAAGCGCACCAAAGGGGTGAATATAAACCAAAGCCTCCTCAATGTACTCAAGTCCAAAAAGGTTTGAAATCGCTTTGCTGCCAAAAAAAGCAGGGAGCCCGCGGAATACAAATTCCACGATGGCTGCGATAATCAAAATAACTTTAGCCATTTTATCCTCCTTTTGTTTCTAAATTCTCAGAATTTAGATTAATTTTATTAAACAAGCCCGCAACCCGCAAATAATGTGTTTATATACGAACCAGGTTCATATATACCTTCCTATAAATGTCTTAATTCTCCGATACCACCCCCTTTTTGATACATGCTGTCAAGTCTTGAAGAGCTCTTTATATAAAATAGAATGTATTATTATAAATTGTCAAGTAAAAAAACACTGAATTTGCAAAAAATTTATTAAAAATACTTCCAAATAAAATTCCACATTATGAGCTTCTCCGTTATGTCATAGATTTTGTTAACTCACTACTTGAGCAATTTATTATGCCAATAAATAGAAATTAGGACTATCAAGATAATTGCTAAAATAGCACCGGGAATAGCTGAAGGATGGGCATTCAATATGCCTTGCTTCAGCTCACCGAGGACAGCAACAGACCCCAACGCCAGAGGAACGAGTGCCAACTGAAAACGAAACACGAACAGGTAAGCCAAGAGATAAATAATGCCTGTAAGCAGACCCGAGAATAACCAGAAACGTAAGCTGTTTACGGAGGCTCCAGTAATGATAAATATCAATAAAATAAGCAATATAGAGAAAAGAATTTTCCTTTGGGTCCAACCTTTTGAGAAACGAGCTATCGCTGTAAAAATAAGTAAAAACAATGTCGTTCCTATGATGTAACCCGTAAGAGGATTAAACCCGACGCCTAATATAGGTATAAAGCTACTCAAGGCGCTATATTTGGCCCAAAAAGGTTCCAGTGATGGCTCAAACAGCGCGGAAATACATGCTGATAGGCCAGCAATCAAAGCTCCCAAAGAAAAACCCAACCAGATAGAGTTCATATGAGACCGTAGAGTCTTCCAAGTCTGAATGAACCCTAAAACGAGCGCCGGACCGGCGGAGATAAATAGTATCCCCACAATAGGAAAAGCGATAGCTGCAAAAATTTGATTCAACAGAGGTTCAGTAGTGGAAAATTTAGCTATTGTAGAAGGCCATTTATTAATTAAGTTTATGATTCCCAGACCGAACAATAATGCAAAGAAGCTAAGAAAGACCGAAACAGAAAACTTTTTACGACTCCAACTAATAATAGCTCCTATAACTCCAGCCAGAAATATTAGGAACATTATTGTGCCACTGAAGACTTGAAATACTCTGATCAGATTCCTTTGATTGCGCTCTTGTCGAGCCCATTCCTCTGGAACATGAATGTAACGATAGGAATCCACCACTTTATCGCCAGAAATTTGCACTGCAATACGGGCTTCGCCTTCTTTCAATGGATAATTCAATGTGTCTGCAAATGTGAAAAGCCAATCTTTACGTTCAGGAAGCTTTGAAGGCTCAGCCGAAACTTCTTTCATCTTTGAAGGGTCAAGTTGATACTTTTCTGAAAGAACCGAATGTGCTATCTCACGTGCTTCATCTTCTGCTAAGCTGGCGCCGGCTCTTGCCTCAGGCAATTTATGTCGAAATCTTAAAACTTCACCTTCTTTTGCAATAAAAACCTGATACTCTTCGGCACGTTCAGCTACATCACCTTCAAACTGTACAAAACGAATTTTCCAGTGAGGGGATAATAAATAACTGCCAATTAAAACCTTATATTTTTCTCTACCACCTGTTTGCCAGATAAAGCGATCATCTTGTTCTAAAGGAGTCTCGACACAACTAAGAAGTTTCCAGGAATCTGACAGTTCAATACCATGTTCAGTCAGTGTATTTCGCGCAAGCTTTTTAACATCGTTGCGTCCTATGGTCAGGGAAAGTGCATAATTCTGGAAATTCGTAGCAAAGAACCAGATGACCAAGCCCAATATTCCTCCAACAAGCAGCAAACGACTTGTTCTTGAACTGAATGCAGGAATTTCTGCAACTTTGATTTCTTTCGGTTCAGGCTCTACTTCTGCTTTTTCAGGGGGGTACCAGGAACGGTTGTAGTGTTCTTCTTTTACCTCACGCCATTGTTTGGTACGAAGCCTTGCCCAGACTATTACCCAAAGAGGAACAAGTGTCAGGATAATGACCAGTGCCTGGTTAACCCAGATACCCGGAGCAGAAGAGACGAATAAGGGCAGCGCAATCCAGACCACATCAACTGCAAAATGTAAAACAATTGCTGGTAAAAGACCAAAATAAAGGTAGATTAGTCCAAAAGCCAATGATGGAATAATCAACTCCACCACACGGGCATAGGCTGGTTGTTGTGGATAATTTGCATGACCTGCGCCGAAGATTAGGGCCTGAATAATGAAAGCAGAAATGATCCAGGTTCGGCGGTGACCAAACCTTTGACCGAGAAGAGCAGCTCCTGCAATGGGAATGGCACGGAACAGACACTCTTCCATAAACCCGGCTCGAAGGGAAATTGCTATCGAGGTGAGCCAGGGGAAATATGTCGCCAGTACATCAGGTTCAAATAGCGCCTCTGAGGGAGTCCACCATCCTAACACCTTAGTTGCAAAAAAATACAGTGCGATATCAAAGGCAAAAAAGAGACTTACTGCCAGATAGCCACTAATGGTTCTTCCAAGAATAGCCGGGGAGCTTGCCACATCAGATGACCACAAACGCCACATTTGAACATGATGCGGAAAGGCCTTACGGGTAAGACTCTCTGCCGCCATAAATGAAACAGTAAGCAAGAGGCCAAAGCCCACAAAGATTAGAAGCAATTGCATAATTTGTTGTAACAGAAACCCCTGAGCAGATAGCGCAGTGTCATAATCCATCCAGGCTAATGGCCAGTGGTTGATACTTGCCAGAACTTGAATAAAGGCGACGAAAAGTCCCCAGAAAAGCGGCTTACGCCAGATAACCCAATGCTGGCGAAGTAGAAAGAACAATCCAACGATGCATCCTCCAATAATATACAAAACGACCCCTGCGATTATGGCAGTATTAGCAATCGTATTATTGGCAGAGCGCATCTCTTCATAGCGACGTAAAAATGCTTCCGGTATTTTTATAAAATGAACAAGTTCTGTGAGTTTATCACCTCCTACAACTAAAGAAAGGCGGTAGCGTCCTTCACCGATTTGCACATCAAGTCGCTCGTAAACAAATGTGTGATCTGTTCGCCCACCTGGACGGACTTCCTGTGATTGTTCAACCAACTCGTAAGCAGTCAAATCAATCTTCCATTTTTCTTCAGTAGTTGTTTCAGCAATTACCTGTGCAGAATCAGCAGTTAGACTTGCACCTGGTTCATCTTCAGGGAGCTTTTCAACAAAGCCGTAAGGTTGACCGCTGGGGGTGAAGCGAATAAGTGTCTCGTTTGTTTCACCCTCATTGAAATGGCGAACACGCCAGGTATAAGGAGAATACAGTCCTTCTTCCAACATTTTAGCAAAAGCTTCAGTTCCACCTGACTCAAGTTCTACAAAATTTTGCACCATTCGATCAAGTTTAAATGACGCAGCCTGTTTAAAATCTTCTGGTTCCCAATCGTGTTTGTTTGCTAAATCCTGCGCAGATTGAAGAGCCGTCTGTCGATCCATTTTAAGATCAAGGGTTACTATAGGATATGCGCTTGAAAAATACTTGAAAGTGAAAATCACGCTTCCAATAAATATTAAGGTAAATACGATCCAAAAAATTGGTTTTTTAAACATAGTACCTCCTAAAATAGGGACAGTGCCCATTTATTTGTTCCGTCCCTTACCTTCTAAACTGTTTTCTTCATTCTCAAACGGAAGGTCTATTTTCTCCAACACAAATCTTTCAATTTTATCTACTGCCTCAATAGCCTTCTTTGGCTGAGGTTTTCCCGGGCAAATCTTAACCAACCTTTGACCAATTTGATTTCTTCTTCATTCTTTTTCAAAGTATTTTCCCATCCTTAAAGATATGGTATAGATAAAACGGGTTTTTGGCTCTGAAATTCCACGCCACTTCCTCCGGTTTTCGTACCAACAAATCTACCGCGAACTTTCGTCCCCGTAATAATGCATCTACCTTTCGCCTTATCACTTTGCTGGATTCTTTACCATCTTTGATTATAAACAGGTCTAGATCACTATCTTGGTTAAAATCACCTCTGGCATACGAGCCAAACAGGATGATTTTTTCTGGTTGAATTTCTCGAACAATTTTTTCAACTATATAGTTTATTAACTCGGGTGTTATCTTTTCTGTATTTAATCTTTGGTCTATGGACATTTCTATTTCCTCCAAAAATTGGAGCAATTGATTTCGTTTCAATACATTTAAGTCAATTATTAAAACTTGTCAAGCCAAAAAAAACACTAAATTTGCAAAAAAATTTATTGAAAACTCTTCACAATTGCCAGCATACTACAACAAACCCCTTGACTTTTACAAATCTTGTGGTATAAAAGCCCTATGTTTAAACTCATATGGTTCATAATCATACCTTCCATTGCATTGGCACAACTTCAGAGTCCTGTCGTCCGTGCAGTTCGTGTCACCGCACCACCCACTATTGATGGAAAACTTGACGATGCTTGCTGGCAGCACTGCAATTCTGTAACTGACTTCTATATGGTCGATCCCAATCCAGGTGCTCCTGTAACGCAACCGACAGTTGTTTATCTCTGCTACGATGATGAGAAGATTTATTTCGGTATCCATATGTCAGAAGATAAACCCGATGCAATCCAGGCGACAGTCACTCAGCGAGATGGTGGTGTCTATATGGATGACTCTTTCGAACTCATGCTTGATACCTACTGCGACCGGCGCAATGCTTACTATTTTATGTCCAACCTCCTCGGAGCAAAGCTTGATGGTCGAATCATTGATGATGGTCGTAATGTCGATGAAACCTGGGACGCCTACTGGGAAACGAAGGCCAAACGCGTGGAAGATGGTTGGGAAATGGAAATAGCAATTCCGTTCTCTGAGCTCAATTTTCCTCGTGCTGATAGTCTTGTCTGGGGCATCAATTTCTGGCGCATTGAGCGGCCGCACTGGGAAAATACCAGCTTCTCCCCAATAGAACTATGGTGCAAGGTCTCCAAATACGGTACCCTTATTGGCTTATCTATAAAACCTAAAGTTAAGAGATTCGAACTATTGCCTTACGCTGCCGATCGTTACGAACAGGACTCATTAACACCCAGAGCAGGCATCGACTTCGAATATGATGTCACATCAGATCTTATTTTTAATGCAACCCTCTGGCCTGACTTTGCCCAAATAGAAGCCGATCCTTACGGATTCAATCTCTCCTATGAGGAGGGTGAAGAACTCTATTTTCCTGAAAAGCGCCCCTTCTTCCTCGAAGGCAGCAGTATTCTGAGAACTCCAATCCAACTTTTCTATACTCGCCGTATAAATGAAATTCTCGCAGGCGGTAAACTCTATGGTAAAATTAAATCTACCGAACTGCTGGCTCTCGATGTTCAGACCGAAGATAATGAGGAGAATTTCTCCGTTTTTCGACTTAAGCAAGAGCTTTTTACCACTACTACTCTCGGCGCTCTGGTAACGCATAAACAGCGCTCCGACACCTTCAGTCAGGCTGTAAGTATCGATATCAATCATCCAGTATATGGTCCCTTTCTCCTCACCTCTCAATTCTGCTCAACTCGAAATACAGGTGTTTCCGGTGACCAATGGGCAGGTCATATCGGCATCGAAGGTGAAACAGGTACCTATGGTGGGGAACTTATTGCAGGACGCATCGGTCCTGATTTCTGGGTCAAGCAGGGTTTCATCAGTGTTTATGATATCAACAGACAGGGTATTTCTGGCGAATACTGGCATAAGTTATTACGTGACAAAGGCATATCTAAGTGGCTCGAAGTTGGTGCAAATTTTGATTTTGCCCAGGAAATCGGAGATAAACTGGCGGTTGCAAATACTGAATTCTTTTCAAATTTTGTCATGAGAAACAAATGGCGTATTGGCATTAAGGGTGTAAGGAATTATGAACGCTACGGTGATGATGAATTTGTCAACAGACTTATAGGATTCCATATAGAGAGTAATGTTGGTGGTGCGACTGGTATTGCTTCTTCCTATTTTATTGGCAGTTTATACGACTCATCATTTAGGATGTTTCATATTAGTTTCCTATTCCTTCCAATCCAGCGGATCTCAGCCTTTCAAACTTTACGAGCTTTACGATTGGGTGAAACGAAATGGGAGTGGCTCACGAACACACGTATTTCATATAAAATAACTGATAAAGCATTTTTCCGTATCTTTCTCCAGGCAGATTCAGAAACCGGCACTGAAACAGAACAAACATATGCCATGGAAGACATCATGAATTTAAACGCCAACTTCCTCTTTGGCTACGAGTTTGCACAAGGAACCATTCTTTACCTCGTTTATAACCAGCCGCACAACTTCACTGACGAAACTGTTGACCATATCTTCGTCGCCAAATTCACCTTTTCTTTCCAGTTCTAACAATACCTTACCAATTCACCAAAACTACAGATCATAAAAAACCAATAGGGGAGAGGCGGATTGATAAAAGGGGTTAGGGTCACTATCCTTAATATATCAACACTATAAAATTGTCAACTAAAAAACAGAAAACCTGACCCCAGGTGGTTTGGTATAACATTTTCAGTAAAAAAATGCAACTATAAATTTATATTTAGGTAGTTTTTCGACAGGCTCCCGTAGTTTGTGGATAAGTAATTTAAAATCTTTAACCTTCTTTTATGATTTCAAAAATTACTGTTCCGCCACCAGTGTATTCGTAAGGATCTAAGCATTCTACATAAGCTTTGTTGTTATCTTTTGAGAGACCCAAATCTTTTGGTGCAATTCCTCTTGCAAGGACACTATGATAAGGAAGGATTGATGCAAGTGAATGCATGCATAAGGTAATATTGGATTTGAGCTTGTAGCCATCCTCGATCACAAATTCATCACCATCCTTATATACGGGACAATGTCCTTTTATCTCCTTAACTTTGATAATTAGTTTCATATTTGACAATTATTTATCTTATTATTCTCAACCAATCATGTAGCAAGAATTGCATTCTTCCAATAAGCAATGATACCCTTGCCATAACCGTGTATCCAAATCCTGCACCAAACGCAAGCATTATGAACCAGATACCGATACGCGCCACACCTCCAATTGCTCCCTTATGCTCTGCAGAGAAGTAGAAATAAACAACAGTTGTAATTACTCCTATTACCATAATAATGCCACTCACAGTCAATGTGGTAATTAGCGTTCCTTGAACTTGCTCAAATATAAGTCCTTGAAAGTTGCGTGGTATAGATATGCCAGACCATACTCCTATAGTAAATGCGATAGGATATCTAACAAACCAAGAGTACTTAGGCACCATTACAGAAAAAGAGAGAAGTCCAAGTAGAGTAGGTATTATTATTATGAATTCTTTATTTAGAAGGGGTTCCCATACCATTGGTATAAATGAATTATGATAGTAAATACTAATTATATACCCTAGCGATACTCCAACTAAGAGGTGCTCAGCAAATTTAAAGAAAGGGTTATCTTTATAGAGAAAAGTTAAAACACATAGAGTAAGAAATGCTGCAGCCCATACCCATAGATTAGTAGACATCTACTTTTTCCTCCTTAAGATAAAGAATGCAATGTTGCCAAATATTACAAGTGCAATCATCATTAAATGAACCGCTGATTGTGCATCCATACCTATTGAAGCCACCTTTCTAATGCCTTTTTTTGTGTATCCATGCTTTTCAATCAAATCCTCATATTCAGCTGCCCCTTTAAGTCCTCCTAACATACCAACAAATTGACCAGATTGTAGAAATGCGTAAAACTCTGCAGCTGACACTGCTGTACAGCCAACTCCTATCTTTTGATGATAAGAGGTGCCCACATAAACTGCCCAATCTCTGGGAGAAACAGTGCTTGAAACAGTAGCTACAAGTGCTATATCGTCATAGTTGTGTATATCTCTCATCATTGGGAGGCTGTCGATTGGGTTACCGTAGAAATCTTCAGGGAATGTACGATGTATATCTTCACCTATCGAAAGCATTACTGCATAATAGCCCGGTACAAACATCAAGTAGACATAATCCTCGCCGTTTTTTACATCGTACTCGTCTATTACACTTGCTAAAGCCATCTCAGCCATACCCGTATATTGTGCATAAAGTGCAAGAACAAGGACTCTTATATTTTTTGCAAAGCAATGCCTGAGTATGGCTCTTGCCATAGGCATAAGCTCAGGTGCTGTTGATGGTGCGAAATCAATAGCAAGGAGAAGGGCTGGACCATCGGGTGGAATGGAATCAATCTCATTGAATAGATTCTGTGCATGCTTAGTTGTATAAGTAGGAAGGCCAAATGGCAACAAAAGAGGAATAAGTACACACAGACCCACTAAAAGAAAAATATACCTTCTATCTATACTCGCCAATTTTTCTAATACATTCATTGCTACTTTCCACCTAAGTACTGTCTCTCAATGCCCAATATTATTTTTAAAGAAGTAGCTATCATGCCAAGCCCTACCCCAATAAGAATTCCGCGCTGTGCTGCCATATTAGGCACCATGAGTATCCACTCAACGATGTCTGGCATCCTATGTACAAGTCTCTCACCTACCGGTACTCTTCCAAACATAACAACTAAAGCAACAACGAGAAGGAGTGCAGCCTCTTTTGTACGTGCCTTAAATGCACGATATGCAGCAGAAGCCATAAAGAAGGCAAGTAATGCGAACAGTGTCGATTCCAATGGAGTCTGAACATAGTTGTATATTTGTGTTAGGGTTGTGCCCGTTCCCACTCCACCAAATATACCAATGCAGGCTACTGTAAATAGACTACCTAAAGTAATAATACTGTAGCTCCACCCTATTTGCTTCCTTTTAATCTTGCGTATATGAGATACACATAAAGAGCGTACTGCAAGCACTAGCATAAATATATAGATAATTTCATACCATATTAGTGCCTCTTGATAAATTCTGCTTGATACAGGGTGCGGAACAAAGAACTGTACAATTAGGCCCATCCCGGCAATAAATGTAATGGCAAGTGGTATACGAAAGCGCATAGTTTAATTACACATTAAATAACTTTGCAATGAAAGAAATACCTAAAATACTTAATACGACACCTACAATAATGAATATGAGTAAGATAATCTTAGAATAATCTTGTGCCTTAATAGCTCCTAGTAAAGTTGGTTCTCGTGATAGATAAGCAGATGCTGCATAGAGTTCCTCACCTAGAAGTGTATAGTCGCATGCAGTTACAAAAAATGGCAGTTGATGCACTTTATCTGTACCAGCGATCTGTATCGCACCTGTAGCATTCCCTGTCTCAGCAAGAAGAAGTGATTCTGCATAAAAACAGCCCATGAATAGATTTGTAGCTGGCTTCTGCCTCAGCATTATACCATCTACTGCTGCAGCATAACCAAACTGACTAGTTGTTACAAAGAATACGTTGCTATCGTCGTAAACATCCGGTCTACCTGCTGCTGTATAACCTTCTTTGACAACCTGGCGTGCTACCATCAATACAATAGGATCGCGATTTGGTACAATTAGTGGTGTTCCGTACTCTGCTACCTTTCTTGCTACCCGATTGAGTATGTTCATAGCAGCGATTGTTCCTACTTCTTCTATATAGCCTATGCCAGGGACATAAAGGAGGGGTTTGCCCATCTCTGTAGCACGACCAATTGCTTCATCCAAAGCATCCAAACCTGCTATTTTACGTAGAAATAATTGTTTGCCTCTCGTTTTTGCACGTAATACAAATAGAATAAGAAGAGAAGTAAATGTGAACAAAGCAACTAATACGTTTGTCTTACTGGTGTTATACCATTGATAGCTCGATACAGCTGTAGAAAAAGCAAACGCAAATGGTGAATACTCGTATGCTCTTGTTCTTGCTCTTACTTTATAATAGTATTTTATTCCATCTTCAACGTTCTTATCGTCCTTGTGCCGAACAATCCCTTGCCCCATATATCCAATCATCGTGTAACCTGTATCTGGAGATTCTGACCTCCAGATTTCATAACCAGAAATTATACTGTCATCAGGTGATAACTCCCAATTAATCGTTATTGCACCTCCTGCATCATTAGGAGTATCAAAAGCCTTTACATTTGATGGAGGGAGAATTTCTTTTCCATTTGCAATTAGGGGAAAGAAAATAAGGGCAAGAACCCATTTTGCCCAGTATCCTGTGGACATATTTATCATTTTATCATTTATGTTACAGATTGTCAAGATAAAAATAACCACGAATTCCGCTAATTACACGAACCCACCTACTAAATTCCTATCCGTCAAGAAAAACTGACCACAGAGAACACAGAGAAAAAAGGACACCCCTTCCACTCATACAATTCTGGGTGGGGATGGGAGGACACAGAGATTAAATCTCTCTATGTGCTCTCTGATGTCTCTGTGACCTCTGTGGTTTAATGTATACTTTTCTATGCGATCAAGCCAAAAAAAACACTGAATTTGCAAGAAATTTATTGAAAACTCTTCGCAATTGCCTGTATCGTTTTGGACTAAAATAGAGACCGTCCCCATTTTTTCGTCTCTGTTCCTACCTTATAAACTGTTTTCTTCACTCTAAATTTTATTTCCTGTCGCAGACCCGTCCCGACTAGTCGGGATTCGTAGGGATATGGGATCCGTATGGGAAGACACCGAGTTTTGTAATTTGGTGGACTGACCCCAAAAGCATTCGGGTTAGCCGGCTCCAGGCTTCTCTACAAGGTGCATCAACAAACTAACCACCCCGGTCGTGATTACAGTCTTGAAGACGAGCGCGCCGATCGCGCAGGCCCCGTAGAAACCAAGAATCGTGTTTAGCGGGAAGGGAAAGAAGCGAGGGATACCTAGCTGACCCCCTTGCGCAGCGCTCAAGACGTGATGGCCGCCAAACCAGAACAATACGGGGATGATGATGAAGGAAAAAGCGGGCAGGCTTGAGTACAGGGCCAGAAGAAACGACAGTTTCACGGCAGGGCGCGCTGACGTGCGACGCCTGAGCCAGAAACCGAGAGCAATACCCCACACAAAGGCAAGTCCAACACTAAACACCGGAATCCCCATCCCCATGACGAGAAAAACACACTCGAGAAAATAGATGCCAATTACGACCCCAAGGCAAGGGAAGATTCCTCTTGCAGCATCGTTGATTCGCCGAAGACGGCTTGCGATGGGAACGGCACACGCAAGACCAGTTACTAGATTCACTATGACTAAGACGTATTCAGGCGCTTCCATCGCCCCCTTCTTTCAATCCGATGTCCGATAACGTCAGACTGTGTGAAAACTCTTGCACAAATTTATTCATTCTATTATAATTATAATCATATAAAAATATCAGAATGTCAAGTCCGAAGGATCCGTATGGAGAGGAAGAATGCAATACATGGAGGGACAACCAAGAAACCAGACAATTTTATTTCCTGTCACAGACCCGTCCCGACTAGTCGGGATCCGTAGGGATATGGGATCCGTATGGGAAGGCACCGAGTTTTGTAATTTGGTGGACTGACCCCAAAAGCGACCTATATTCTGTTCATAGGATACAGGTTTATACCTGGGCATAAAATCCACCTCCCTGAAAGAAATGTCATATAAAAATTATACTATTTTTCTACCCGAAAGCAACTAAATTTTTTTTGAATTCTCTAAAATAAAGGACTTTTTCGACAGTCTCGTTATCTGCCGTAGCCCGTAGCCTTAAATCCCATATTTCTCCTCCCTTTTTTTAAATGCCTCTTTACCACCCTCTAATATTGGCATGATATCTTCACGTATCTTCAAATCTTCTAATGCCCCTAACTTGTAAGAAATCTTGTTATTCTCAAATTCTGCAACAATTATCTGTTCTGCATCGGTATTGACAACAAGATTTGCATTATTTGTGGCGATTAGAATTTGCCTTTTCTTTTTAGCCTCTCTAAAAGCTCCGACAAGTTCACCATAAATAAATTTGTTATCTAAACTCTCTTCTGGTTGATCTACAATCAACGGATAATCTCCCTCTGCCAAGAATAGCTTTAACAAAACCGTTCCTTTCTGTCCCATTGATAGTTTGTCCATTGATATTCCTTTGAAAAGGATTTCTGTGCTCAATGAAAAATAATTCCCAAAAGTCCATTTATAAAAATCGTAACTCGTTCTTGTTCTCTTTAAGAATTTCTTATTCTCAAATATTTTTTGGATAAACTCCTTAAGAGACTCCACCAATTTCTCTAAAGTATTCTCAGTAATTGCAATATCCAGCAATTCAGCACATTTTTCTACTTCGTCTATATTGATTTTCCTCTGATCCAAAATATCTGATCCAAATTCTACAAATCTGTCCTTGTCAAAGTAGATGCTTGATTTGAAATCAATTCCACTCATTATTTCACTTTTACCTATTGAAAACACCTCAATAACCTTTTTATAATATTCTTTCCACTCCCAATATTTGCTTAAGAGAGTTTTGTATTTTTCCATTCTCTCACTTTCAAGCGACTTTATTTTCTCTTTTTTGTTTTCCAATTGTTCTAATTGTTTTTCCAAAGATCCAATATCGGTTCTTATACTCTCTATTTCTTTAAGGAGTTCAGCATGTGTTTTTTCAACTCCAGAAAGTTGACTTAGCTGTTCTTTTTTCTTTTCAATTTGTTTTGTAACATCCTCAATTCCTTGGGGGATAAGTTCAAGACCTTTTTTGATTGCATCGAGTTGAGGTTTGAAATCTAATTGTGGAATTGTCAGATCAATCATTAACTCAGACAACTCACGATTCAAGTCATTTATAGTGTAGTTAGAATCATCCAAAAACCTCTCCAAATCACCTTTAAATTGTTCCAACTTAGTTTTAATACCTTCGAGTTTGGAATGGTTTATTCGTAGTTCAGTCTCTTCTCCTTTTAGTTTCTCAATGCTTTCTTTAATACCTTCTTCCATACTTTCTGTAAGTTTTCTAAGTTCATCTTCTTTGTTTTTTAACTCTCCTTCTTTGATTCCTTTTTTACCTGTAATTTCGTCCACAACTTGCTTTTTTGTGTCTTCTTCGAGTTCATATATTTCCCTGTTAATTTCATCAATTCGTTTGGTAATTTTATAAATTTCGTCTCTTATCTCGTCAAATTTTTGTTTATATCCTCCATCTATTACCTCTTTATTGCTGAAAATGATTTCTTGTATCTTATTATCCAGTTTTTGTCTATCTCCACTGTATTCTTCTATCTTGCCTTGTGGAAGATATGTAATCATTGTATCCTGAAAGAATTCTTCTTCTGTAAGTTCTTTTGAAAATTCTCCTATATCTTCTCCGATGAATTCTATTTTAACTTCTAAATCATGTTTCTGGTCTTCAATTCTTTGAACAAAGGAATTTCTATCTTTCCCTGCTCTTTTACACCTATCTTCAAAACAATTCGCTATCAGGTCTAATAATGCTGTCTTCCCACTTCCTTTCCCGCCTGCAACTGCAATTAAGTTTCTATTTAATAGTATCTCCTGTTCCTCAATTGATAGTTCATCACTTATCCGGGAATTTTGGATTTTTATAGAGCTTAATGTATAGATATTTTTTCGGTATTCTGGATTTTTGAGCTGAACTCTAACCCTTTCTTCGGGTTCGTAAACGATTTGCTTTAACCCTTCAAAAGTAGGATCTGCTTTTATCCAGCAAAATCTATCTTCATCAGGTTTACAAAGTTTTTCAAAAGAGTGAGCGTCTGAACCATGAATACAGGGTTTTAGAGAATCAAACTCATTCATAAAATCTTCAGGACTTGAATGTTTTTTTCCGAGGCCAAAATCTCTTGTATTTAGATTAGAAGAAAAGATCGCGTGTGATTTCACAAGAATTTCCTTTCGTGTAAGGTGTCCTTGACCATTCCAACTAATAGAATCCCACCCTTCTTCTACAAGCACCAGCAGATATTTACTGCCAAAAATAGAATCTTTTTCCTTTAAAACTTTCGTTATTTCACCTAAGGAAACAGTAATGTTCTCACAACCCACAATATAATCAGATTTTCCACTAAATTTTTCGTGTTGTTGTTTCAAAGTCTTTCCTATCTCTTCAATATTTCCTCTTGTGAGTTTTCTTGGTTCTGCATTGGGTGCCTGTATGTGAAGCTCTTCAAGAAATTCTATCTCAATTTTGTCGAGGGCTATTTGGTCACTGAAAATTACGTGATAATTTAGCTTTTTCCCTCCAATAAGCTTATCAAGCCTGAACTCGATATTTGGTAAAATCAAGTCAAAATTTTGAAGCCTACCTTCCTTCCTATACTCTAACACTTTTTTATAGCCATCGATGGTGAAGTAATCGGTTATACCTATTACAGAGATATCTGATACTTCCTCAAGTTCGCTAATATATTTCTCCCAAATATTGCCTTTGTATTTCTCCTTTTCTTCTTCATTGAGGAACCTAAACTGATGATGGAAAGATGCTGGTGTATGGACATGCAAATCCCATTTTCTCCATACAGATCCTCTGTTCATCTAAATATCCTCCTGCTTTTTAACAAGGCTATGGCAGATAACGTTCCCAGCATAAAAGAAGTTTTTGCGAAGCAAAAATTTGGGTGAGCCCATAGGGCGAACCTTTTATGCTGTGTTATACGCCGTATGGTGCAATAACTTTTAAAATAATCTTCCTTGTCTTTGTTCATCTTTCAATCTGTTTTCTGCGGTTTTACAATATTCCTCTGAAATATCTATGCCAATATATCTTCTTTTTAACTTATATGCTACTAATGTAGTAGTTCCCACGCCGTTGAATGGATCCAGAACAATATCATCTTGATAACTAAACAGCTTTAATAATCTTATCACTAGTTCTTCTGGAAACATCGCAGGATGGTTATATTTTTTCATGTTTCTTTCTGGTGCAATATCCCACTTTGCGTAAACCCACTTTTTAAATTCATCCCCTATAATATCTATCTTATTAGAATCACCTACCTTTTTGTGTGATTCTTTACAAAATACCTCAATAAATTCCCAGGTATATTTCAAATAAGGCATACTTGGACTTTTCCAACTTCCCCAAGCAGTATATTTACAATTATAATTATGCTTTTCCCAAAGAATTTCAGCTTTCCAAAGTAATCCTAATTCTAATAATTGTCTTGAAATAATATGATGTGTAGGCATGTAATCTGAAAACAAAGGCTGAATATTAACGCATAACCTTCCAGCAGGTTTTAGAACACGATAGCACTCTTTCCATATTCGATTTAATTTGTCAAAGTAATCTTGCCAATATACAGCGTCCTTATTCTTGTCATCTTTATATTCCAATCCAAAATTATACGGTGGTGAGGTTATAATAATATCAATAGAATTACATGGGAAATCCTTTAAAACAATTTCACTATCCCCACAAATAATTATATTTACTAAATTCGATATATCTATTTGGGGAATACCCTTTGTCTCTTTTAAATGCTTTGTTCCCCCACGAATTTTTTCTTTCTTTTCTCGGTCAATAACTTTTTTTTCTCGATTCAAAAGTTTAGCATCAGGATATATATTCTTCATTTTTTGATGGCTCTCTTTCATATCATCTTACCTCTTTTTATTCTTTCTTTAACATTATACCAGTCAGAATTTATATGTGACTCAACAAATTTAAATAAGTCATATACAACATCTTCGTATATCGGGTTTTTCCTTCTTTCTCTTTTCAAGACATATATTTGGTCTATGGAAGAATATTTTGGATCAACATCTAAGCTGACTTCATAGGTTTCTGTAACTATCAAAAAGATACAATATGGATTACCTTTTTTAATCTTCTCTGCCGTTGAAGCTGAACCTTCATACATTGTTTTATCAAGGTAGGTCTTACATTCAATAGAAACTATTGGGACATAGATTTTGCGTTCCTGCCAAATTTCGTTATTTGAAACCCTTGATTTTAGAATTACCTCTTTAGAAATAGAAAAATCCTGGTTTTTAACATTTATAACAATATTTGAACTATCCTCAAATGCATCAATATTTGGCGGAGCAAAAAATAAATTAGTATATGCCTGAGTCCGTCCCCAATATATATGTTTATTGGTCAATTTGCCAATGTCTTTGAACAAGTAATACATAAATTCTTCTGTAACGGAAGAATGTAATTGTGATTGTGAAGTAAAACCATACTTTCTCCCAGATTCCTTCTTGAACTTTTGTTGGTCTATAAATGTTTTGTAGTTGTTTAGAAGTTTTACTTTCTTTTTTATATCCTTTCTGGTTGTTCCAGTAATCATCAGATTATCTTCTTTCCATTTACGATACTTTGTCTTAATTTCATCCAGTAACTTCTTATTTTGGGATTGCTTTTCAACTCTAATTTTGTGTTCTAAATTGTCTCCGTGAATAAAATTACTCATCTTTTTTCCCTCCTTAAATTATCGCACTATATGGCGTATAACGTCAGACTGTGTGAAAACTCTTGCAAAATTTTATTCATTCTATTATAATTATAATCATATAAAAATATCAGAATGTCAAGTCCGAAGGATCCGTATGGAGAGGAAAAATGCAATACATAGAGGGACAACCAAGAAACCAGACAATTTTATTTCCTGTCACAGACCCGTCCCGACTAGTCGGGATCCGTAGGGATATGGGATCCGTATGGGAAGGCACCGAGTTTTGTAATTTGGTGGACTGACCCCAAAAGCGACCCCCGTCGGGGGCAAAAGATAAAAATTCATTCTTATCCTCCTATAGCTTTTGAAACTATTATACCGATCAACGAAGTCAATTGTTGTTCAAACTCACTGCTAACATCAGAGGCTCCACTTTTAGCATGAACTATTTCATGTAAAAGAGTTCCAGCATAGTCTTTAAGACTTCTAAGTTGACCTCGCTTAATAATTATCCTCCCTGTTGATTCCTCCCATAATCCCGATGCTTCTGTGAAAGAATGCGATTCCAGTCTCATAGTTTCTGATATCTTTATCTCTCTCACTTTTCGAGGCTTTCCGCCTATAAAACTTATAATTGCATCAGTCATTCTGAAAATTTCTTTTTCTTTGGGAGTCATGTCTTTTTCGTCAATAAATTTAAACTCAAAACTTTCATTCCATTCTCTCTTGAACTGATCCATATCTCGAATCAGATTACCTGAGATATCACGCAATCCTCTAATCTTCTCCTTTATATTTTCAGGTATAGTAACTATCTCATATCCATCGCTCCTCGCTTTATCAACCATATCCGTCGCATACATGAGTTCCTCAGGTGTAAAGAAAACAACTTTTTCGAGAGAGTTCAGTAACTTACATGCATGAACGCTAACATCCGTCCACGTGAGTTCGTCATGAAGCGTTCCATCCTGATAACCCTTTAAATCGTTAACCAAGCTTTTTGCAATAATTTTACTCTTGCACGAAAGGAGAATGGATTTTACTCTTTCGGAATAAGCACTCCGACCAACGTTGGTTCTTTCTCTATTTAATGCTTTACGAATAGCTTTAGTAAGAGAGGTTATGTTATAAGAAAATATGAATCCCTCTTCTTCTGCAACTTTAACACCGTTGACGTAAATTCTGGCTGTCTCCTCCTTTTTCTCTAAAACTTCTCCATATTGTGTTGGTTCGAGAATTTTCTCTCCGGAAAATCTCAAGAATAAATCTTTTGCTTTCTCAATGTCCTTACCAGTGCAACCCTCTAGAATAAATTCGGTTCCAATGGAATTGAAGTCTGAAGGAGGATGAATATATGCGTGCAGTGTTATTACATCTTCAAAGTCATGTTTCTCTGATTTTCCAAGTGTTATATCTCCATGGCGGGATTTAATAAATACCTTTACTCTTTTTCTATCAAATGTTGCAAGAGCATCTTTTAATCCGATGCCAAACTTTCCAATAACATTAGGATTTTTTAATTTTTCTTCATCCTCTTTTTGGGTCAGATGCTCGTATCTTAAACCACGTCCAAAATCCCTAATGTGCCACAGCCTCTTCTTATCCTTAAAGATTTCTATCTTTTTTGTACCAGTTAGGATTTCTTCATCTATGGCATTTGCTATTACTTCTCTAATGGCATGATATACTTCCCAATCCTCCAATATTTTTTCGATATTGAGGTCAAACTTCTTTCCGTCCATTATACTTACACCCCAATAAACCCTTTGCCCCCGATTTCACTTAACGGCTCGGCGGGTATGCGAAGCCTTCGGTTTCGCCTTGGCGAAAGCAAGACTTCTGCCGAACCGAAGGTTCGAGTGGAAGGCTTGTCCATACGGATCCATCGGACGTGCCGAAGGTTTGGGCGAAGTGAGGCGAATCGTGTTTACGCTCTCGCTGAAACTTCGCTGCATACCTGTTTGATAGTCCCGACAAGTCGGGATTCGTTCCGTTTGCCTCGCCCCGTGAGATAGCCAGCATCTAACGGGGCTCGCCGAACGAAGCCCAAACTATACCCGCCGAGCCGATAGGCAAAATGGAGCGAAGCGACATTTTGCCTATCGTTTCCAGCATATACGACGTTGCGACCGAAGTGAGCAATGTCCCGAAGGGCAAGGGCGTTAGCCCGCAGTGTATATGTTGTGTTGAGACTGTCGAAAAACCCCTATAAACAACAAAAATGTTCTCCTTCACCTCTAAAATCTCCTGATATTTAAGCACTTTCAAAATCTCCTTTCTCAAAAATCAAGTTTTTCGACAGTCTCGTTAGGCGACGTTTCTATCTCCCTTTTCTCCCTCTGCATAATACCACATCTTCAATATCTATCTGACTTCTTATAAAGTCAGATAATTCTTTTGAACATTCAGCTAATCCAGTCACTATTCCTTCCTGTTCCTCTATTCGCTCAAAAATTGAGATTTTCCTTTTTTCAGTACGCCGTAATATTTGAGCCGCATAGGAGCTACCTTCTTCAATAAATCGGTCATGGTTCCATTCATATATTGCTGAATTGATATAGGGAAATCGCTTTTCATCCGACCTATGTAAATCGAAAATTAGATATTCTATTGCTCCACCTTTTATGTGAACTAAATCAATAATTCTTCTGCGAATATTTGGAGCGAATAGTTTCATAATCTCTTCTGATGTATCATCGCGTAGATGAGCCAATAGTAAATGCAACCTATGACGTTGTGAGTATAATAGCCTTTTTAATACGTCAATTTCTTCTTTGCTAAAACTTTTCTTCTCTGCGTTTCTCTTAATTAGTGATAATATTTCTTGGGCATTATCTATAATATCCTCAAGAGAAAGCTGTATTTCGATAATTTTTCTCTGAATATGTTTTTTCTTTTTGACCTTACCTTTGTCATAAAGTGACTTCAAACTATCTGTTATCAGTTTATATAAAGAAATCACGGGACCTAAATATTCTATCATCTTATTACCTCACATTTACTTTGTGAATATTTTAAACATATATATGAAATGTCGCCTAACGTCAGACTGTGTGAAAACTGTTGCAAAATTTTATTCATTCTATTATAATTATAATCATATAAAAATATGAGAATGTCAAGTCCGAAGGATCCGTTTGGAGAGGAAAAATGCAATACATAGAGGGACAACCAAGAAACCAGACAATTTTATTTCCTGTCGCAGATCCGTATGGGAAGGCACCGAGTTTTGTAATTTGGTGGACTGACCCCAAAAGCGACCCCTACCCGAAAGCAACTAAATTTTTTTGAATTCTCTAAAATAAAGGACTTTTTCGACAGTCTCGTTAGGCGACGTAAAATTGCTCATTTTCCATTTGTTTCTTTTTTCGTTTTTTCCCAAAATTCGACCTCCTTTTTTCTTCCTTTTGTCGAAACATTGTAACTTTTTATCAATAATGAAAAGAAAATAACCATGAATACAAAAGCTATCACAACCATAATAATCGTATTTACTCTGATTAGTAAGAATAATCCTAAAACACTATTTAATGAAAATAAAAGAGGAAATTCAGCATTAGAGATTACTCTACTGATAAATGACGTTTGTATTTTATGTTTTCCTCCTAAAGTTTCCCATTTAAGTCCAGCAATCTCTGTTTCGATAAACACTTCAATATAGGCTGCTACTCTAAAAATAGCCTGAAGCCTTCTAATTTCATCAAACCATAAAAAGGCAATCAACAACGCCGATGAAAGAAATAATATATAGTTATTCCATGCAAGCCCCACACCTATAACACCTAATGTAATTATTATAGCAAGATTGATAATTTGATGGCGTCTCTCCAAATAGTGTCTTATTTCTGCACGTAATTGCCGATATTCTTCTAATTTGGCTTCCATGGTATTATTTTCGGAATCCTTACCCATTATATTTACCACCAGATTTTATTTCGCCTAACGTTCCCAGCATATGCGACGTGCGACCGAAGGGAGCAATGTCCCGAAGGGCAAGGGCGATAGCCCGTAGCGTATATGCTGTGTTGAGACTGTCGAAAAAGTCATTTTGGAAAAGTTCCATTCTTTCTAAATAGTCATTTTTCAACATCTAATTCTAATCTCTGTTTTGTTGAACTCGCAAAGTCCACATCCACATATATTTCCTGATCTTTTAGCCATATTGCATCCCATAACATGCAATTTTCCCAATATTATGCACTATACAATATAGCAACCATTGAATATTCGCCTTTGCTTTTCCTCGCAATGTAAGGTAATCCATCCTTTTTTGTGTCCGTATGTTTGCAAAAACAGGTTCTACTATCTTCATCCTCTCGCTATAAATCTGTCGCCCTTCTTCTGTATCAATCTTCTTAATCATCTCTTTTGAAAAGTTCCGTTCATGTTTTTCTATCGGTATCGATAAATACCTTCTCTTCGTCTCCTTTTTCTTAAGACATTTCTCTCTTAACTTACAACCAGTACAATCTTTCTGTCTTGAAACATATTTTCTTAACACATAATTCTTTATTTTGGCTCTCCTGTTATCCAGTCTCAGTTCTTTTCCATTGGGACAAATGTACACATCCTTTTCTTTGTTATATTGAAAATCTTCTCTCGTGTATTTTTTCCTCTTATCTGGTTTATGTCTATCTGCTGTAGCAAACCGTGGATCTCTTTTCCGAAAGTTTACATCTGGTATATAAGCATCAAGTTTTTCATCACTGCATTTTTTTAAATTATCTTCGCTATGATAATTGCTGTCAGCAATAAATGTCTTTCCTTCAAAATAGCTCTCTCCCAGTCCAATTGCTTTCGCATTTTCTTTTGCACCTTCTATCATTGGTCCTACATGCTCATTGTCCTGGCCGTTCCCAAATGCTTCTGAGTGCACAATAATTTGATGTTTGGAATCTACTAATGCCTGACAATTGTAACCTTGTATTACTCCATGTGATGTTTTCATTTTTGCCGATTCGTTGTCTGTTATATTACTTTTTATCTCTTTGCCTCGTTTCCCTTGTTTGCTTTCATTCTCTGAAAGCCATTTCTCTATCTTTTCTGCCTTCGCTTTCAATTTCTTCATTTGTTTCTCCTTACTCTCCTTATCATCATTGATTGCTTCCATCGAATCTTCCTCAGCATCTGTTTTTATATGCTTCTCCATCAGGTACTTGATTGTTTTTTCCACTTTCTCTTTCTTCTTCCTCAAGTCTCCTTTTGTTCCACTCCATTCTTTGGAAGCATTTGAGGACAATTTGCACCCATCTATTGAAAACTTTGTACCTTCAAGTAAATTCATTTCATTGCAGACGAGCAAAATATTTCTAAAAAGGGACATAATTTCTTCTTTCATTGATGATACAAATTTCGCTATAGTTGAATGATCAGGTTCTGACCATCCTGAAAGTGCTATAAATGTTACGTTTTCTCTGCACACTCTCTCAATCTTTCTTGATGA
>JAUXAN010000039.1 GCA_030619885.1 bacterium
AATTAGTTTCAAATTACCTGCTTTCATTATCCTTTTAGTATCAAACAATTTCACTGAACACTACTTTGATTTCACAGATTAGTAATCCGTGAAATCCGTGGCTTTCAGATATCCCCAGCCTGCCTAACGGAGTTCACTGAGGATCTATCCATATTTTTAATTAATATAAAATAAAAAAAGTTGTCAAGTAAAAAAGAACCGCAAATCACATTCGTGTTTAAATTTTCATTTTAGATTAAAAACAATAACCTGCCAAGACCCTTGACAAGTTTTTTAAATTTTTTAAGATAAAAATACTGAAAAATGAAACCACCTGGAAACCACAGATTAACAGACTTTCAGAAGATATTAAAAAGAAAATAAGAAAATGGAATTTGTAAAACTGTATGGATAAATTTCTTAATTTCCAATTTCCTAATTTCTGTTTTCAAAGGAGGTAAATGATGAAAATAACGATAACTGCTCGTCATTTTGAATTGACAGAACCTTTAAAGACAAGACTAAAAAAAAAGGTATTAAAGTTGGAAAAAATTTCAAATCAGATTATAGATGCTCATATAATATTAGAAGAAACCGGAAGCAGAGCGACTGCAGAAGTCGTTCTCCATTCTAAATCATACGACTTGAGGGCACAAGCAAAATCTTACGATATGTATACTGCCTGTGAAAATGTAGTTAAAAAGATCAGACATCAGGTAAGAACACACGAGGAGAAGATCAAACATCACAAATATAAGGGTAGAGCAGGGTCTTTAGACCCTGCTTTCATAGTATTTCATTAATTTCATAGTCCAATGAGCCCAAATATTTATATTCTCTAAATTCTTTTACTAATCCTTTTCTTACAGGATTTTCAAAGATATATTTTATGTGTTTCTTCAATTCACTATTTTTTCTATGAATATGATCGTAAAAGCTTTTTTGCCATATTACATTAAAATTATGTTTTAACCAAAATCCTGACTTCTGTTTAAACATTTTTATTGCATTTAATATATTGCTTTCCTTTTCTGTACCTTCCAGAACTAAATGAATATGGTCAGGCATGAATATATATGCCCAATTGATGATTTTTTCCTTTTGTAGTTCTTCACGCAAAAATCTTAAAACTGTATTGCAAACTGCATCTTTAACAAAAATTTCTTTTCTCCCTTTAATGCATATAGTAATTGTAATTCTAACAAAGCCAATATAACAAGATGGTTCTAATCTATGTTTTCTTCGGGTAAATTGTTTCATTTTTTAATTAAGATGAACGGTCTGAAGACCGTTCACTACCAATAAACTCCTGACCCATCTGCGGTTAATGTATTATCGAGGATAATTTCAATCTTTCGGATAACCTACAGGGATAATGTATAAAGGTGTCTCTTCCTCTGGTAAGGAGAGGACCTTTTTTACTTCATCTTCGTAAAAGGCGCCAATGGGAACAGAGCCGAGCCCTAATGCTACCGACTGAAGGTGTATATTCTCCGCTACATGCCCAACTTCTATGTGGACATACATTACCCCCCTCTCACCATATCTCCTGGTGGTCCTCGAATAGACAGCAGTGATAATGAAGTTCAAAGGCGCTTCTTTTACGAATTCCTGATACAGAGCCGCTTTACAGAGTTCATCCCTCAAATCATCTGGTTTTAACTTGACCAGTTTGTGCCCCTCAGGAATATAGCGAAAAAGACCATCATTTTTAACGAGATACAATTCCAGTGGATAGAGCGCACCTGCTGAAGGTGCTGACCTGAAACCCGCTTTCTTCTCTGTAAGTCCCTGTGCTGCCCAGCAGAGTTGCGAGATCTGTTCCAGACTCGGCTCTTTTTCAAAATAACTCCGTTTCGAACGACGTTTCAGGATACATTCCTCAACCGAAGTCTTGCCTTTTAGATTTGGGTTGGGCAGTTTTATCTCTTCCATAGAGCCTCCCGATTTGTTTGTACAAAATGCAGTCAAGAAAAAAAGAATCCAAAGATTAACATTTCTGAATCCGTATGGACAGATTAACCCCATTAGATAAGATCTAATTCTACCTTTCAATAAATATTTTAAACTATCTAACGGGGTTAACACAGATTTTAACCCTTTCCTAACCCAGCAAAGACGACTTTTTATGCTTTCATTATAGATCAAAAAACAGACGGTAAAAAGATGGATGAAATTTTTCATAAACTTTTTAATTCTTCGACCAACCTGTCCATATCTTCCTTTGTCCTCTTCTCAGTCACTGCAACGAGGAGAAGGTCTTTCCACTCCACTCTGAACTTCGAAAGTGCCAATCCGCCAAATATGTTTTTACTTGCTAAATTTTTCAATATCTCTTCCGGTGAACTTTTGCATCGAATCACAAATTCTTTGAAAAACGGAGCGTTAAAAGCAGTGGAGAATCCATTCAACTTTCCAATTCTCTCGTAAAGATAATGACTCTTCTGCACACACAATTCTGCCACCTCTTGTATCCCCTTTCTTCCTAATAGTGAAAGATATACACAACATGCGAGAGCACACAATGCCTCATTTGTGCATATATTGGAGGTGGCGCGTTCTCTGCGTATATGCTGTTCCCTCGTCTGCATAGTGAGAATATATCCCCTTTTGCCTTCTGTATCAACAGTTTCACCGACAAGTCTTCCAGGAAGTTGTCTCACATATTCTTTTTTAGTCGTGAATATACCCAGAAAAGGACCTCCAAAATTTGGGGGTAAACCGAGCGGCTGTCCTTCCCCAACGGCAATATCTACATTGTATTCACCAGGTGGTTTTAATAAACCTAAAGAGATTGGATCCACACAGACCACAAAAAGTGCGCCATTTCTATGGACGATCTTTTCTATCTCATCTACCTCTTCTAAACAACCGAAGAAGTTGGGATGCTGCAAGAGAAAGCATGACTTCTTCTCATCCATCATTTCTGCAAGTTTGTCAAGATCTGTCTGTCCGTTTTTATGCGGAACTACATCTATTTTAACATTCAAGCCCCGACAGTATGTTTTTACAACTTCGATGTAGTTAGGGTTAATTAAATCAGATAGTAAAATTTCGTTTCGAGAGGTTATACTCCTTGCCATATGAACAGATTCAGCAAGAGCAGATGCACCATCATACATAGAAGCATTTGAAACATCCATTCCGGTCAGTTCGCATATCATAGACTGATATTCGAAGATAGACTGGAGGGTGCCCTGGGAAACTTCTGCCTGATAAGGTGTATAGGCGGTATAAAATTCAGGTCTTGAGCATACTACATCTACCACAGCAGGTATAAAATGGTCATAAACACCGCCACCTATAAAGGTAGTTCCCAGCCTGTTTTTATGTGCTAAACTGGATAATAAATCTGAGACTTGGAGTTCAGACAGTGGTTTTGGAAGATTGAGTTTTTTAGCTAACATCGCCTCCTTCGGCATCGTTGAGAGGAGTTCTTCAAAAGAACCGACCCCGATTTTCTTCAACATCTCCTCTTTATCTTTCTTTGTATGTGGTATAAACTGCATTCAGTCTCCTAATAACTTTTCATATTCATCAGGAGATAATAGACCCTTAACTTCCTCCAGATTTGACAGCTTTATTTTAACCATCCACCCGCTTCCGTAAGGTTCCTTATTAACGACCTCCGGTAAAGATTTCGCATCTTCATTAACCTCTATCACCTCACCTGAAACCGGTGCGAATATGTCGGAAACTGCCTTTACCGCCTCGATCGTTCCGAGTGATTTCGTCTGTTCAACCTTCGTTCCCACATCTGGCAGTTCAAGATAGACTATATCTGAAAGTTGATCCTGTGCAAAGTCCGTAATACCAATTGTCACAACATCTCCTTCAACTCTTACCCATTCATGCTCTTTTGTATACTTCAAATCCTTTGGTATGTCCATATAACCTCCTTAAGTGACTTATATAAATTTTCTCTCCGTGTCAAGGAAAAAATAGGGGACGGTTCTCTTTTTTCTTGACAGCTCTTATTTATTTTATTATATAGTTATTGAAATAGGAGGTTGATATGCCACGAGCGCCACGAATTCTTCCAGAAACAGGTGTGTTTCATGTGTTCACAAGAGGAAATAATAAACAAGATGTTTTTCATGACGATGAAGATTTTAGGACATACATAGGATTGCTTAAAGAGTACAAATCTCGGTCTCCATTTTATTTATACCATTTTGTTCTTATGACTAATCATCCACATCTTGTGATAGAGACTAAAGAGGGATCAAATCTTTCAAAGATTATGCAAGGGATAAATCTATCCTATGTTTATCACTACAGGAGAAAATATGGACATGTAGGACACTTCTGGCAAGGACGATTTAAAAGTCTATTGATTCAAAAAGACAGTTATTTATTAGAATGCGGGAAATATATAGAGCTAAATCCAGTCAGAGCAAAGCTTGCAGAAAAGCCAGAAGACTATAAATGGTCCAGCTACAGAGTTTATGCCTATGGAGAGGATAATCCTTTAGTCGATGTGAATCCACTTTATGAAACACTGGGCAAAACGAGGGAAGAAAGACAGATGAGTTATCGAGAGTTTGTCGTGGGAGAAGAAAATAACATCTTGAAAGGACTCTTCTATGGATCCGATAAATTCATAGATGAGATGGAGAGAAAATATGGAGTCAAGAGATTCCCTACCAAACGAGGCAGACCCAGAAAGACTTGAAAAGGTAAACCAAAAAGAGAACCGTCCCCTATTTTAGAAAAAAGTTTGAATTAAAGACTTGACTTGTTTTGTATTGTTTCTAAAAGTAGATTGTATGGGATTACGTCCCTTCGCTTTTGCTCAGGACAGGCTCTGCTTTACTCCTCGCAATGACATTCTCGGACAGCTTGTTGAGAAATTGCTTGAGAGTCACAGAGGCAGATTCTCAAGAAAACTGGGCATCGACATCGAAAGCAAGGATAGTAAAGAAATCTTCAAATGGTTTTTAGCTTCGACCCTATTTGGAGCAAGGATTACAGAGACCATTGCGGTGAATACCTATCACGAATTTGAATCAAATAAGGTGACAGACCCTTCGAAGATTGTAGGTGTAGGATGGGATGGTCTCGTAAAAATTCTCGACACCGGTGGCTATGTGAGATACGATTTTAAAACCGCAACAAAACTTCTAAATGTATGCGAAACACTCTTGAGTGACTATAAAGGGGATTTAAACGAACTCCACAAGTCCTCTGTAAACTATGCCGACTTGAAAAATAGACTTGAAGGGCTCGGTAAAGGGATTGGCGATGTGACAGTGAATATATTTTTGAGGGAACTGAGAGGGATATGGGAACTCGCAGAACCACTGCCTCAGAATTTTGTCATACTCGGTGCAAGAAATTTAGGTCTCACAAAACCCACTGGCAAAAATAAATCCGAAAGAGAAAAGATGCTCTATGAGTTGAAAGCCATATGGAAGGATGCGAGAGTTAGAAATTACACATTCTCAGATTTTGAAGTATCACTTTTGAAGTTGGCAAAAAATTTCTGCAACAAAAAGAAGTGCAAGTTATGTGCTATGCAAAAATACTGTCAAAAATTCCGTTAGAAGTTTAACAGCAACGAAGTCCGTATCGTGGAGCAGTCAACGGCTACGGTTATGAAGAAGGATCAAAAAAGACGAACTCCATCACCGAAGGACAAAACGGGCATCGTAACCGATCGACGTAAACGAGTGACTATAGCTGGAAATCTGCGTCCTATTAGTATGATGAAAGAGTTTAATAGACTTGTCAGTATAATCGAGAGGTTGAGGAGTAAAGATGGTTGCCCATGGGACCTGGAACAGACCAATGAATCACTGAAGGAATGCTTGATTGAAGAGGTGTATGAGACGAGCGATGCGATTGAGACAGGTAATTTCGAACATTTAAAAGAAGAACTCGGGGATTTGATGATTTTACTCCTTATGCACACACAGATTGCAAAGGAGAAGGGAAAGTTTAACATCGAAGATGTTTTGAAAAGTGCGGATGAAAAACTCACCTACCGCCATCCACATGTCTTCGGTAAAAAGAGAATCAAGAGTTCCCAGCGGGTCGTGCAAGAATGGGAAAAATTGAAACTAAAAGAAGGTAAATCTGTGTTGGAAGGTGTTCCAAAATCTGCGCCCGCATTAACCTTGGCAGCATTCGTTCAAAAAAGAGTAAGGAAGGTAGGTTTCGACTGGGAGGAAATCAAAGATGTATTTAAAAAAATAGAAGAAGAGATAGAGGAGTTGAAGGAGATTTGTAAAGATGGTGATAGAGAAAAGATAGAACTGGAGTTTGGTGATATACTGTTCGCAATAGTGAATCTGTCGAGATTTCTCAACATCCCTGCCGAAAAGGCATTGAAAAAGACGGTGGATAAGTTTATCAAAAGATTTAAAAAAATGGAGAACGAATTTAAAAAGAGAGGCAAAAAACTAACAAACATATCTTTGGAAGAGATGGACAAAGTCTGGGAGGAGACGAAGAAATATGATTAAAGAGATTATGGGTCTGAATTTCAATCTACTGTTTTTTATTGGAATTATATTTGGAATCATCGGTCTTGTTCTCCTTGTCTTTTTTCTCGTTAGAATTTACAGAAAGATTCTGAAGTTGGTTGGAAAATACGATAAAGAGACTGGTGGTTTTCTGAGTAATATTTTTCTATTACTCGGAAGTCTGGTTCTCATCTTCTTCTCGACTACGATTTTTTGGCTATTACTCGCACTTCGAACTTATCAGGTATTCACAAGAGAAGAAGTAATTGGCATCATCAAGTGTAGTGAAATAGATGAAGAGCGTATGAGAGTAGAATTCACGCCCATAAGTGGGAAAGAATTTCCTGAGCCGAAGACCTTTATCCTCTCGGGCAATCAGTGGTGTGTAGAAGGGTATATATTGAAATGGCAGCGATGGCTGAATTTTCTTGGAGTGAATACCTGTCACAAAATCACCAGGATTACGGGGAGATATGTCAAGATAGAAGATGAAACGAGAAAACCCCATTCTGCGCACCAGATAGATGAAGAAGATGGGATGTGGCGATTTTTAATGCGGTATGGAGATAAGTTCCCTTTTGTTGAAGCGGTATACGGAAATAGTGTCTTCACCTTCCCTGAAGATGAGAAGATTTTTTATATCTATATCACCCAGACAGGGTTTATAATAAAAAAGGAATAATTACTCAGCCCACGAAACACACGAAAAAACACGGAAGAAACAGATGAAAGGGAAAAAAATATATACAAAAGAAGAGATTTTCGTGACCTTTCGTGCTTTTCGTGGGAAAGATTATGAGTATTCCGCCCACGAAACACACGAAAAAACACGAAAGGGGGACAAATGAAGACAAAAATTCTTTATGCAGATGAAAGTTATGAAATTGTTGGATCATGTTTCAATGTATATAAAGGAATGGGCTGCGGTTTTTTGGAACCTGTATACCAAGAATGTTTAGAAATTGAATTTGCTTTTCAAAAGATTCCGTTTGAAGCTCAAAAAGAATTGCAGATTAAATATCGTGATCAAATATTGAAACAAACATATAAACCTGATTTTCTTTGCTACAACAAAATTATTGTTGAAATCAAAGCAGCATCGAAAATAACAGATGAGCATAGATCACAAATATTGAACTATTTACATTCGACTGGCTTCAAATTAGGTCTTCTTGTGAATTTTGGACATCATCCCAAACTGGAATATGAACGTTTTGTTTTGTAAGTTAATGAAACGTACCACGAAATGCACGAAAAAAAACACGAAAGAAACAGATGAAAGAGAACAAAATATATACAAAAGAAAAGATTTTCGTGACCTTTCGTGCTTTTCGTGGGAAAGATTATGAGTATTCCGCCCACGAAACACACGAAAAAACACGAAAGAAACAGACGAAAGAGAACAAAATATATACAAAAGAAAAGATTTTCGTGACCTTTCGTGCTTTTCGTGGGCTGTAATATTTTTCTCTATGGAATTTGAACCATCATACATCCAATCGTACAAGAAGGGAAATCTCCTCGATGCTGTTGAAAAATCTTGGAAAATCTTAGAAGAATGCATACTATGTCCAAGAGAATGTAGAGTAAATAGACTGAAGGGAGAAACCGGATACTGCAGAACCGATGCTACTGTCTTGGTATCATCTGTTGGACCACACTTCGGAGAGGAACAGGAGTTGGTCGGAAGGGGTGGTTCTGGGACCATCTTCTTTGCAAATTGCACTCTTAGTTGTGTATTCTGTCAGAATTATGATATATCTCAGTTGGGACATGGAAGGAAGGTGGATACGAATGAACTCGCAGAGAGTATGCTCTATCTCCAGTCAATAGGGTGTCACAATATAAATTTTGTTACACCCACCCATGTAGTTCCCCAGATATTAAAAGCACTCATCCCTGCGATAGAAGGGGAATTGAATATCCCTCTGGTATATAACTGTGGCGGATACGAATCTGTGCAAACTTTAAAATTATTTGAAGGAATCATTGATATATATATGCCAGATGCAAAATATGGTGAAGAGAAAGAAGCGAAAAAATATTCAAATGTGGAAAACTATCCAGAAGTAAACAGATCTGCACTAAAAGAGATGCACTCTCAGGTAGGGGATTTAATAGTGAAAGATGGAATTGCAGAGAAAGGACTTTTGATAAGACATCTCATCCTGCCTTACAACCTCGCAGGGTCATTCAAGGTATTAGAATTTATAGCAAAATTGTCAAAAAATTCTTTTGTGAATATAATGGATCAATACAGACCTTTCTATATAGCCCATGATTACTTCCTTCTCCAAAGGAGGATAACCCACGATGAATACACTCAAGTTACCGAATATGCAAAAAAGTTAGGATTAAAGAGGGGCTTTTAGATATTTTTTCTCTTTTTCTCTCATCTCCCTCACCCCTTTCTTATCCCTGTCATCATAACCTAAAAGATGGAGGAGTCCGTGGGTAATGAGTCTAAATATTTCTTTGCGAAATTCCTCTCCATATTCTTCTGCCTGTTGTGCTGCCCGTTCAACCGATATATATATCTCCCCTAAAAAATCTTTTTGGAACTCATCTTGCAAGGGAAAGGACAATACATCGGTTTCCCTGTCAACTTTTCTATACCTTTTGTTCAACCCCCTTATGTAGGGGTCGTCCACAAAAATGATCGAAACCGAACCCTTCGCCCCTTCCTTAGATAATATCTCTGCTACGAACTCCTTCATAGCCCGAGTTGATGGTATGTTTTTTTTTATTTTTCGGTTAAAGATGGTTACACTCATCGCACCCTCTCATTACTACCCAGGCGTAAAACAAATTTAATCTCCTCATACGACCAACCCTTTAAGAGTAAAAGAACTCCCATATAGACTACTCCACCTGCTGCAATTGAAATCAACACCTCAACAATTGAATGCGGGTTCAAGCCCAAAATCACCACCGCCATAACAGCGGATGCAACCACACTCTTGATTATGAAAACAAAGTCTGTCTCAAATTTCAGGTATTTTCTTGAAAAGTAAATCGCAGCCACTGCTGTGAGTGTATAAGCGATCAGTGTTGTAACTGCCGCACCGACTATGCCAAAGATGGGTATGAAAATTATATTGAGTATTAAATTTATAAAAGCGGCAACACTCCGCACAGCCCCTATTATCTTTGTCTTTTTAAACATATCGAGCACCCTGGCGAAGATCTCGTATACTCCCCATAGTATTGTAGCGACCGCTATAAATGGGGTAATATAATATCCATTCTCAGCAATTTCAGTGGTAGAAAGAATCGTCAACACCTGTTTTGAAAGTATGAACAATCCCGCTCCTGCTGGAATCGCAAATAGCAAGAAATATTTTAGAGAAAGGGAGAGATATTTCTTGGTCTCATCTATTCTTTGCTCATCGAAAAGTTTATACAGAGTTGGTAGAAGGACAAAAACAATGGGTTCGAATAATATAACGATGAGAGTACCAATGGCATAACCTGGAGAATAAAATCCTACTGATGCAACGCCCAAAAAGAATCCAATAACATATCTATCCGATAAACTGATCGCCCACTGTGCAATGGCTGACGGAACTAAAGGCAGTCCAAAATTCAAATATAACTTTATATTTTTGAAAATCGGCAATTTCACTCCAATCTGACGAAGAATCAGATATAACATAATCAGAAAGAAAACTATTCTAACTGCCAAAAGAGATAACACCGCCCCCTTTAGTCCAAATCCTGATAAGACTGAAAACAAAACCGCCCCAACTTCTCCGTATGCCACTCCAATCTTAAATGCTGAATATCTTTTGATCTGTCGAAACGCCCTAAAAAAGTCTAAAAATACAACATCTACACACCAGAAAGGAATTATAAATGCTAAAATTTTCAATATATCCACTGCGTTCCCGAAGAAACTCTTTGCGAGCGGTGCAGAAAATATTAACAACAAAAATGATGCGACGCACCCCACCAAAAAGACAGAAACTATCGTCGAAAATAGACCCTCCCGTATCTCTTTAATATCTTTTTCTGCTGCCAGAAATCTGACCATCGCACCAGATAATCCAAGGGTTGCAAGAGGTGTTATCAAATTTATGGTTACGATGGCCTGTACCCATATCCCGTAGTTAGAAGCACCGAGTGTTTTTGTCAGAATTGGCAGTAAAATAATACCGCTCAATGCTATTATAATATTCGTCACTCCAACCACCCAGACATCCTTTACAAACTTAACGGACGATTCTTTCATATAGGTTCTCCACCTGTCTCGCATTCTGTTTCCAATCATATAGAACGCCGCCCACCCTTGTAGCAACAACGGGCATTTCCATAGATTGGGTTTCCATAGCAATAACTCCACAGCTCTCCGATAGGGATGGCATAATGAATATGTCTGTCAGGAGGTAGACATCGTGACAACATTTATTAAAATATTCGATCCGTCTTCTTATATGAATACTTCTTGCATCTGAGAAATAACAGATTATCATTGGTTTACAGTTTTTTATCTGGAAAGAGAAATCCATATATCACCAAACGGACTTCTCTGGCGTGCAGATATCTTCTGGATTCTTATCAATTCAAGCAGTGCTACGAATGTTACAATTATTTCAATTTTTGTAATCTCGAACTTGAAAAACTCTGCAAAGGTCATCTTCTTCCTTTCTGACAGTACATTCAATATATATTCTATCTTGTCCTCAACCCGTATATCATCCCGACTTATTTCGTAAGCAGGCAGTCCTTTCGCACGTTCAATTACCTCACGCAATGCAGTCAACAGGTCAAATATCGATAAGTTTTCTTCAACTGACAGTTCTGTTGGGGGTCTTGGCCACAACCTCCTTGAAAATTCTTCTCTGACAGAGAGTTTTTCTGCGATTTCTTTGAACTTTCTATATTCACTTAGCACTTCTTTCAAATCTGTCTTCACTTCCTCGACCTCCACCTCCTCATCCTCCTCCCCAACAAGAAGCCTCCTCACCTTTATTCTCATCAATATGGCTGCCATAACAATAAATTTGGAGACAGAGTCTATGTTCAACAATTTTAACAATTTCACATACTCCAAATATTCCTTTGCGATTTTTGATATTGGGACCTCATATATATCTATCTCTTCCCTTTTCGCTAAATATATCAACAACTCGATTGGACCTTCATAGAAGTCGAGTTCAAGTGTATATTCGTTCATCTCAAGTCTATAACCTCGTATATCTTCATAGTCTTCTCTTTCCCCTTTACCTTAACGAACTCGATTTCCATTACAATGACCTTATCTTTGATTCTATTATATGTATTTTCACTGATGATAATATCTGTGTCATAGACTTTATTTAAAGGCTCGAGCCTTGCAGCGAGGTTCACATTATCACCTATTACCGTATACTCCAATCTCTCTTTCGAACCAATGAACCCTGATACCATATCACCTGAATTCACACCTATTCCGACATCGAACACCTCTTTCCCCTCTTTGGTCCATTTATCTTTCAATGTAATCATACTCTTGCGCATCTCCACAGCGGTCTTCACCGCCCTGAAAGCATGGTCACTATGATATATCGGTGTCCCGAACAGAGCCATTATACCATCCCCCATGTACTTGTCTATCGTACCACCGTTTCTGAATATTATTTTGCTCATCTCTGATAGATACTCATTTAGAATTGATACAACCTTTTCGGGCCGCATCTTCTCAGACATAGCCGTGAAATTTCTTATATCGGAAAAGAACACAGTCAATTCTTTTCTCTCACCTCCTAAAGCCAACTTTGTGGGTTCACGCACCAAACGATTGACCACTTCATTTGGCACAAATCTGGAAAAGAGCCCTCTGATTTTTTTCTTCTCTTTTTCCACGGATAGATACCTAAATATGGTGGTGGCAACATAGCTGAGAATGATCCCGTAGACCGGTCTAACTATCTCTATCCATCGGCTGTAATAAAAGAAGATAAAATATGCAGCCCCTATAAACATAGAGACGATGCAGATTACAGAGAAGACCGATTTAGCAATTCTGAGCGAATAACAGAGAACCGCAGTTATCATTGAAAGAATACAGATAGAAATGAGTGTGGTAAACAGGTCAGGTCTGAGAATGAATTCATTATCAAGTATATTATAGATCAAGTTCGCATGAACTTCCACACCTGGAAAGACTGGAGAGAATGGTGTTGTCTTTAAATCACCCAGCCCAGATGCAGATGTTCCAATTAAGACTATGCGGTCTTTAAAAAATTTTTCAGGTAATCTTTTGAAAAATACATCCGCATAAGAGATTGTCCGAAAGGTCTTCGATGGCCCACGATAGTTGATAAGGGTTCGGAAAGACTCGTCCACCGGGATTTTTCTATCTTTTAAGAAGACAAAACCATTCGAAGATACCGAGACCTCATCTTTTTTAATGCCAAGTCTCTCGCAGGCAATCTGAAACCCGAAAGAGGGATAAAATTTTCCTTTATAGACTGAAAAAAGGGGCATAGATCTCATGACACCGTCAGGGTCAGGAAGTGCATTGGCAAAACCGATAGACCTGGCTGATTTCAATATCACATCTATTGGCGGTAATATATCTTCCTCTTCTTTTATTTTATGGATAGTATCAAAATCATAAGCGAAATCTTCCAATGCTTCATCAGAAATCTCCCTTCTCGATCTCGAGGGAAAGTGGAAGGCGAAACAGACATTCCCCCATTTTTTTGCGGTATTCGCAAACTCTTCATCAAAACTGAACCTTGCAAGAACTGAGTCTGCCACTGCTTCATCTATCTCTCTGTTCGCATCTTTAAATAACTGAACTGCAATTTCAGAAATTCTGTCAGATTCAGATAAGAATATATCGAAGCCTATCAAAGTGGCACCACCTGAATTTATGTAGTCTATCACTTTGGCGTGGTATATCCTTGGCCATGTCTGAAACCTTCCTAATTTTGTCAAACTCTTCTCATCGATATCAACTATTATAATATCATCTATGGTCTTGACCTTACGAGGAATATAGTGAATCTTTCGAGATTTCTCAATGTCCCTGCCGAAAGAGAATTGATTAAGTTTGTAACTAAATCTCAGATCGTATGTCTTATTCTCAAAGTCCTTGTAGGCAGTAGTAACGAAGAAAGTCACTGCAAATATAGAAGCCCCTGAGAGTACGCCAATTAGGACGGACTTCAATACTTTCATTATGAAGAATATTGTGGGGAGTTTTTGTATCTTGTAATAAAGGCGTCTGTGAATTTGGAATCGAACTGTTTTCCCTTCCCTTCCTCAAGCCTGCGTATACATTCATCCACAGGTAATTTACTTCTATAAGGTCTGTCCGAATACATCGCATCGAAGGCATCTGCAACAGATATTATCCGAGATATGAGGGGTATCGCTTCGGCCTTCAATCCATCTGGATAACCACTTCCATCATATCTCTCATGGTGATGTTTTATTCCAACCGTTATTTCCCTCAGACGTTTAATGGGTTTTGTAATTGCAGCGCCCCTTTCAGGGTGGCGTTTCACCTCTTCGAATTCCTCTTCAGTCAATTTACCCGGTTTGTTCAAAATTCTATCCGGCATACCTATCTTACCAACATCGTGTAGCAATGCAGACCGCTCCAGTATCTTTCTCTGTTTTGGTTCGAGTTTCATCTCATCAGCGATCATAAGACTGTATTTTGTAACCATCTCCGTATGACCTTTTGTATATTGATCCTTTGCTTCAATTGCAGAGACCAAAGAACCGATTGAACTTGTGAAGAGGTCTTCTAAATCCTTATAGAGTCTGGCATTATCCATTGCAATCGCTGCCTGCTCACCCAATGCCTCAAACAGTTCTACATCTTCTTTGGTAAAACTTCTCCCACCCCTCTTGTTCAATACCTCTCCAACACCTATTAGCTTATCCTTAGTTTTGAGAGGCACGGCGAGTATAGACTTTGTCTTAAACTTGGTCTCATCATCAACCTGTTTATAATGTCTTCTATCTTTTGAAACATCCGGAACGAATAGGGTCTCTCCATTTTCGGCTACCCATCCGACAATTCCTTTCCCGAATGGCACTCGGATCTTTTTTGCCTCCTCGCCCTTCTCTCCTGTTGCAGATAGAAAGTATAGTTCCTTCTTATCTTCGTCTATCTGAAAAACAGAACTCGCTTCGGCATCCATGACCTCTTTAGTCTTCTCCATAATAATATCCAAAAGTTCTGAGAGATCGAGGGTAGAATTTATCAGATAACTCGCGTCCATAAAGGTAGAGAGCCTTTTCAATCTCTCTTCCATAGCTCGCATCTCAATAGCATGCTCTATATTGCATGAAAGTTGGTCTACATAGAAGTTCATCAATTTCAGGTTTTCCCCTGTATATCCGTCCCTCTTGTTAAAAAGTTCTATAACGCCTATAATATCTTTTCTTCCTTTGATCGGAACAGAGAGCAAACTTTTAGCAGTAGAACGGTACTCCTGTCTAATTCTGTTTGCCCATTCGGAATCCTCTTTGATATTACACAGCATCACATGGCTTCCTGCCTTTGCTACCCATCCTGCTATGCCTTCTCCAGATTTAATATTCTTTGTAATTGGTATATGTCCTTCGTAGGCATCGAAGGTCAATTCATTTGTCTCGCGGTCTACAGTCAAAATAGATCCACTTTCAGAAGCAGTAATTTCTAAAGCAAGGGATAAGGATTCCTCTAATAGAGATTTGAGATCTGGAAATCGTTTTGCGATTTCATTTATCATCAATAATTTAGATATGTCTATCTCGTCCATTTCTAAAAAATGTATCCAAGTGAAAATCTATAGTTACTCGTATCAAAATCGTAGAGGGCGGAATCGACACCTATATCAAAACTGAACTTTTTGAATTTTATACCACCTCCAAAAGTAGGTCCTTTCCTTTCTCCTTCACTATCGATGAAATAACCTGTTCTTGCAGAGAAGAAGTCATAGAACCAGTACTCTGCACCGAAATGTTTCCATGCTTCATTGAATTCATAGTTTAAATCTCTTGTAAGTGCAACTAAAATTTTTGTAATTTCAGCAGCAACTGTAAGTCTGTTCATCTTTGTATTCAAAAGTCTATATGAGAGACCAACCCTCAATGTTCTGGGTAGAGGGTCACGCTCTCCGCCAGATACATATCTGATATCAGGTCCCAAATTCTGCAAAACCACACCAAGGGAAATCCTCTCATTCAGTTTATAAAGGGTAGCCAGGTCTACTGCAAAACTGTATCCCTGCCCCCCTCCTTTTGTATCTGTTACTCGTCTCACTATCCAATCCGGGGCGAGATAACTGTATATGAATTTAATCCCTGCTCCTATTCCGAGTTTCTCCTGGAGTTTTGTACTATACATCAGCCCGAATGAAAAATCAAAGGTTCGCCATCTTCCTATAGTATTTCCCCAGTCGTCTGTCCCTTCTGTCTCTCCTGTAGTGAGGTAGATGAAATTGGCGCCGAAGTTGCCAATTTCCTCAACTGGTTTCACAACCCCTATGTATTCGTAGTACATATCAGGGTAGAGTCCGGTCAGCCAGTTCGCATGCATCAAAGAGACATTCGTCGATTCCTGAAACGCTGCGCCTGCCGGATTGTAATAAGTGGACATAGCATCATCAGCTATAGAGCAGAAAGCCGCACCCATACCATTGGGTCTTGCGCCGGGGAATATTATAAGAAATATTGCTCCAGCCTGTGATGCTCCGCTAAAACCATTCGATGCAAGCAACAACAAGAAAACGAGAGCGAATAATTTCCTCATACTTCTGCCTCCTTAATTGTTTTCTAACATATATATAATTACTCTATTCTTGTCAAGTAAAAAGAAACCACGAATCACATTCACCCCGCACTTATCCCTACGGTCGTAGACCCGTATGGGATCCGTAAATCCAGCAACTGATTCCAAATCTTCAAATCTTTCAATTTTCATAATCTTTCAATTTCCTTAAAAGTAGCCTGTCCCCTTTTCCCTCGTAAATAAAAAACGAGGGCAGCGCATTATTTTCTACCTTCACTACCCTCCTATTTTATTTTAAAAAATATCAAAAACTTGTCAAGAAAAAAGAAACCACAGAGACTACGGAAACTAACCACAGATTGACACAGATTAAAGCACAGAGTAAAGAATTATAAAAGGGAAAGATATTTTTTTCTTTTCTCCATTTCCTTTCCATACGGATCCGTGGGGATAGGGATGGAAAGCTGAAGATTGTCAGAAGGCATATCCGAGTGAAAATCTATAGTTGCTTCCTCCAAATTCATAGATGGCAGAGTCTACACCTATATCAAAACTGAACTTTTTGAATTTTATACCACCTCCAAAAGTAGGTCCTTTCCTATGCCCCTCTCTATCGTAAAAGTATCCCCCCCTCACAGCGAAGAAATTGTGAAACCAGTACTCTACACCAAAATGTTTCCACGCTTCCTCAAATTCGTAGTTGAGGTCTTTGGACAATCCTACAAGAATTTTTGTAACTTCACAAGCAACAGTAAGCCGATTCATATTTGTATTGAGAATTCTGTAAGAAAGTCCGAGTTTCAAAGTTCTGGGGAGCGGGTCGGAGGATGTGCCGCCGACTATAAAACTTATATTAGGACCCAAGTTCTGTAAAGCAAAACCGATGTTCGCCCTGGTAGAAAGTTTATAGAGCACTGAAAGATCAACGGCATAACTTTGCCCTGTCCCTCCTCCCATCCCGGTTAGATTATATTTCACTATCCAATCCGGAGCGAGATAACTGTGTATGAATTTAATGCCTCCCCCAACTCCAAGTTTTTCGCTCAACTTGTGAGCATACATTATACACACAGCAAAATCGTACGTTCTGTATTCGGCAATCACATTCCCTGTAGGATCAGTCGCCACTGTCTCACCCGTAGTCAAATAGATGATATGTCCCCCTATCTTCCCCCAACCCTCAACAGGGTGAACAAATGATATGATTTCATAATACATATCAGGGAACAATTCTGGTAACCAATTCGAGTGCATCAAATACACATTTGTCGATTCCTGAAAGGCAGCTCCTGCTTTGTTGTAATATGTAGCCATAGCATCATCGGCTATTGAACTAAAACTCGCTGCCATACCTGAAGGTCTTGCCCCTGGAAAGATGAGTAAGAATTTTGCACCTGCCTGGGATGCATTACCAAAACTGTTAGATACAAAAAGGAGTAACGATACGATTGCAATGAAACCCCTCATCATCTCATAATCACGCACTTGCCTGTGTATTCCGCCTCCACAGGTGTCTCTCCGTATCCAGACTCCATCTTCTTACCTTTGGCAACTAACTTGTAGATGTAAACACCATTGGCTATCTCATCGCCGTCATCGTCCAAGCCATCCCAGCAGATTTGATTCCAGTTCTCTTTTGCCTCAATATTAAATCTTTTTATGCGCCTGCCTGCTACAGTGAAAATCTTCAAATCGACAACCGATGACTGGGTGAGGTAAAAATGGAAATATGTCTGCTCCGAAAATGGGTTAGGATAATTGAACGCCTGTATTATGCTCAATTCACCAAAAGGTGAGACATTGACCACAACGGAATCGAACGTTGGGTTTCCAAAGTTATCTGTGACATTCACTTCCAGTTTATTTTCACCCTCATTGAGACTGACATCGCATATGAAGGTGCCTCTCTGATAACTTCCTGCATCGTAGTAAAAATATTTTGAAAGGTCGGTTTCATCCGAACCATTTATTTTAAGAGAGAACGATTCTACTAAATTTATCCCGTTCAAATCTTCTACTATACCTTCTAATTTAAAGGATGAGGGGACATAGTCGAAATTCTTTAACTTTCTGCCATTGGCAAGCAGAACAACACTTGGTCCCATAGTGTCTGCACTGTCTGGTGGTACAGATACAACCCCTCCTACATACAGAGCATCTCTAACACCAACTACATCCACCGTATCATCCCATGCATAGCAGATTATTCTGCCTTCATCTCCTTCGCTGACCCCCACAGAGATAGGAACGATAAAATGGAGCGTATCACCCTTGAATGTCCCCTTATATACAGGGTCACCGGGCAACTTCGCATATATACTATAAACTATGTTTTTATCCTTTGCAGAATCGTAGGCGATGAGAGTTCTGTTATGGATTGGGGTATCTGTCCATACTTTTATCTTGGACCTTCCCTTCATACTATCGGGTTCTGAGAAGAGTTGAAACTTTTTCAATGGAGTGCTCATCACGATTGCAGGATCCCCAAAGAGGATATGCTGTGATGGAGCACCCTTTGCAGATAGGACAGCCATACCGATTGTCGTTGTAGTATCGAGGAGACAGTCAAATAGGTTAAAGGCCAAGTAGGCATTGGCTGTGTGATATGCTTCTCTCGATGATGCAAGGGTAGCCACAGCGCCGCCAAGCTCCAATTTCAGAAGTTTTCCACCAAAACAGAAATCGCCTGGTACATCGAACCGTCCAACATCGCAGGAGGCGAAGTAGAAGAAGGGGAGTTTTCTACCATTTTTGAAGTTAAGCAAGTCTGTATACATAAGCAACTTCTCTTGCGCTATCTGATGTGCACCCCCATGCCCCATAAAACACCCTGCAAAAAATCCCTGGGACCACTCTGCCACTGCCGCAGCAGTAGCAGCAGGTTTCGTTTCCCTCGCACCTACAACAGGATATAATTCCATAAATATCTTCCTTATATCAAAATGTGGAGGTGTATGTTCTGATGCGAGGATCTCTGTATCCCTTGCGAATTCTGTCTGGTCAGAACCAGGACGGTCTTTATCGTCTGCCATCAACAGAATCCTGTTTTTCCAGTATCCAACCCCCTTCGTCTCATAATCTATTATCCTGTCAACGATTGCCCTTGCCTCCTTTGGCGTCTCAACGGTCGCCCTCCCTATACACATAGACATCCCATCATTGAATGAGACATACCAGTCGTCTCGACATCCTGGTTCCTTTGGAGGGACGAAATTGGCTGGATTGGATTGGTGCAGGTAGTTCTTATAGTCATAATTTCCAGCACCAAAAAGGAAACAGTAAGATGGCTTCACTGCACAGTTATCGAAGGTGTATTTGAGAAAATCCCTTATCGCTGTAGGGTCGAGTAAGCCCCATGAGAACTCATCGTATATCTGTGATATTTTTACAATCTTAACCTCCGTATTGCTAAAACCAAATAGATTTTTCTCTCTGTGTCGTGATAAGGGAACCGCTGCATCGTAAAGCGATTCATCCGTTATTATCACATAGTCAAAACCTTCACAACTTCTAAGATGGACTAAATCAGCCAGTTCGATTTCAGTAACCTTTTTTAAACCATTAAATCCAGATAATATATAAAACCTTCTCTTATCTATGCTGTCCTGGAACCTGACATAATTGTCTCCAACAGAACAATTTATAATCCGGACAGGCACAGAATCTGTTATATCGATCAAAAAGAATGGTGTAGATGGACTGCCTACTATTGTAAATTCATAGACTCCAGAGTCAAATTCTTCTGGTAAGGTAAACTTCAATCTATCGTCCCATAAGTTGAATTTTCTGTTATATCTCGTCTCGAAATAATCCACGAGTATCTCACCCACATCAGGGTCAAACGCTTCCCTGTAATGTTCAACTTTCACAACATTTTCACCCTCTTTCAGTGCCAAGGTAGACTTTTCCACTACAATATCATCTACATATCTCGGAGACCCTCCGGTAGGGCCCATCCAGAGTGTAGTATCTACTAACTGAACATCATTGAGAAATATTTTGAACCGATGGTCTGATGCAGGCTGCCATGAAGGTTTGAAAAGTTTCATCATTGCAAGAAATGAACCCTTTTCTTCAGTATCTACCCCGTGAAGAGAGAATGTATAGTTTTTGCTTACCTCATCAGATATTTCCTCCCAATCCCATACGAATGGACTTTTTATAACATTCACTCTATTTTCTTCCCTTCTCGAAGCGGTATAGAATTTCTCAGGGCTAACAGGATTGTTATTGGTTAAACTCCCATCTTTGGTTAAAATCCTTTCCCCAAAATCACCACCCCATGTCAACCAGTAGACATTCTCATCCTCGTAAGGGTTCTCATAATAGTAGTAGTCGGTATCAAACTTCCATCTCGACAGGGCAAGACCATAAAAGATGATAAAGTCTGATTTGTCAAATCTTCCATCCGTCTCCCCTTCAATATAGATAGGGACTTCTTTCAACTCCGGTTCAGAGCCTGTCGACTCAGGGAGTATCTTGCTACCCCCATTGTAGAGTTTTATCGTTTTGGGGTCGATGATCTCTGGGTGTATACCCGCATTGTGCAGATCATCGTAAGTTATCTTATACAACCCATCCTCTTCTGTATAAATCTTGTACCATACACTCGATGTCAAAAATGGGTCATATTTCTTATCGAGCTTTGACTTACTCATCCTCCATTTTTTTGAATTCTCATAGTTCAAGATGAGTCTTTTATATACAATCTCAAATGGATCGGCTTCAAAAATACCAAACTTTGGAGCTGGAGGAGAAAAACTGACTTCTATCTCTATCTCTTTATGGAAAATTAGCTTCCGTTTAAGTGGGTTATACTGGACAGGGGATATCTGGAGCAAAAGAATCCGCTGATTTCTCAAAAAACCTATCTTCCTTTCTATAACTATACCTTCAGGGTAGTAAAGGTCCCGTCCATAGAAACGCTCATCCACTCTATAGTTCCAACAGTCCACACCATTTTCGTAAAAAATCTCGGGGACAGGCTCAGCAAGAATATTCTTATATGCCTGTGATGATTTTTTTGAAACTTTTACATTTACATTAGAGTTGAGTGGTATGCCAATCCGAATGAATCTTATCGGGAGGGAGGGCAACCCTTTTTCATCGGTAAAACTACACCCTTTTAACCTTAGGGAATGAAATTTCCCATCGTATGAAATAATCAACTCTTCAGCATTGTATTCAAACACCACTTTAGTATCATTTGATTTAACAACCCTTACATCTGAATATTCTGAAAAAGAGATAACGGGTATGCTCAAAAAAAGCAACCACAGATTAAAAGGGGTTAGTACAAGGTTTTTTATGGGGTTCATTTACTGTTTTAGAATTCAGGTGCTCAATATTTCTTCGCCTCTTCTATCAACATTATAGGTATATCATCTTTTATCTCGTATGCCAACCGACATTTTGGACAGAGCAGTCTCTCATTTTTTTTATCATATTTTAAATCGCCTTTGCATTTAGGGCAGGCAAGAATCTCTAAAAGTTTCTTATCTATCACAAAAACCTCCTTCTATAATCTTCAATTGTTGCTCTCTGTTTTAAATTGGACAGCCATTCTATATAAACCTCTTGTTGCCTTTTCTGAAGTAATTCTCTTGCAAGATTATCCTTCTCCTCTTCAAATTTCTTCTCATCAGCTTTCAGTCTTCCTTCGAGTTTTATCGTATAGTATCCCCATTCGGTCTCAATGGGGTTACTCACCTCCTCTTTTTTTAAAGAAAAGGAAGCGCCATAAAATTCACTGCCGAAGGGAACGCCTTCAACATATTCATTTTTTGAAAACCATGGACTTCTGTATACTTCGATGCCGTAGCGTTTCGCTACTTTGTGAAGATTTTTGCCGCTTCTTATCTCTACAACAATTTCAGTCGCCTTCTCCTTTGCTAAACTTCTTCTTCTGGTGTTCAGAATCTGTTCTTTTATCCTCTCTCTCGCCTCGTCAATGTGGAGCAGTCTCTTCTCCATCTTTCCTATGATTTTCAAGATTAGATACCCTGTCCTTATCACTATCACATCGCTAACTTTGCCTTCCTGTTCATTTAGCACAAATTCGTATATCTCTTTTGAAAAGCCGATACCCGGGATATATCTCTCTATTGGGAAAAAGTCCGTTGAATCCAGTTCGACATCGTATCTCTTTGCGGTCTCTTCCAACCCATCCTTTTTTACTCCATTGGCAAATTCTCTAACCTTTTCTCTGTGCTCTTCGAGCGTCTCATAACTCGGCCTCACTCTCAAGAGTATATGTCTTGCACTCGCCTTATCGCCTCTTAGTTTCTCTAATGTAACTATATGCCAACCAAACTGGGTTCTGAACGGCTTACTGATCTCGCCTCTTTTCATAGAGAAGACAACTGACTCGAACTCTGGTACCATCGTTCCACGAACAAACTCGCCAAGGTCTCCCCCATCTGCTGCTGAACCAGGGTCCTGTGAATAAATCTGAGCCAGTTCCACAAAATCCCCGCCTGCTTTTAGTTCATCGTATATAGCCTCGATCTCTTTTTTTACTTCCAACTCATCGGTCTCACTCGGTTTCTTCTCGAAAAATACATACTCCAAACTGGCTTTTTCTGGTTCTGTGAAATCATCCCTATGCTCATCGTAAAGGTCCACAATCCTCTCTTCAGTAATGAAGGTATCGCAAGCAATCGAGTTGGGATTCACGAACAGATATGTCACTTTCACCTTCTCATATCTCTCTTTAAAAAAGGTCTTAATCTCATCGTGTGTAAGTTTTACGCCCGACAGAATATCCGTTTGAAGTTTCTGAAGGGGGAGGCTTGCACGAATCTGATTCTCATATTGAATGAGCCACCCTAAATTTCTTCTATCAGATATGAGCGCCAGGTACTTATTGTAATCAAACTTCCCATCCGTTTGCAATTCTTCCGCATCGAGGAGTTCCGTCGGAGGAGTGGATTTGATTATGGTGACCACCTCATCATCTGTAACTAACGTTTTTCTTCTTTCAATCTCCTGCCACAGGAGTTTAGTCTTCACCAACGAGTTAAATGCCTGTTCTTCAATCTTTTCAGAATCAATATCCAGTTCTCCCCCCCCCTCTCTTGCCTTCTCTGACTCATAGAGTCTGTTAATCTCATTTTCATACTCGTAATAAGAGATAGGTTCACCATTTACCCTTCCAATGATGCCTCTTTCAAATCTTCCGCTCCTCTTTCCAGTGATGTCCATTCCCCAACCTAAAAATATGAGGCCGACGAAAGCTCCCATGGTAATCCATATAATGACTTTAGTATTTCTTCTAAGCATCTGTAACATTGAGAACAATATTACAACCCAACAAAACTTTGTCAAGAAAAAACAAACCACGGATGAGGTAAGCAAAATAACCGATGAGCATATTAAAGTAGGTGGCAACCTTGAGAAATGCAAAATTTTGGTAAGAGTTTAACGGTAACGAAGCCCGTATCGTGAAGCGGTTAACGGTTACGGATATACGGACTCCATCACCGAAGGACGAAACGGACATCGCAACCGATTAACGTAAACGAGCGACTGTATATGAATTATAAACTTTGTTCTCCGTAAACTCTGTCGTACGACCCATCCCTGTGGTTGTATTTTTTTTCTTGACTAAATATTTTTTATATTTAGGATATATTCAATAATAAGGGCGGATAGCTCAGCTGGTTAGAGCACTGGTCTCACATACCAGAGGTCGGAGGTTCGAATCCTCTTCCGCCCAGGTATAAAAATGGCAAAATTTCGCTTCAGCGTATCTCTTGAGAAAGAACTTTTAACAAAGTTTGATAGACATATTAAACAGAAAAATTATCCTACACGCTCTAAAGCCATTGGAGATTTGTAAATTCATCGTATCCTCCCAACATATTCATTTAGATGCTGATAACTGTTTTGAAGCAATCGTAATAAAGGGCAAATCTGAGAAGATTAAGGAACTAGCTCAGAAACTAAAATCAACAAAAGGTGTAAAATATAGTTCCCTCACAGTCGCTACAACCGGCAAGAATCTTACATAAGCAGATTTTAAGAATTCCACCGAATTTACTTTGGGGTGGGTTACAACAATCTTGAGCTGCTTGCGAACCCTGAAGATATTACATCTGTTTTTAAACAGTTAACAGAGGCACCGAAATTTACTTATTAAGGATATTGTAGACGGGATAAAACAATAAAATAGTTGACAGTAACAATTGACATATTATAATAAGAACAATGGAAATCAGAGAGATATTGCATAATTTAAAAGTCGGAAAGATAAGTATAGACGAAGCACTGGATAGGTTGAAGGGATTTCCTTACGAAGACCTCGGTTTTGCAAAACTCGATACACACAGAATAATAAGAAAGGGATTTCCTGAAGCAGTCTTCTGTGAAGGAAAGAGCAAAGAGCAGATTAAAAAAATCCTAAAAAAAATGTCTGAGAACCATTCTTTGGTCCTGGCTCTCCGTGCAAGCCAGGATGTCTATAAGTATGTGAAAAGGTCTCTCAAATCTGCTAAATATTATAGGGAAGCGAGGATGATTGTTTCTGGAGAAGAACTGAAGCCAAAGACTATTAAAAAAATTCTCATAGTTACTGCGGGAACGGCGGACATCCCTGTAGCAGAAGAGGCATTCACTACAGCAAGAGCGATGGGGAATCATACAGAGAAATTATACGATGTCGGAATTGCAGGGGTTCACAGATTATTCGATAAGAAAGAAAAACTCTTCTCTGCCAATGTA
>JAUXAN010000003.1 GCA_030619885.1 bacterium
AAAAGTCCCTGTGATTTCTAAAAATAAAAGGAAGCCTATCATAGATATAGCTCCCTTTTTCAATGAGTACCGATGCTTTTATCGAATCAGCACCACCTTCTTCGTAGATGTGAAATCACCTGTTTCTAATCTGTAGAAGTAAACTCCACTTGGTAGATCGCTTTCGTGTTTATCTTTTCCATCCCATCGCACAGTATAGATTCCTGCTTTTTTGGTTCCATTTACAAGTGTGCGCACCAACTGCCCTGCCTGATTATAAATCTTCAGACTGACTTTAGTCTCCTTTAGGTTAATGTGAAGGGGTCAAGCATAAATATTATGCTTTTTACCTATAGCGAGTTCTCTTTGGAGTTCTGAAATCAGTTTCTTAATCTCCATATCTTCAGGTAATTTCTTCTCTACTTTTCCTATAGCTGTACTCTAAGTCGCAGGTTCACGGTTGAAGTACTCTCCAATCTCTTTTACCTTATATCCTTCCACTACTCTTCCTAAATAGCCAATTATACTTCTTGCTTTAGATGCGCTTCGATTTCTGGAGGTATGAATATCTTTTTTTACGTCTGACCCCTCCTGCTGGCCACAAGTTTTTACAAAGTTGAAAAAATTGAATCAAATATTGGAATCGTCCCCGCTATATGTTATTAGTATGTCAGCTTTTGGTTTTTGCTTGGCGGTTTTTAGATAGATCATCGGAACTTCGTTTTCGAACCCATTCGAGTTCGATTGTCCTTTTATCTTGCTTAAAACTCACATAGAAGTTGTCAAATATATCTATTCTACCCAATAATGGAACTACTTCCTCACTTAATGCCCAGGCAACTTCAGTCTCAAATTTATGCTCTCCAATTTTCACCTCTACAGTTTTGAAAATTACAGGTATTCCCTGCCTGCCAAGTCCATACAATTCTTCAATCTTATTCTTCTCAATCTCTAATCCTAAAAGTTTTCCCAATGAAAGTGGAAGCAATGTCACATCTGCACCCGAATCGATGTATGGATGACATTCAATCCATTCCCCCGTAAAACTTTTAAATTCAATATCCGCCACTGGACGAAATATCGAGGTTCCCTTTCTTCCTGTTTCCTTTCTGTATTTAAAGACTACCATATTTCTGCCATTAGAACCAGGATTTCTTTACTCGGGACCTTGGCTATTGAAGGCTTCTTCTTTGGATATTTCGTTTTCGCCTCCTTGTAGACCTTTTCCGCATCATCTCCAGAAGTTACAACCCTCTGGTCTACAATAGCTATCCATTTCCCAGCATACCTTTGAGTGTCAGCCCTTATATACCACTCATAATTTTTGGATACGGGAACGGTGCTAGATTTCATTGTCAGCCCTCCTTTTATTTTTTACCATTGTTTGTTATTTTTACAATAAAATCTGATAAAAGTCAAGAGAAATAAAATGTCAAAGTAGGTAGAAAGTGGGGTAAAGTAAAGTTCACAGATTTTACATTGGTGCCAGGTTTTGACAAAGTTGACAAAAATGAATCAAATATTGGAATCGTCCCCGCTATATGTTTTACAGCGATAGAATTGGTCAAACTATATTCTCGGTCACCCTGTTGATAATTTCTCTTCTTTGAACTTTATACCGAACTGCGATTCAAACCCATCTTTTAAGAAGCGTATCACTTCTCCTATCTCTATTTTTCTTTTCAACACAGAAGCGATACTTATGAATTCATCTTCTGTATCAAATATTTCCGAATGAGGGATATTTGGCTCATCTGTCAATATCGTTCCCTGCTGAAGAAAAGCACCTGCTCGTCTCACCTGTGCACTTCCGATGACTTTTTTCCCTCCACATAGAATTTCATACCTTGAAGGGAGTGAAAAACAGAGGGGGGAGCGGTTAGAGGAACTCCTTCGTATCCTTTGAAGTTCAAAATTCAATCCCAGTTTTTTAAAACCCCTTATGAATGCCAGTGCAATCTTTTTGTAAGTATCGAGGACGGTTCCACCAACTATGGGGTCGGAAACCTTTGCAACGATGCTATAGGTTAAATTATTATCGTGGTAGACAGCCCTTCCACCTGTCGGTCTTCTTACGACTTGAAGGTTAATTTTTTTTGCCCTCTTGAGGGTCTCATCGTCCAATTCTTGATGATAACCTATGGTGATGGCTGGTGGTTTAAATGAGTAGAAGCGGAGGGTAGGGGGTGAGCTGTCACTGGCGACCGATTTCAGCAATGCCTCATCCACACCCATCTGGTAGAGACCGCTGGCTTCTATGAATTCTAAAATCCGCCACATATTAAATCAAAAAAACACGGTCGCAGACCCGTATGGGAGTACCATCTCTGGATCCGCATGGACGGATGCTGACACTGATAAACACAGAACGGGGAATTTGCAAATCTTATCTATACGGATCTGTTGCACAGCATTAGTATATTTTTTATGTTCCCATTTGCCAAGAACTCAGATATTTTTTTTGCTGCTCCGTTAGAATGTCTATCTTTACTCCCATAGAAATTAACTTCAAATTTGCAATCTCTTTATCTATCTCTTCTGGAATTTTATAGACCTTCTTATCCATCTTTCTCCCATTCTTTACTATGTATTCTACTGCAAGTGCCTGATTTGCAAAACTCATATCCATTACAGATGCTGGATGCCCCTCTGCGGCAGAGAGATTTACAAGCCTACCTTCTGATAGCAGGTAAAGTCTTTTCCCATTTTTGAATTCGAATTCCTCCACACTCTCTCTAATCATTCGCCTTTTTATACTCAGTTTTTTCAAATCCGCTTTATTTATCTCTACATCGAAATGTCCTGAGTTGGCAAGTATGGCACCATCTTTCATCGCTTCAAAATGGCTTTTTCTCATAACATTTATATCTCCGGTAACCGTGACAAAAAGGTCTCCAATAGGAGAAGCATCTTTTATTCGCATAACCCTGTACCCATCCATCAATGCTTCTAATGCCCTTATAGGGTTTGTTTCACATACCACAACATTACCACCCATTCCTTTCGCTCTCATCGCTACCCCTCTTCCACACCAGCCATAACCGCATATGACAACTGCCTTGCCTGCGAGAAGGATATTTGTAGCCCGCAAAATCCCGTCAATAGTTGACTGCCCTGTACCATATCTATTATCGAAGAGATACTTGGTTTCAGAATCATTCACAGCAACGATTGGATACTCGAGTTTTTTCTCTTTTTCGAGGGCACGGAGTCTGATGACACCGGTCGTGGTCTCCTCTGTCCCACCAAGTATATTTTGAATCAATTCTCTGCGCTTTGAATGTGTGGTTGACACTAAATCCGCACCATCGTCCAATGTAACATTCGGTTTTATGTCGAGCACATCATTTATATGTTTATAATAAGTCTTTCTATCTTCGCCTTCAATAGCATATACTGGGACATGATAATCTTCTACAAGTGAAGCGGCAACATCATCCTTTGTGGAAAGGGGATTTGATGCACAGAGAGAAACTTCCGCGCCTCCGGCTTTCAGAGCTATGGCAAGATTTGCCGTTTCTGTAGTGATATGAAGACATGCACCTATCTTTATTCCCGAAAGTGGGTTTTCCTTCACAAATCTTTTTTGAATGACCTTCAATACTGGCATCCAGTGGGAAGACCATTCTATCTTCAATTTTCCCTGTTTTTTAAGTTCTGGATTTTTTATATCACTCATTTTCCAATCTCCTTTTTTAAATTATTTGCTTGGTCTGTACTTTCCCATGTGAATCCTTCTTCTTCTCTCCCAAAATGTCCAAAGCAGGCAGTTCGTTTATAGATGGGTTTCAAGAGAGATAAGTAATCTATGATGCCTGAAGGTGTGAGGTCAAAAGATTTCTTCACCGCCTTCACCAATTTTTCCTCAGAAACCTTACCTGTACGGAATGTCTGTATATCAACCGAAACGGGCTCGGCTACACCTATAGCGTATGAAAGTTGGATCTCGCATCTTTGGGCAAGGTTTGCCTCTACAATATTCTTGGCGATATATCTTGCCATATATGATGCCGAGCGGTCTACTTTGCTGGGGTCCTTGCCAGAGAAACATCCACCACCGTGATGTGCAAAACCACCGTATGTATCAACCATAATCTTTCTTCCTGTAACACCTGTATCACCCTGAGGGCCGCCGATCACAAATCTTCCTGTAGGATTTATTAGAATTTTTGTGTTCTGATCCAGCAATTTATCAGACACAACTTCTTTTATCACTTTATCAAGTACATCTGTCCTCAATTCCTCTTCCTTTACATTCGGGTCGTGCTGAGCTGAAATCAATATCGCATCTACTCTAAAAGGTTTCCCATCTCTGTATTCAACTGTAACCTGAGATTTTCCATCGGGTCTCAAATACCTCAATATCTTATTCTTTCTGACTTCTGAAAGTTTTCTCACCAATTTATGCGCAAGCATAATGGGCAGGGGCATCAACTCAGGGGTTTCTCTGATGGCATATCCAATCATCGTTCCCTGATCTCCTGCTCCACCTATATTCACACCTATTGCTATATCAGACGACTGTTCCTGAATAGATGTCATAATCGCACAGGTTTCAAAATCAAAACCGTATTTAGAATTTGTGTAACCACATTCTTTAACGGTATTTCTCACTATCTGCTGAACATCGACATAGCAGTCGGTGGTTATCTCACCTGATACAATACAAAGTCCTCGTGTCACTAACGTTTCGCATGCTACTCTTCCATTGGTGTCTTTCAGCATGATTCTATCCAGTATCGCATCCGATATTTGGTCACATAGTTTGTCTGGATGACCTTCAGTAACGGACTCAGAAGTAAAAAAACTTTTTCTCATCAAACCTCCTTTTTCAAATTTCAACCTAGCTGCTTCTGGACAGTTTGGCAGCAAGGGCTATTGAGTAAAATTTAGATTCTCCACTGTCTCCTCTCGATGTAAGAATACAGGGTTTAGTCGTTCCTGCAACCACTGCTGCCAGCTTTGCATTTGATAGACGTGTACCAGTTTTAAAGAATACATTTCCGCTCTCTATATTTGGAAATATGAGTATATCGGCTGAACCTGCAACGCTACTTTTCAACCCTTTTATATCTGCAGATTCTTTTGAGACTGCTACATCCATAGCGAGGGGTCCATCAATCTCAGCGCCTTTTATCTGTCCGCGGTCTGCCATTTTCGATATGACGGCGGCGTCGAGTGTAGGCTGCATCTTCGGATTTACCTTCTCCACAGCACAGATGATAGCTACTTTCGGCCGAGATATACCGAGAAGATGCGCCACCTCAATCGTATACTTCACCATCTCTATCTTCTGGAAAAGATCAGGATATGGAATTACAGCGACATCGGAGACGATTAAGAGGCGTGGATAGGTTGGAAACTCTAAAACCGTAATATGGGATAATACTCTCTTAGGTGGTAACAGTCCTCGCTCTTTGTCGAGTATAGCCCTCATATATAAAGAAGTATCTATCAATCCCTTCATCAATGCATCACCTTTACCATCCCTTACCAGTTCAACTGACTTTATGAGTGCTTTTTTAGTATCACTCTCATTTTCTATTTCAAAACTATCAATAGGTACTTTATGTTCAGCAGCAACTTTTTCAATTTTTGTTCTATTTCCAATCAGTGTCGCCTTTACAACACCTTCACTCACACCCCTTCCCACTGCTTCTATCGTATGTGGGTCTTCTCCGCATGCGACGACCAAATTCTTCGTACTTTCCTTTTTTACCTCATCTACCAGTTCAGAAAGTTTTCTAATCATACAAGTCCTCCCTAATCTGTTACTGTGATTTTAATATTATATTTAAAAATGTCAAGATAAGAAAAATCTTGCCTTCCCTACGGACCGTATGGTCGGCAAGATGCTTGAACTACCTAATTTGTCCGCAGGATGCTGTGCATAGGGCAAACCTTTCCACAGGATCCTGCGGATAGGTTTGCTTTTCGCAAGGCTGAAGCCTTGCCCTACGGGCTGAATTTCAAAAAGAAACCACCAGATTTTCACAGTTGTAGGAAACCCGCACGGGTTCCCTACTGGCAATGAAATTCTCGGTCATCCTGTCAAACGTTTTGCTTGCATATTTAAATTATATTGGGGTGGAATTCCTGATAAAAAGTTTTTTCATTTTCTCTTCTTCTCAGTTAAAATTTTGGTCTTGATTATAGGCACATATTGGCTGTCTGGATATCTCTCAATAAGCAGTTTATATGCTTCGATGGAAAGTTTATCTTTTTTCTGCTCTTTTAAAATTTCGGCGATTCGGAACTGAGCATCATCTGCTGCATTTGAATCTGGATATTTTTCCAACAGCTTCCTATATCCACCAAGTGCATCGTCATATAACCCCTTGGTTTCTTTATTCAACGTCTGATTATACATCTTCAATGGCTTCCAGTCAAAATCAGAATTCTCCTTTATGAATTCAATCCTCTCTTTTGCCGTTTTTGCATACCATGAAGATTGCGTAAGATTCTGCGCTTTGTTCAACGACTCTACCTTTTTGTAATCTGTGATCGCCTTATCAAAATCAGTATATACCCGTTCTTGAATTTCAGCCTGTCGCAATTGCGATTGTAGAGCGAGATTACTCGTAGCATACTTTTCTACTAATCGCTTATACGATTTAATGGCATCTCCATAGTTGTGAAGGTATTTCTCATAAATTTCTCCTATCTTATATTCAGCATCGTCGGCATATTCACTCCCCGTAAACTCCTTGAGGAATTTTTTGAATATTTTTAGCGCTTTTTTATAATCCCCTACCTCGATATAGCAATATCCAATCCAGAAATGGGCATCGTCTAAAAATTCAACTGTCTTTGCAGTAACTTCTTTCTTTGCAGGAGCTTTTGCTCTGGCTTCTTTACGATACGCTTTTTCAGGATGTGGCTTTTCTTCATGATATGGGTCTGGAGAAATTAATTTTTCATACAGTGTAATCGCTTCAGTCCATCTACCTTCGTGACATAGTGTCGTTGCGTCAAGATAAATTTGGTATGGATTTTTAACGGTGTTTGATTGTGAAGTTGCTAAACACAATAACAGTATAATTTTTATCATACTACCTCCTTGATTTAGAGTCCTTCGTTTCTATCAATCTGCTGAGTACCCCCGAGCTCAAGATTTCTTTTTGCACCAATTTCATGTGAGAGGGCTCAGCATTTACTATTTTTATAAAAATCATTTCTAAACTCCTTGCCCTTTCTCCTAGGTCAGGACTATCCTTATAGGTTGTAACCCTATTCAACAATCCGCTCGACACCAGTTCATTTCGAAGAAAATTCATCTCATCAACGTTCTCTCGAATATTGAGTGCTTTGATTAAAATGACTTCCGAGCTGACCATATCACGCATGATAGTCTCGTCTTCCACCTTTGCTTTTAAAAGAATTTCTTCCCTCCCGTGTTTTAACCCAAGGCGATAGATACCAATCAATAGAATCAAAGCCACACCAGCTGCTGCTGTAGCTACTCTAAACTCCGTTCTCATCAGAATAGAAAGCCACCAGTCTCTCAGGGAAAACCCAGCTTTGCGTTCGACTTTGGGCGCTACCCTTCTGAGCAATCTACTCGAATACTCTTCCCAGTATTCTTCAGGTGGTTCTTCGGGTATCAGTGATGTAGTCAACCTATCTACTGATTGAAACGATGCGAATTCAAGAGCACAATCTGAACAGACTTTCAAATGCTCCTCCACTAACTGTCTTTTATTCATAGAAAGTTCATCGTCAAGGTAAGCACTCAAAAGTTTTTTAACCTCTTTACACTTCATTCTATCATCTCCGCGGTGATATATTCTTTAAGTAGCTCTTTCAAATTTGTCCTTGCTCGATTCAATCGAGACATAACGGTTCCAAGAGAGCATCCTAATGTCTTTGATATCTCTTTGTAAGAGAGTCCCTCATAGACACGGAGCACAAAAACCGCTTTATTCTTTGGTGAAAGGGCAGAAATCGCTCCTTCGATTTTAGTATTCAGTTCCTTCATCTCGGCTAATTTTGCGGGATTCCCACTCTGAGAAGGCACTCTCCTTAAGAGTTCGTTATGGAGTGAACAGAAGCGAGAAGCCCTTTTCAGATAATTTATGCACAGATTCACAATTATCCGATACAGCCATGGGTAAAATTTATAATTTTCATTGAAAGAATTTATGGATTTATACACTTTTATGAAAGCCTCTTGCGAAAGATCATCAGCCACCTCATGGATGCGGCACATTCTGTAAGCGATATAGTAAGCACGCTTTTTATACTTATTAACCAGTTCATTGAAACCATCAATATCGCCTTCTTTAAATCTTCTTACCCAGATTCTATCCTCATTCTCCATAACTAACCTTTCTCTATTATATTATACAACACTATGTACAAAATATTCCATAAAATAAAGGAATTGTCAATACTTGACAAGTTTTTTGTCAAAGATATAATTTAAGAATGAAATGGAGTGAACTGAAGTTGAAGTTAATTGCTTTTTGGGGGAAACTATTCATGCTCACTTTAGGACATACTTGGAAAATTAAGATAATAGACCATTCAAATCTGGACAAACAAAATGCACTCTACGCTGTCTGGCACGGAAGACTTCTCATACCCACTTACACCCTTAGAAATAAAAATTTCTACTGTCTCATCTCCCAACATAGAGATGGTGAGTATATCTCCAGAATTCTTGAAGGGATTGGGTATACCTCCGTAAGGGGCTCCACAACGCGTGGAGGGACGAAAGCGATACTTCAATTGATTAAAAGAGGGGTTGGAGGAGTTAATCTTGCAATCACACCTGATGGCCCAAGGGGACCGAAACACTCCTTGAAACCAGGCATACTCTACATCGCATTTAAAACAGGCTTGCCAATCGTTCCTGTGGGGACAGGTGCATCTAAATATATTCGGTTCAAGTCATGGGATAATTTCCTGCTTCCATTCCCCTTGAGTAAATGTATAGTACTGCTTGATACGCCGATATATATAAAGAGTTTGAAAAATATTGAGAAGAAGAGAGAAAAAATCGAAGATAGATTAAAAAGGCTCCAGTTTGAGTGTGATAGATATGTGGCTTTTATATAATATCTTTCTGAATATAATTTATCTATTTGGATTCCCATATTTTATAGCAAAGTCAAAAAGAGATAGTGCATGGAAAGAAAGGTTGGGCGACTACCCCAAAATCAAGGGGAAGAGTCTCTGGTTTCACGCTTCTTCTGTAGGGGAGGTGAGTGCCATCCTGGCTCTGATAAAAGAGTTCAAAAACAGTTTTCCAGAGCATAGTATCGTAGTGTCCACATTTACAACAGCGGGTAGAAGGAGGGCAGAGCAGTTGTATCAGGAGAGGATAGTATATCTCCCTTTAGATTTCAATTTTGCTGTTAAGAAGGCAATTGAGAGAATACATCCCGATGCATTAATAATAGTGGAGACAGAACTCTGGCCCAATCTGCTTCGGTATGCAAAAAACTACGGCTGTAAAATTTTTCTCGTCAATGGAAGAATCTCTCAGAAAAGTTATATCAGATATACAGGGGTTAAAAGATTTATAGGAAGTATATTAAGAAGGTTTGACCTGTGCATTATGCAGAGTCGAGAAGACGCAGAGAGGCTGGAGAAACTTGGGGCAGAATCTTGCAGGATAAAAGTCGCTGGTAATTTGAAATTTGATAATTTGAACACGAACATTTCAGAGGAAAACCTTAGAGAAATGCTCGGGGTATCTGACAGAAAGGTCTTCGTAGCCGGAAGTACCAGAGAGGGTGAAGAAGAAATTATATTTGAGGCATTCAACCAGATCAAGGTTGTCGAGCCAAACCTCGTCTTGATTCTAGCTCCAAGACATATCGAAAGGATTGAGAGAATCAAGGTGATGGCAGAGTCTTTTGGACTGAAGGTAAGAAGAAAATCTGAAATCCTCCTCAAACATTCTGATGTAGTATTAGTTGATACAATAGGTGACCTACCATTCATTTACGGCATAGCTGACATCGCCTTTGTTGGTGGAAGCCTTCTCCCTTACGGTGGTCATAATCCGATAGAACCTGCATCTTATGGGATTCCTGTTCTCTTTGGTCCCTATATGGAAGTCCCTGATGCTAAAGATCTATTGAAAGCAGGAAGTGGAATAGTGGTCAAAGATGCGTTAGGTATAATCGATGTTGTTGTGAATTTGTTGAAAAATGATGCAGAGAGAAATAGGATTGGAGAGTTGTCAAAATATACGATTCAAAAGAAAAGAGGAGCATCCAGAAAGACTCTTCAATTGATTAAAAATGCACTCTCTTAATTTCTTTAGCTTAATCGAACACTCTGTCGTAAGAAATTTATTCTCTTTTCTCTATCCATTTTCTCTTCTTTATTCTATTCTTGTAAGGATCTGGCTTCTGTTGTATAAGCAAAATATTTTTAAAAAAGAGAGACTGCCAGGATATGTGGTCAGTGTTGGTAATCTTACACTTGGAGGAACAGGAAAGACTTCCTTCTGTATCTACATAGTAGATGCGTTGAAGAGAACGGGACTGAAGGGGGTGATTCTTTCTCGGGGTTACAAGGCAAAAAGAAAAATGGGCCTCGTCCGTCCAGACGACAATCCAAGAAATTACGGTGATGAACCTGTGCTTTTGGCTCGCAAAACAAAAGTCCCGATAATAATTGGCAAAGATAGAGTAAAAACAGGGAATGAAGCACTCGGTAGATTCAATCCTGATGTGTTACTGCTTGACGATGGATTTCAATATCTGAAATTGGACAGGGATTTAGATATTTTACTCATAGATATGACCTCTCCTTTTGGCTATAGTAAATTTCCACCCTGCGGTCTATTGAGGGAGCCACTTTCGAGTATCGCACGCGCAGATGTGGTCGTCCTCGCAAGAGCGAATGATGTTGCAAATAATCGCTATCTCTTTGTGAAGATAAAAAGACTGAATCCCAATGGACTGGTTATCAAATCAATCCACTTCCCCACAACCCTTTACAATATGAGATTAAAAAGGAATTTTCCACTCTCTTACATAAGAGGGAAAAGAGTTCTCGCATTTTCAAGTATTGGAAATCCAACTTCTTTCATACGGACACTCTCTCATCTCGGTGCAAATGTAGTAAAAGAACTACCGTTCCCAGACCATCACTTTTACAAAGAAACCGATTTTAAAAAGATTGAACGGATTGCGAGTCAGTGTAGAGCTGACATGATCGTTACTACAGAAAAGGATGGTGTAAAAATTCAAATTCCTTTCCAGGCCTTCGTTCTTAAAGTAGAGACAAAAATCATCGAGGGGGAGGAGAGTTTTTTTAATCTCTTTTTCCAAAAATTGAAGTCCCAATCCTCACCATAGATGAGCCTTCTTCTATTGCAACTTCAAAATCAGAACTCATTCCCATAGACAGATGTTTGAGTTCGATTCCTGCTTCTTCAGCATCTCGTTTAAGATTTCTCAGAGTTTTAAAACAAGGCCTTACCTGCTCCGGGTAGGGCGTGAAAATCCCAATCGTCATAAAACCTTTAACCCGTATGTTATCGAAACTGCGTATCCTTTTTAAAAATTTAACCGTTTCTTCAACTTTTAGACCATATTTCGTCTCTTCTTTTGAAGTATTTACTTCTACCAATACATCTAATACCTTCCCAGCATTCGATGCCCTTTTTTGAATCTCTTCTGCCAACCTTATACTATCTACTGACTGAATCATCTCAAAGAGTTCAATCGCTTTCTTTACTTTATTCGTTTGCAGATGACCAATCATATGCCATTTGACACTCTCTTTGATGGATTCGTATTTACTCAGCGCCTCCTGAACCCTATTTTCGCCAATGATGTTGATCCCACATTTCACCGCCTCTTTGATTCTATCTGGAGGAACATTTTTCGTTGCGGCTATAAGAGTGATCTCTGCTGGCTCTCTACCAACTTTTTCACAGGAGTTTTTTATTCTTTCCCTTACCTCTTTCAAATTTTCTTCGATTGTGTTATCCATATCGCCACCGTAATTTAAAAGATATAAAAATTATTTGACAGGATTAACAGGATTTTTATTCAAAAAACATTTTAATAGGACGCAGATTTCCGCAGATTTATTTCACGTTTAGTACCAAGATAATTTTTTCTGATATATCCTTTTAGATCCTGAAAATCTGCGTTCACCCCGTTAGAAAGGAGGAAACCAAATGAATTATTTCCTTTCACCTTATAAACAAATTTTCTAACGGGGTTCATCTGCGTCCCTATTTCCAAAATGACTTGTATATTATAAATGGAGGCGGCGGTATTGAAACCGCGTCCAGAGATGAAGATATAGAAGTTACTACATGTTTAGCCCTATTCTATTCTCATCCCTCCGTTTCTATAGAGCAAGAAACGGAGAGACCAGCTTTATTAAATTCTTGCCCCATCCTCTAAAGCGAAGGATTGAAGCCAGTCTGACTAACCTGTCCACTCTTTGCCCATCAGACGAGGCAAAGGGGACTTGGCCGCTCATCCTTAGGCAGCCAGAGCATAGTTGTTGGCAGTTATTTTGCTTTCCGTTTTTTAACGAGCGAACGGATGCTCGACATGCAACTTCTATCCCTTCCATCCCTGTCGAAACCTTTCGCCCCCATACATAATATAACAAAAAACAAAGAATTGTCAAGGAAAAAAACAACCTGGAGTTTGTTTTTTCTTGACTTTGGGATTCTCTTTAGTATAGTCTACATCAGGAGGAAATATGAAACAGAAATCGAAAGCGAGAAAGTGGGCTGAAGATATACTATGGGGTGTATGTATAGCAATGCTTGCCCGGTATTTTCTTGTACAGGCGTTTAAAATACCTTCGGGCTCAATGAAAGATACCCTGCTTGTTGGAGACCTTCTTTTCGCAAATAAATTCATATATGGATTGAAGGTTCCGTATACGAATAGATACATTGTCAAGTTTAAAGAACCTGCGAGGGGAGATATAGTAGTGTTCAGATATCCTCTTCAAAGAAAGGATTTCGTTAAAAGATGCATCGCTACTGAGGGTGATATTGTTGAGATAAAAAATAAGCAGGTTTATGTGAACGGAGAACCCATCGAAGAATCATATAAGAAACATATAGACCGAAGAATTCTCCCTGGTCTTAATCCTCATTCAGATTTTCAGAGAAACTGGGAGATGAGGAGATTTTTGAGAAATCCATATGTGAGAGATAATTTCGGCCCTGTAAAGATTCCAGAAGGACATATCCTTGCGTTGGGAGATAACAGGGATAATTCATCAGATTCCAGATTCTGGGGTCCACTGGATAAGAAACTGATAAAAGGCAAGGCACTTATCATCTATTTTTCATGGAACCCTCAGCCCCCCCTCTACACAATATGGAAAAAGATTAGATGGAAAAGGATTGGAAGGTTGATAAGATAATGAGATTAAAGATGTATAAACTTTGTATCTCATTGCTTTCAATATCGGTCCTCGGATGTGCTTACTACAATACTTTTTATAATGCAAAGAAATTTTATGCAGAGGCTATGAAATTGAAAAAAGATAAAGAAACAACTCCACAGGCAGCAAAAGATTTGCTGGATAAATCTATCGAGAAATGTTCAAAGGTTATAGAATATTATAAAAATAAAAATCGTGCTAGGGCTAGATGGTTGGATGATGCAGTCTTTTTGATGGGCAAATGTTTTTATGAGAAAGGAGAATACCAACAGGCGATGAGGAAATTTGACGAGTTAATAACCTACCTTCCCAATAGCCCGTTTTATAAAGAGAGCCATCTCTATCTCGGAAAGTCACATCTAAAAAATGGCGACTATATTGAGGCGATTGCAATCTTCGAAAAGATTTCTGATGACCCCAGGGCGTCTTTTTTGATATGCGAAGCTCTGTTTGAATCCCAAAAGTATACTAAGGCGAAGGAAAAGTATGAGGAATTTATCGAAGAAAATCCAAAAAACGATTTTAAAAAAAAGGCAATTCTGCGTATGGCAGAAATCTATACCATCCTTTTAGATTATAATAATGCCATCACTTCATATAAAGATTTTCTCAAGACCCGACCGCCAAGAGATACGAGGTTTGAAGTAGAACTAAAGATCGGGAAATGTTATCTGGAACTCCAAGAAGTCGAACTCGCGTTGAAGACTTTTACAGATTTGAAGAAAAAGACAGTAGATAAAAAAAAGTTGGCAAGGGTAAATTTGGGGATTTCTGAGTGTTATCGCAGATTTGGAAATTATGAGGAATCACTTACCATACTAACATCCATTATAGAAGATTGTCCAAGAACAGAAGAATCTGCGCGTGCGTACTACAAAAAAGGGATGATATACGAAGAGAATCTCGCAAATTTAGATAGTGCCAGGATTGCATTCAATAAAGTGAAAGAAGAACATCAGTCGATTGGTATCTCAAAGGATGCGCTCGAGAGGGCGGTCTCTTTAGAAAGATTCGTTGCTTTAAAGGAAAGTTTGACTGCAGGAGAAACAGAAAAAATTGCGAGAAATCAATTTCTATTAGCAGAACTCTATTTTTTTGACCTGCAAAAGTTGGACCAGGCTATAGAAGAGTATGAGAAAGTAGCAAGAGATTTCCCTGATACCGATTATGGTCCAAAAGCGGTCTATGCCGTAGCATGGCTTTATGAGAATGAAAAAGGGGATAGTTCGAAGGCAGCGATTTATTATAAAAAGTTGATCGATGAGTTCCCAAATACAGAGTATGCACACAAAGCGAAACAGAGTTTATCTCAAATACTTCGTGAAAACACCGAATGACACCAAAATACCAGAGAATTACAAAAACTATGATTCAGACAGTAGACACAGATTTACACCAGAAAATAGAAATTAGGAAATTGGAAATTAAGAAATTTATTCATTCAGTTTCACAATTTCCATTTTCTTATTTTCCCTCTAGTATCTTGTGATAATCAGTGTCTGAATTGTAATGATGACTAAAATATCGATACTTGTTACATTTTTAGTTCTTGTGCTCCTTCCCGCAGTAGTATCTGGAGACATTGGCAAGGAGATCGCCTCCTTTATGGATAAGCATGGAATACCTGAAGAAATGGTAGTTTTGTGCATATCAGCCCTGCCGATAGTCGAACTTAGAGGGGCGATTCCTATTGCTATTTTTACTTTTGACTTTCCATGGGCGAAAAGTTACATAATTTCAGTACTCGGAAACCTTATCCCTGTCGTGCCCATACTTCTTCTTTTAGAATCTGTGGCAAAATTTTCGAGAAAATACAGGGTTTTTGACAAATTTTTTGAATGGCTCTTTTTGAGGACGGAAAAAAAGGGAAAGATAGTAGAGGAATATGAAACTATTGGATTAATGTTATTCGTTTCAATACCACTTCCAATTACTGGGGCATGGACAGGTTGCGTAGCAGCGGTTCTCTTCGCTTTAAAAAAGAGATATTCCCTGATTGCTATAACATTAGGTGTTCTGATCGCTGGATGCATCGTTACTACCTTCTGTTTACTCGGCAAAGTGGGTGGGGTGTTAGCAGGGATTGCGCTTCTCGCCCTCGCTACATCTGCTGTAATAGGTTCGTTTAAGCGGGGGAAATGAACTGGAGTGGAATACAGTTACACCCATCACCATCAGGTCTGCATATATTTTCAAAAATTTTCATATGGATGGCGGATGCAGATTCTATCTGCTTGAACAGGAACCGCGGACGAAACACGACGTTATTCTATCATCTGAAAATACAGGAAATTTTTGGACTGAGAAGGATAAAAAATTTGGAATCGTCATTGGAGGTGCAGCCTATCATTTCATAGAAAAAGAATAACCACAGAGATTATGGAGAAAAAACGAATTTAATATGTTTATTGAAGATGGACAAAGAGAACGCTGAAAAGCCTTTTTTAATTCAATTATAGACTGAAATGTAGGTGGGTTTTGCACAGACTTGGCAGAAAAGACTTGACAAGTTTAGAAATATATCTAAATAAAGGATGGGAATTAATTGCATAGGGGGTGCAATGAAAAAAATATGTCTGGTTCTTCTTATCGCAATCGCATCGACTGTGTGTGGTGATGAGGAGAAAGGCGAAACGAGATTACCACTTGAAGGAAAAAATTGCCTTTTCGTCATTGCCCATAGAGACTTCCGAGATGAGGAACTCTTGATACCAAAAAACATTCTCGAGGAAGCAGGTGCGACTATAACTATTGCATCGACCGATACGACATCTGCAAAAGGGATGCTTGGTGCAACGATAAAGCCGGATATTTTCCTAAAAGATGCCAAAATTGAGAACTATGTTGCTATAATACTCATCGGGGGTATCGGTTCCAAAGACTACTGGGAAAGCAAAGTTGCCCATAAACTCTTGAAAGATGCTGATGAAAAGGATAAGGTTATTGGTGCAATATGTCTTGCACCCGTCACCCTTGCAAACGCTGGCTTGTTGAAGGGCAAAAATGCTACCTGTTACGAAACGAAGGATACAAAAAAGATATTCGAAAAATCGGGTGTAAAATATACCAAAAATTCAGTTGAGGTAGATGGAAGGATTATAACTGCAAATGGACCGAAAGCAGCAAAGGAATTCGCTAAAAAAATAATGGGACTGCTCTTAAGTGAAGATAGTCCTTCAGAGAGTTAAATCTGCGAAGGTCTCTGTAGCGGGTAAGAGCGTTGCAGAAATCAAAAAGGGAATTTTGCTCCTCGTTGGGGTAAAAAGAGAAGAAAGGGAAGAGGGTATAAGGTATTTAGCTGAAAAATGTGTGAACCTGCGAATTTTTGAAGACGAATCTTCGAAGATGAATCTTTCCCTTTCTGAAGTGGATGGAGAGGCACTGGTCGTATCGCAATTTACCCTGTATGGAGATATTAAAAAAGGTAGAAGACCCAGTTTCGACAAAGCTGCTCCTCCAGTTTATGCTGAACAAGTTTATAATACTTTTGTAAACTACCTTAAAAATAGAGGAATACGGGTAAAAACCGGAGCTTTTGGCGAAAAGATGCTGGTAGAAATAGAAAATGATGGACCGGTGACTTTCATATTGGAATCTTGATGTTAAAGAGTATGACAGGTTACGGCAGGGATGAGAGAAGATGCGGTTCTCCAGGTTATACTCTAATCTGTGAGATTAGATCCGTCAATGGAAGGTTTCTCAATATATCAACTAAACTGCCTCGCATCCTACAGGATGAGGAAGAAGAAGTAAAGAAAATTGTAAGGAATAGAATTTCAAGGGGGAAAATAAATGTTCATCTATTCTGTAATGGAATGGAAAATTTCCCCCCTTCTTTCACGGTGGATACCGATTTAATCTCACACTACCTCAACTTGTTCAAAGAGTTGAAAACAAAATTCAATTTGAAAGATGAAATGAGTGTGAATTTTCTGGCTTCTCTGCCAGGTGTATTTAAGGAAGAGGCAAAAGAATTCGATAAAGCTATCGCGTTGAAAGTTATGTCCGATGTAATTAACGCAGCTCTTGGCAAGGTTATGGAGATGAAGCTAAGCGAAGGAAGATTCTTACTCAATGATATAAAAAACAGAATCAAGAAGATAGAAGGATGCTTGAGAGAGATAGAAGATGCAAACGAAAAACAACTTGAGCAAAGGAGGTCCAAACTCCGACAAAAGGTCGAAGGCCTACTTCCCAAAACTTTTCCTATGGATATTGAGGAAAGGCTCGAACTGGAGATTCTATTTTGGGCAGAGAGGCTCGATATTACAGAAGAGATAGTCAGATTAAAAAGCCATCTCATCCACTTCAATGATACCCTCGAATCTGAAGGTATTCTTGGGAGCAAACTAACATACATTACTCAGGAGATATCGAGGGAAACGAATACTATCGCATCTAAATCGATGGATGCGAGTATATCGAGAAATGTTATCTTAATAAAGGAAGAGTGTGAAAGAATACGGGAACAGTTGCAAAATGTTGAATAAAAACAGAAGAATAACCTTTCCGGTTATCGTCTCCGCACCATCTGGAACTGGGAAAACGAGTATCTGCCGCTTTTGCGCAAAAAAGTTGAAAGGACTGAAATATTCTGTCTCGGTTACTACCAGACCGAAGAGGAAGGGCGAAGTTAATCGTAGAGACTATTATTTTGTAACCGAAGACGAGTTCAAACTCTGGATAGAACAGAAGAAATTCATCGAATGGACATCCTTTCACGGTTTCTATTATGGAACTCTAAAAGAGAAATTCGAGAGTATGCTTGAAAACGGATATGATGTAGTTGCAGATTTAGATATCAACGGTGGGAAGAATATGATGAAGAGATATCCAGAAGGGGTATTTATCTATCTTCTACCCCCTTCTATGGGAGAGTTAAAAAGGCGCCTTTTAAAGCGAGGTACCGATCCGCTCTCCGTCATCTCCCAGCGATTATCAAAAGTTTTTGAAGAAGTTAGATACGCCAAAGGATATACTTATATTGTAGTGAACAAAACTTTTCAGACAACGGTAGAAAGCATCATATTAATAATTGAAGCGGAAAGATTGAAAACCTCTCGCTTTGAGACCTATTTAAACCATTTAAAGGAAGAAGAATGGAGAGAGTGAGTGTCGAAGATATTTTAAAAGTAGTAGATAATAAATACGAAGCAATCATAATAGCAGCCAAAGAGGCGAGAAGATTGAGCAAATTAGAAAAGGAAACTGAAGAAAAGGGTGAGCACAAACCCCCTATAGTTGCCCTCGAGAATTTAGTAAAAGGTAAGATAAAAATCAAAAAAAAATGATATTCACTCAGGATGAACTCCGCAATCTCTTCAAGAGTTCAAAAGGTTTTGTCAATTTCGCTAAACAGGGCATCAACAATCTGTTCTTCTTTTACCTTTTTGATTGGTTTGCCTTTTTTAAATAAAAGCCCTACTCTCTTTCCACCCGCTATACCAATGTCTGCTTCTTTTGCTTCACCAGGACCATTCACAACGCATCCCATAATTGCAATCTTAATGGGTAGTCTATAGTTATCTATCCTCTTTTCTACTCGTTTGACAATCTTTGTTAGGTCTATTTCACATCTTCCACAGGTAGGGCAGGAGATAATGGTAGGAGCATTATTTCTCAAGCCCAGTGATTTGAGGAGTTCTGTTCCAACCATCACTTCCTCCTCCATGCTACCAGTTAGAGACACCCTTATCGTATCACCTATACCATCTGCAAGCAGACTTCCTATCCCGACACTCGATCTGATACTTCCATAAAATGGCGTGCCTGCTTCTGTTATTCCTATGTGCAAGGGGGAATCTACTAATTTTGAAATCTTCCTATATGCTTCTATCGTTGTTAAAACATCCGATGCTTTCAAAGAGAGCACGATATTTTGAAATTTTTTGCTCTCGAAAAAATCAACGAAGGAAAGCACACTCGAAACGAGCGACTTCGCATCTGACCTTTTGTATCTTTTCTCCAATGACCCTGCATTCACTCCAATCCTTATTGGTATGTTATATGAAGAAGCGCATTGTATAACTTCGTTCACCTTCCATTTTGCTCCAATGTTACCTGGATTAATTCTCAGTTTGTCTGCGCCGTTTTTTGCTGCTAAAATTGCGAGTTTGTAATTGAAATGGATGTCTGCAACCAATGGTATCGAAATTGTCTTTTTGAGTTCTTTTATCGCTTCTGCTGCCCTTTTATTCGGTACTGCAACCCTTATTATATCACATCCAACCCTTGCAACTTTTCTTATATCCTTAATTACAGATTTGATGGCTTCTGTATTCCTTTTGACCATTGACTGGACGGTAATTGGAGAATTTCCGCCTATATAAATATCTCCGCATTGAATTTTTTTCGTTGGTCTCCTCGTAATCACTCTGCTACCCTTTCTATCTTTGCCCCTAAATTTCCGAGTTTCTTTTCCAGTGATTCATATCCCCTGTCGAGGTGGTAAATTCGTGATACAGAGGTTTCTCCGTTTGCAATCAACCCTGCGATGACTAAAGCAGCAGAGGCACGAAGGTCGGATGCCATAACAGGTGCTCCCTCGAGTCTTTTTTTCCCCTTGATTATAGCGCTATTTCCTTCTATACTTATATCAGCACCGAGTCTTATAAGTTCGGGCACCTGCATAAATCTATTTTCGAAGATGGTTTCTGTTACAATACTGATTCCTTTAACTTTCGTCAGCATCGCCATCGCCTGTGCCTGGAGGTCTGTTGGAAAACCAGGATACGGGGCGACAGATATATTTATGGGTGTTTTGGCTCTACCACTGCTTACCCGTATTCCACCAGGTATCCTTTTTATCTTCACTCCAGCTTCCTTTAATTTATCAAGCACCGATTGAAGATGTTCAACCCTGCCACCTTTGATTTTAACATCTCCATTTGTGGCAGCAGCAGCAAAGGCGAATGTTCCTGCTTCAATTCTATCAGGAATGATTCTGTAAGAACATCCTTTCAGTCGTTTCACCCCCTTTATCTTTATAAGTGGAGACCCTGCGTCGTCAATCTTGGCACCCATACACTTCAAAAAATTTGCACAATCTACAACCTCTGGTTCACATGCTGCCCCCTCAATCACGGTTGTGTCAGAAGAGAGTGTTGCCGCAGACATCACATTTATGGTGGCGCCAACACTCGAACCTTTTGGACCTGCCAGATAGATATGTTTTCCACGAAGTTTCTGACAGGACGCCTCTATATATCCATGAACTATATCAATATTACACCCGAGTTCTTGCAACCCTTTAAGATGTAAATCGACAGGTCTTGTACCAATCGCACACCCCCCAGGGAGAGAGACCCTTGCTTTTTTAAACTTTGCTATCAAAGGTCCAAGAACATAATAAGATGCTCTCATCTTCTTTACGAATTCATAAGGTGCCTCAAAATGGGGTCTTTTGGGCGGCGATATTTCTACTCTGTCTTTTTCAAAACTAATCTTTGCTCCAAGAAACTCCAAAATTCTTGCCATGGTTTTTACATCTGTAACATCAGGAACACCCTGTATGATGCATTTCCCATCTGTCAATAGTGAAGCCGCCATAATGGGTAGGGAAGCATTCTTTGCACCGCTTAATTGAACCTCTCCTTCAAGTGGCACACCCCCCTTTATGACGAATTTGTCCATCTATCAAAAATCTTACAAGCATTCTATCAGAAGTCAAGAAAAAACATTGGGGTCAATCCTTGGAATTTTAAATCTTGAAATTATAAGATTGCCACACTCCCTATCTCTGTGGGTCATATGACTCGCCATGACAAAAGGGAATTCTCTCTTTTTCCTTGACATAGTGGTTTCGCTTTTTAAAATATTTGAGAATGAGATATAAGCTTGTAAAAGGAACAAAGGATATTTTTCTCAACGATATAAATAAATGGCAGTATATAGAATCTACTTCAAAGAAAATTCTTGAAGATTTTGGCTACAGCGAGATAAGAACCCCTATCTTCGAGTCGACAGACCTCTTTTCAAGGTCAATTGGTGTCTCAACAGATATTGTAGAGAAAGAGATGTATTCTTTTAAGGATAAAAAGGGGAGGGATTTGACTTTGAGACCTGAAGGGACAGCTTCCATCGTCAGAGCGTATGTTGAGCACAGTTTGGTTCCACCTGTGAAATTTTACCATATTGGAACTATGTATCGCTATGAGAAACCACAGAGCGGAAGATACAGGGAGTTTTATCAGATAGGTATTGAGGCCATAGGTTCAATCTCGCCATTCATCGACTGTGAAGTGATAGATTTAGCACTATTTCTATTGAGTAAACTCGGGCTTACAAATCTTAAAATAAGGCTAAATTCTATAGGTTGCAGAAAATGCAGAGAGGTCTATAAAAAAATTCTGCTCGAATATTTAAAAAAGAAAGAGTTATGCAAAGATTGTATTCGTCGAATGAATTTGAATCCATTCAGGGTATTGGATTGTAAAAACGAGCAATGTATTCGGGTGACATCCACTCCGCCGTCAATTCTTAATAGTCTCTGCGAAGACTGCAAAAAACATTTTGCAGAGGTAAAAGAAATTTTAGCAGAGTATAAAATATCCTATTTTGAAGACCCCAGACTTTTTAGAGGGCTCGATTATTACACCAAGACGACATTTGAGATAGTTACAGATGAACTTGGTGCAAAAAATTCTGTTCTGGGTGGTGGAAGATATGACTATCTCGTTGAGGAGTTGGGTGGGGACTCCACACCTGCAATAGGTTGGGCATTTGGTGTTGATAGATTGGTCTTGGCACTCGAGTCAGCAAAATTTAGATTTCCTGACGAGAGTAAAAAATTGATATTCATTGCATGGACGACTGAAACTGCAAAGAAACAGGCATTCAAAATCGCAAGGCGGTTGAGAACGGAGGAGTTTCGATGTGAAATGAATTATGAGAAGAGTTTAAAAGCACAGTTAAAACTGGCTGATAGATTGGAGGCAAAACTTACCGTAATCGTTGGAACTCATGAATTAAAAGAAGGGAAGGTCATTTTAAGAAATATGGAAGACGGCTCCCAGAGGAAAATAGATATCGAAAAGATAGAATTGGAGTTGAAGCAAATAATGTGTTAATAAACCACAAGATTAACACAGATAAGTGAATACCAGTCCACAGGATCCGTATGGAATGGAGAAGTCAGATTATCAAAAATCAGAAGAACATATATCTGGTGCTCTGATGTCTGAAACCTTATTCTGATACTCTGATGTTCTGATACTCTATTCTTCAATATCTGTGAAAATCTGCGATAAATTTTATAAAGAAAAAGATTGACTTTTGAAACTAAATTATTATATTTATCCTAAATAATGCGTAAAGAGAAATTCCAAATACTACTAAATCACATTTGTAATATTATTTTGGGAAATATCCAAAGGCAAAATATAGTATGAAATATCCTACAATCAGAGACATGGCATGAGTAAAAAAACGAGAAAACGGCTAATGAAAAAAGGTCTCGAAACCCTAATGGACTCCGAACTTTTGGCAATTCTTTTGGATTCAGAATATAAAGAGAAAAAACAAGCAAGGAGAGAAACATGGTAGTTAAAAAACTGTCAGTTAGAGAAGAAGAATTCAAGAAGTTTAACATCACTGAAGAGCAATTTGGTCCGGTGATGCTTAGCAGATTGGGTAAGGGTCTATATAAAAATTCTTTACATTGTGTTCGTGAATACATTCAAAATGCTGTGGATGGAATTAACAAGTTCAATAGGGAATTTCCCGATGATCCAACAGACAAGATCATTAGAATTCAGGCTGAGGGTGATACTATAATTTTTCATGATAATGGAATAGGTATGAATAAAGAAGATATTCTTACAGCCATAAGCTTTGGAGTTTCTCTAAAAGAAAGAATATACGACGCTGGTTTTTTGGGAATCGGTATTTTTTCTGGCGCTGCGATTGCTGATAGGTTACGAATATATACTACCAAGAAGGATGAGGTGAAGGCATTGGTGTTTGAAATTGACTTCAAATACATTGACAAAAATTATAAAGAGTACACAAGTGGTCTGAAATTATTGAGGGATGCAACTCAATTTCAAGAAGTGGATGAAGACGAAAACAAACACTATTGCGAAGCCACTCTTTATGTAAATAAAGAATATCGATCTTTGCTTAAAAATGATGCAGAGATTAGACGATATATTTCGAATGTTTGTCCAGTAGATTTTCCAGATGAGTTTGAATACAAACCAATTATTACCGATTTTTATAAAAAATATGAAATAGAAGATCAAATTTTTGACATTCGATTAAATAAGATTCCCGTTTATCGACCATTTCCAACGAAAGTTAAAGAACCTGAATTTAAAGAGGTAATACACAAAGGTAAGCGATTGGCTGTATATTGGTACTGTGAAAATAAAAAGAAAGGTGTCATTGAAGGAAAAGAGAAAAAGAACGAAGATGATATAAGATACATAACTTATAGGTGGCGCAATTTCTTGATAGATGATCCTGACAGGCGAGATTATGCTGCTAGAGAGTTATTTAGAGGAAGACCTGAATTGATGAAAAATTATTTTGGAGACATTCATATATTGGACTTGGAGGATATTGAACCTGATTTGGAGAGAACAGGAGTTAGGCACACAGACACATATAAGCAATTTAAAGGTAGTATTAGAGATAGAAAAAATCCTAACAATATATTACTACTCTATGACCAAGCACACGATGTATCTAAACAAAAAACGTTGATGAAGGAAGTTGAAAAAGTCGAAGAAATTTGTAATAAAATCAATGAAAGAAAGCTTCCAACTAAGACGGAAGAACTTTATAAGAAAAAATTTGAAATCGAGGAACAGAAAAAGAATATAATGAAAAGGAAAAGGGAGAGCAGGGGCAGGGCTTATGATAAACTTTCAACTCCCGAAAAACAAAAGGTAGAAAAAAGCATAAAGAAATTAGAGAAGAAAGAGAAGAAAATAGAAAAGCATATTGTTGAATCACAGAAGGATAGGACCAAACCCAAGGAACCCCGTTTTGATTCCAAGATTGAGATAAAAATTGAACAGGTATTAAGGATTCTTAAAAGACATCTTAAGAATCATGCAACTCTTTATAATGCTATTATTAAAGATTTAGAAGCGTTGGTCAAAGGCAAGTAAGATGATAGATGTTTTTACTGGAGGTCCAGTTAAGGATAAAATAAGAAAGGAGTTGGATGCTCCACTTATAAAAGAGGTTAGTAAAGACGGAAAAGAAAAGTTGTCATATTTTGGCCTATCTGGTCCATTGCTCTATGATATTATCGAATGGCAAGACTACTTGAAAGACTTTACAGTAGTTGAGGAAAGTTATACTGGAAGAAAAGAAAGGAGTATGGAAAGAAACCGCCAAGAGTTACTTCTAAAGAATTCTTTTATTACACAATTACGAGATGGTAGAGGAGTAATCAATGATTTTCTTGCAGTAATATACGGAGACATTGATAGAGATATCATTCTAAAAGGCAAAGGAGATTTTGGTAAGGAATTACCAAGACAACAGTTTGGGCTTATATATCTAGACTACTATGGCGGTATCTTCAAAGCCAAACACAGAGAAGATGCAATCAAGAAACTTATTTCCAATCAGAAAGAAATTTCTGAAAAGGATTATGATTACGTTTTGCTCATTACAGTGGAAAATTTGGATAAAGGAGAGGCAGAAAAAAGGAAATTAGCGAATGAAATATTGGATAATTTAAAAAATGCTCGAGTAGAAAATGGGTCTATAGAGAACTTTAATAAGTTTTTACAGGGTTGTAGATATGGGTTATTGCAGAAAATATATGTTCCTATCCAGATATATTTGTATACAAAGTTTTGTGGAGATGGAATAAAATTTTATGAACCTGTTATTTATCAAGAGAATAAAATCGAGATCAAGAAAAGTGCCGAAATGCTTCATTTTAGATCTATTATTTCAATTCAGAAAGGAAAAAGGACAACCACGCCTTTAATCAAAGATATAGTAGGTATTTGTAATTTGAAGCTTCTGACTGTAGAAAATGGTAAAATTGTTCCATACAAAGAGCAATTTCCTGAATTATACCTAAATAAGAAAGCACAATGAAAAAAAATGTTCTACTTGTTGAACCAGCATATAAGAACCCATATCCTCCTTTGGGTATGATGAAAATTTCAACATGGTATAAGAGAAAGGGAAATGATGTCCAGTTTATTAAAGATACCCTCCATAGTCCCGAACTCGATCGTTTTGATAAGAAAAGGATGTGTTACAAGAAACTCAAGGATTACTATGATATTATATATATAACAAGTTTGTTCACATATCAAGCCCATTATGTTATTGCTTCAACAAATTACTACAAAAACAGGTTCCCTGATACTCAAATAAAAGTGGGGGGGATCATGGCAACCCTCATGCCAGAACATATCGAAAAAAAGACTGGCATAAAACCGCATATTGGGCTACTCCGAGGAGCTGAAAACTGTCCACCAGATTATTCTTTGTACCCTAACCTAGAATATTCGATCACTTTCACAACTAGGGGATGTCCTAGACATTGTCCTTTCTGTGCCGTAAGGAAGCATGAACCAGAGTTTATTTTAAAAGAAAATTGGTTGGAAGACATTGACATTACAAAAAAGGGCATAATTTTCTGGGATAATAATTGGTTTTTTTCACCCAATTTCGAAAAGGATATTAAAAGGCTTATTGAATTTCAGAAAGTAGGAATAATCCAAATTGATTTTAATCAAGGTCTAGATTGCAGATTATTTGATGAAGATAAAGCCAAACTTTTGAGCAAAGTAAAGATTAATCCACTGAGATTTGCATTTGATAATTGTTCAGAAGACAAATATATACAGAAAGCTATACAGTTGGCTCAAAAATGTAGATTCAAAGACATAAGGGTTTATGTCTTATATAATTTTGAAGATAATAACGATACACCAGAATACTTTTATTATAGAATCAATGAACTGAATAAATTGGGGGTACTGACATATCCAATGCGTTATCGTCCTTTTAGTCTCAATGGTCAGTATGTCTCTCCCAAATGGGATAAACAACTGCTAAGGGCTCTAAAATTATCTCTTATGTTCTATTATACGAAAGGAATGATTAGAAAAAGCCGAGAAGCTTTTAAAGATATCTACGGAAACAATGCTAATGAATTTAAGAATAAATTATATAAGATATATGAGAATGATAAATTAAAAAATAAAAACAAAACTGAGGACATAAATTGAAAAACAGATTGAAAGTGAGGATCGCGAGAACCTTTAAATATAAGGTGAGAAAGAAATTGAGATTTTCATCATTATGGGAAAGGTGAAGGCAACAAGAGAAATATATGAAGGCACATTGCCATTGCTAATACCTGAAAAGGTAAAGCCTGTCAAGCTGCCTATCCGAATAAAATACAAGGAATATCCAATGCTTGATGGGTCAAGAAAAAATTTAGTTCAACAGGTTGGAGATGGAGCAATTATCAAGCGATTCGAAAAAACACCAGTGCCTCAAAAGAAAATAGATGTAGTATGCCCACATTTTCTTGAACTAAAATGGGCTACTGGTTGTCCTTACGACTGTTCGTGGTGCTACCTAAAAGGGACTTTCCGCTTTTTGCCTTACAAGACTAAACCCCATATAAAAGATTTTGATAAGATTAAAAAACATACTCAAGTGTTCTTGGAATATGTCGAAGAGCCTGAAATCTTAAATACAGGTGAGTTAGCAGATTCACTAATGTATGAAGGAAACAAAAAATCGTTTGTAAATTTTATAGTCCCTTTATTTGAAAATAAAAGTAAACATAAGGTCCTTTTCTTAACCAAATCAGATAGAATACAGAATCTCATGAAACTTGATTCTCATAAGCAAGTAATAACAAGTTTTAGCTTGAACGCCATCCCTGTGGCTTGTAAGTGGGAACTTAAAGCCCCGTCTGTAAAAAGACGAATAAAGGCCGCAAAAACACTTTATGACGAAGGATTTGAGGTAAGAATACGTATAGATCCTATGGTTCCTATAGAAAATTGGGAGAAATTATATCTTGAGTTAATTGACGATTTATTTGATTCACTTATACCCGAAAGGATAACTTTGGGTTCTCTTCGTGGATTACAAAGCACTATCAACGGGGCAACAGATACATCATGGGTTAAATATCTTTCAGAATATTCAAATTGGGGTAAAAAAATAGATATAAATTCAAGACTTGCTATGTATAAAAATCTTATTTCATATCTACAAAAGAAACACAATTTTACCAAAGTAGCTTTTTGTAAAGAAAGCGTAGCTGTATGGGAAATACTCAAATTGGATTACAAAGAAATAAGATGCAACTGTGTTTGGTAAAAAGGATAAACTATGGTTGTTAAAGAAACAATATGGAAGATTGAAGCACATACACAAGCGAAGCACGCCGTATTGGACAGATATCTGAAAGCTTGGCTTCCCATAATGAGTAAGTGGAATGGTCGGATTCTTTATATCGACGGTTTTGCAGGGCCAGGTAAATACTTTGATGAGGAGAATTTGCCAACTATCGATGGGTCTCCACTCATTGCCCTTAATGCAGCAAGAAAACATAAACTTCAGCTAAATGCAGAAATAGTATTCCTTTTTATTGAAGCAAGACATGATAGGTGTGAATATCTTAAAAGCCTGCTTGAATCAATAGATATACCTAAAAATATGAGATACGAAGTAATAGAAAGCAAATTTGACGAAACTCTCTCTTCCTTGCTTGATTATCTTGATGAACAGAAGAAAAGGCTTGCTCCAGCTTTCGTATTTATTGATCCATTTGGCTACTCGGATACTCCTTTTTCACTCATTAAACGAATAACAGAAAATAAAAAATGTGAGGTGCTTATCACATTTATGTATAGTTTTATTAAAAGAGCACTTACTAAATCTGACCAAGAAGGACATTTAGATAGACTTTTGGGAACTCAAGATTGGAGAAAGGTTCGTAATATCAATATTCCTCTAAAGAGAAAAGAATTTATTCAGCAACTTTATAAGAAACAACTGGAGGAAGAAGCAAAAATAAAATATGTCCGATTCTTTGAAATGATCAATAAATTCAACCAAACTGAATATTTCCTTTTCTTTGGAACCAATAATCTTGAGGGACTTAGACAAATAAACGCTGCCATGTGGAAGGTTGATCCAAAGGGCACATTTCAATTCTCGGATAGAACAAATCCTAACCAAACAGTGCTCTTCACTCCTGAACCTGACTATAATTTACTTAAAAAGTTAATTGTCCGAGAATTCAGGGGTAAAACAGTTCCAGTTGAAGAAATTGATGAGTTTGTTTTAATATCTGGGTTTACTCATTTCAAAAGGAATATTTTGAAGCCAATGGAAAAAGCAAAACCTCATGAGATAGAAATAATTGAGAGCAGTAGGGAGCGGAAAGGAACTTATCCTCCGGATTCACTTATTAAGTTTTTATGACTTGGGTAAAAATTATGAAGGCAGATAATACAGAAGTTAAAAACAAATTTTCTGAAAGGCCAAAGTTACTTAATCGCCCACGTTGTTATACTTACAATCCAAAAGACGGCTGTTTGTATTGCGGGAATAAAACTTTCCGGTATTATTCTTCTGTATTTGGGAAAAAGTACTATCAATGCGAAAAATGCGGGGGTATAAATCATTAACTTTGAAATTTCTTGATGTTACTGAAACAAGAAGAATTTGACTGCATAATGAAACTTAAGCAGTTCAAAAATGATGATGAAATTAACTTATTCTATTCTATCGGGCGAATGACCCCATATTTTCAGTTAATGTATGAGATAGAATTATGAAAGCGTGTTTTTTTGATTTTGGCGGAACATTGATGGACGACAAGAGTGACAGACTTGCTCATCTGGAGGTCATAAAGAAGATAGAACAGACCTACAAGGTTGAGACCCCCTCAGAAAAGATACTCTCTCAACTGGAAACATATATAAGATTTTTTGCAGAGAAACGTGCGAAGAGATGGATTAAATCAAAAAGTTTATTTTTAGATTCTTTTAAAAATATACTCGGTCTTGAAATCGACCCGGATTGGTTTATGAAAATCTACTACGATGCCCATAAACGATGCTGTAAATTATTTCCTTATGCTAAACAAGTATTGAAAGATGTGAAAGAGATGGGATGGTATTTGGGGCTCATCTCCGATATAGACGATGAGTATCTGTATTTTCAACTTGGTGAATTTTCTATAAGCGAAGACATTTTCGATTCGATAACCACATCCGATGCGGTGGGTGTTGGGAAACCGACCCCTTTGATATTCAAAACAGCACTCGATAAATGTGGAGGTGAGCCAAAAGTTGCTTTCTACATAGGAGATTCGCTTGATAAGGATATAAAAGGGGCAAAGAGGATGGGTATGCAAACGATATGGTTTAAGGGCAATAAACACGAAGATGCAGATTATGTGATAAGTCAACTGAATGAAATCCCGCTGATTCTATCTAATGAAGGTTAGCAAACTCGTTTCTTTTCTGAATTCAAAATATCCATTTAAAATCTCCTCCAGAGAGCCATTTAAAGTATTGATCTCCACAATTCTATCTCAGCGTACCCGTGATGAAAATACCGAGATTGCATCTTCTAATCTGTTTTCAAAATATACCACACCCCAGGCTATAGCGGATGCAAGGCTCGAAGATATAGAGAGCCCAATCAAACCAGCAGGTTTTTACAGAGTAAAGGCAAGAAGGATAAGAGAAATTTCAAGAATCATACTGCGTAGGTTTAATGGTAGGGTGCCGTCTTCTTTTGAAGAACTGCTCACTCTACCAGGGGTAGGGAGAAAGACTGCAAATTGTGTTCTGGTATTTGCTTATGGGAAAGATGCACTACCCGTAGATACCCATGTTCATCGTATATCAAACCGCCTCGGTTTAGTCTCGAGCAGAACTCCTCATCAGACTGAAGCCAAATTAAAATCTGTAATACCCAAGAGGCATTGGAAACCGATAAACGCACAACTCGTTCAGTTCGGTCGTGAAATATGCAGACCTATAAATCCACAATGCTCTATCTGTGGACTGAACGCTCTCTGTCAATTTAGAAAAAAGAGACTACAGATTAAACAGAAATAGTAAGTTAGAATCTTTAAGAAAAGTTTTTGAAGGTAACCAAGTGGAAGGAATTTTCTTTTTTTCTCTGTGGGCAATTTTTTTCTTGACATTATCTCTGTTTTATTTTTATTATATAATATGAAGGTAAAAGAAATCGCCAGAGCTGTTGAAGGAAGATTGATAGGAAATGGAACCATTGAGATAGAAAATGTTGTGCCTATCAAAGAAGCAAAGAAAGGGGATATTACTTTTTTTCATGATAAGAGATATATCAAATATTTGCATAAAAGCAAGGCATCTTGCATAGTCGTTCCACAAGGGATGGAAGAGCTAACGACTACAGTCATAGAAGTAAAAAATCCTGCCCTTGCCTTTGCCAAAATTCTAAACTTTTTTGCTCCTCAAAAGAAAATGGAAAAGGGGATACATAATACTGCAATCATTGGAAAGAATGTATCTATCCACAAGACCGCATCTATTCAAGCCTTCTGTTGCATCGGTGATGATGTGAGAATTGAAAAGGGTGTCTGTATCTTCCCTTATGTCTATGTCGGTTCAGGAACTACGATAAGGGAAAACTCAAAGATTTATTCCAATGTAACAGTTAGAGAAAACTCAAAGATAGGAAAGAGGGTGATAATCCATTCTGGAACTGTAATAGGTTCGGATGGCTATGGATATGTGAAGGGCGACGGTCATCATCGCAAGATTCCACAGATAGGAAAAGTAATAATTGAGGATGATGTCGAGATAGGTGCCAACACCGCTATAGACCGTGCAACCCTCGGCGCTACAGTGATAGGGCGAGGTACGAAGATAGATAATCTTGTCCATATAGGTCATAATGTAAGAATAGGAGAAAATTCGCTCATAATCGCCCAGGTTGGAATATCTGGCAGCGTAGAAATCGGTAAAAATTGTGTACTCGCAGGACAGGCAGGTATTAGTGACCATATAAAACTTGGAGATAATGTAATAGTTGGGGGTCAGGCAGGGGTTACAAAATCTTTCCCGTCCAATATGAAAATCTCCGGTTATCCTGCAAGACCCCACTCCGATGCGCAAAGGTCTTATGCAACTATTTCAATGTTGCCTGAACTGCTGCATAGATTGAAGAATCTGGAAAAAAAATATGCAGAGAACATTAAATAAAAAAGGTTCTTTTACTGGAACGGGGCTTCATACAGGAAACAAGACGACCATAACCTTTAATCCATCCCCAGATGATAGTGGAATCAAATTTGTGCGGACAGACCTCAAAGATAGACCCGTCATTGAAGCAGACATTGACCATGTAGTGGAGACTGATAGAGGAACGACCATATCTTTAAATGGCGTAAAAATCCACACGGTCGAACATGTGCTTGCGTCTATATCTGGTCTTGAAATTGATAATGTGAGAATCGAACTGAACGGTTCTGAACCACCTGTCGGCGACGGAAGTTCTCTACCATTTGTTGATACGATAAAAAAGGCAGGCATTAAAGAAGGGCAGAAAGAAAGGGACTATTATGTAATTCGCAAACCTTATGTTTTTTCCGATGGTGATGTTCATATAGTTGCAAATCCCGCAGATAACTTGAAAGTATCGTTCACAATAGACTACCCGAATCCTATAGTGAAATCACAGTATATATCCCTGTCAATAGACCCGAAGACTTTTTCGAAGGAAATCGCACCTGCAAGAACTTACTGTTTTGCTGAAGATGTGGAGAGGCTGAGAAGTAAGGGGTTGATAAAAGGCGGAAGTTTTGATAATGCAATAGTAATAACAAAAGATGGTTTTATGAACGAAACACCACTCAGGTTTCCCAACGAGTTCGTGCGGCACAAAATAATTGACCTTCTTGGTGACCTGGCACTCTTGGGTGGTCCTCTCAATGCCCATATAATCTCTATAAAATCCGGCCATAGAACTAATGTTAAATTTATACAAAAGTTAAAAAAATATGTTCAAAAAGAAAAAGCTGGATCTTTTGATATTTCAAATATACTCGAAGTTATGCCTCATAGATACCCTTTCTTGCTCGTTGACAGAATCATTGAACTTGAACCCAAAAGGGTTGTTGGGATAAAAAATGTCACTTTTAACGAACCTTACTTTCAAGGACATTTCCCTGGAGTGCCGGTAATGCCTGGTGTGCTCATTGTAGAGGCGATGGCTCAGGTAGGTGGGTTTCTTCTACTCCACTCGGTAGAGAAGAAAGAGAACAAACTCGTCTATTTTGTAGGAATAGATGGGATAAAATTCAGAAGACCTGTGAAACCTGGGGACCAAATCAGGTTTGAACTCAATCTACTTAAACACAAGGCAAGGATGTACAAGATGTCAGGGCATGCATATGTGGATAATCACTTAGTATGCGAGGGCGAACTTCTTGCCCAGGTAGTGGAGAAACCAGATGGAAATAGATAAGACAGCGATCGTAAGCTCTGAAGCGAAACTCGGAAAGAATGTGAAGATAGGTCCATTCAGCACCATCGATAAGAATGTAACCATTGGTGATGGAACTAAGATAGGTCCGAACTGCCACATAACTGGATGGACAGAGATAGGGAAGAATTGTGATATCTTACACGGGGTGGTAATCGGCAATCCACCACAGGATGTGAAATTTAAAGGTAAAAGGAGTTTTTGCGTCATAGGAGATGGAAACATGGTAAGGGAATATGTGACGATCCATAGAGGTTCGGACTATGAGAGTAAGACGGTAATAGGTTCCAGTAATTTTTTAATGGCATATTCACATGTCGGACATAACTGCAACATTGGAAACGGCATAATACTCGCAAACGCAGCTAACCTCTCTGGATATGTTGAGGTAGAGGACTTTGCCTTCATATCAGGGCTTGTTCCTGTCCATCAATTCGTGAGAATAGGCTGTTACTGTATGATCGGAGGTGGTTACAGAGTACCAAAAGATATTGTTCCATATTCACTTGCAGGTGGTTATCCGATCCGCATATGTGGGCTCAATACCGTGGGTCTGAAACGGCACAAGTTTAAAGCCGAAATAAGAAATATACTGAAGGAGGCATACAAGATAATATTTTTTTCCAACCTCAATACGCATCAGGCGATTGCAAGGGCAAAGACAGACCTCCCACAGAGAGAAGAGGTAAAACATCTGATAGAATTTATTGAGAATTCTACCAGGGGTATCGTAAAATGAATAAAAAGTTAGAACTGGATGCAGTCTTAGAAGATATGGTTAAAAGGGAAGGTTCTGACCTTCATTTGAAAGTGGGAGAACCGCCTATGTACAGAATATTTGGAAAGCTTACCAGAAGCAGGTTTCCAATAGTAGATGACGAATCGATTAACAGGATGATATACGGTATTCTTACAGAAGAGAGGAGGGAGAGGTTCGAAAACGAGTCTGAATTGGACCTCTCATATGAAATTCTTGACTTTGCAAGATTCAGGATGAGTGTCTTTCGCCAGAGTGGTCACATAGGTGCGGTCTTTAGATATATACCTTTAGAGATTAAGAGCATAGATGATTGGGAACTGCCTCCTGTGTTGAAAAGACTTGCACTTCTACGAGGTGGACTCATCCTCGTAACCGGGCCAACGGGTTCAGGCAAATCTACTACCCTCTCTGCAATGATACTCCATATAAATGAGAGTGTTCGCAGACATATCATAATTATAGAAGACCCTATAGAATTTCTTCACAAGGATATAAAGTCTACCATAGAACAGTTAGAACTGGGTATAGACACCCTTTCTTTTGCCGATGCTTTGAAGTCGGTAGTGCGTCAATCACCCGACTTGATAATGGTGGGTGAGGTAAGAGATCTGGATACTTTGAGAGAGGCATTGAATGCTGCAGAGACAGGACATTTAGTGCTGGCTACCTTGCACACTGCCGATGCTTCCCAGACTGTTGATAGAATCGTAGATATGCATCCCCCAGGTGAGATACACAAAGCCCGACTGCAACTATCGAACACCCTTCATGCAGTAATATCCGAATCTCTACTCCGAAGATTGGAGGGGAAGGGTTTGGTTGCTGCATTTGATATACTGATATGCACCGACGCTGTTCGTACCTGTATTAGAGAAGGGAAAACCCATCAGATACCTTCAATAATTCAGACGGGGACAAAATTTGGAATGCAACTTTTGGATGACAATTTGAAGGAACTCTATCTCAACGGTATTGTTGCCTATGATGAGGCGTTATCAAAATCGTCCAATCCGGATGATTTTGAGAAAAGCGTATCAAAACCTGCTTTTGCATCACTTAAGGAGCGTGTAAAGGATGGAGCTGGCTGAGTTATTACTTACGATGCACCAGAATAAGGCATCTGACCTCATTCTGAAGGTGGATAGTCCACCTCTCGTGAGGATAGATGGTGAAATCGTTCCGCTCGATATGGAAAGACTGAAACCTGTGGATGCATTGAATATCATGAAGAGTATAGCAGATGAGAAACAGTTGGGTGTATTCAAAGAGAAGAAAGTAGTTGACATCGCATTTACCATACCAGAATTGGCGAGGTTCAGGGTGAATATATTTCGACAGAGAAAAAACATCGGGCTCGTATTTCGGCTAATTCCACTCCAGATTCCTAAGATTGAGGAACTCAATCTACCAAAAATCTTAACCGATCTTGTGTTGAGACCGAGAGGACTCGTGATTTTAACAGGACCTTCAGGTTGTGGTAAGTCGTTTACCATAGCAGGAATGATAGAATATAGAAACCAGAATAAGGAGTGTCATATAGTTACGATAGAGGACCCGATAGAATTTGTGTTTAAGGATGAGAAGGCTTTGATAAACCAGAGAGAAGTTGGAGGCGACACTCTTTCTTATTCGAGGGCACTGAAGGCTGTACTGAGGCATGACCCTGACTGTATAGTTATCAGTGAGTTGAAAGACCTTACGACTATCTCACAAACAATCACTGCTGCAGAGACAGGGCATTTAGTGCTGACTACCTTGCACACAGTAGGAGCTGTTCCAACGATAGAACGTCTAATAGATGTATTCCCAGGACATCAACAGCAGCAGGTAAGGATGCAGATTTCAGCAAATCTGATTGGCGTTATAACACAGGTGCTGGTAAAAAAGAAGGAAGGAGGAAGAATACCAGCATTTGAGATACTGATTTCCACTGCTGCTATCAGGAATTTAATCAGAGAGGGAAAGACCCATCAAATAAACAGTCTTATACAGACGGGTCATAAATCAGGAATGATTCTTTTGAACCAATCTCTGGCGCAACTTGTAAAAAGCAATGTAGTATCCACTGATGATGCACTCTCTGTCTCTTCTGACAGGACACAACTCCGCAGTTTAATCGGTGCGTAGTCCATATTTTCCCTCTCTCAAGAACACCTAACCCCATACCTGTGACCTCTTTCCGTATTTATCCGTCCATTCCATACGGATACTGCGCAACGGATCCAGAGATGTCAACATCAGTGCAGTGAGAACTCTGCAGTTTTCTCTTGACACATCGTCCTTTTTGAGGTATATTAAAAAAGATGAGAAAGATAAAAATAGGAGATAGGTTTATAGGAAACGGCGAACCTATCTATATCATTGGAGAAGCAGGTGTGAATCATAACGGAAACTTGGATTTAGCCTTTGAACTCGTTGATATAGCAAAAGACGCAGGATGCGATGCGGTTAAGTTTCAGACATTCATTGCAGAAGATGTGGTTTCAAAATATGCCCCAAAAGCCCCTTACCAGAAAGCTCTCAACGGAAGTCAGTTAGATATGGCAAAGAGGCTCGAATTGAAATTTGAGGATTTTAAAAAACTCAAAATATATTCCGATAAAAAGGGTATCACCTTCTTGTCTACTCCGTTCGATCCAAGAAGTGTCGACTTTCTTGATGAACTTGGGGTTCCCTTATTCAAAGTGGGTTCAGGGGAACTCACCAACCTTCCATTTCTAAAATACATTGCAGAAAAAAGACGCCCTGTTATACTCTCAACGGGTATGTCCACACTTGGTGAGATAGAAGAGGCATTGGGAACGATCCAATCTGCAAAAAACGAAAATGTGGCACTTCTTCACTGCACTTCAAACTATCCATCCACTCTAAAAAGTTGCAACCTTCTGGCTATAAAAACCCTTAAAGAGGTTTTTGATACACCTGTTGGCTACTCTGACCATACATTGAGTCTATCGGTGCCTTCCGCATCAGTGGCACTTGGTGCATGCATTATTGAAAAACATTTCACAAAGGATAGAAATTTGCCGGGTCCAGACCACCGTGCATCTGTGGACCCTTATCAATTAAAACAGATGGTATGTATGGTGAGGGAAACAGAAGAGGCACTCGGTTGTGCTTTGAAAAGGCCACAGGATGAAGAATTAGAAGTAGCAAAGGTAACACGCAGGTCAATAGTAGCTGCTGTGTGTATAAAAAAGGGCACAGAGATAAAAAGAGAGATGGTAACATTGAAAAGACCGGGATATGGAATGCCACCCAAGTTCCTAAAATTCGTTTTTGGAAGAACTGCGAAAAGAGATATTGCAAAAGATGAGATTATAAAATTGGAGGATTTGAAATAGATGCAAAACTATTATGATAATATAGTTGGTGTCTTAAAGACCATCAGAAATAGAGAAGTGAAGTTTTCTTTATACTCTCACTCTTTGATTCTATTTTTAACTCTTGCTTCGGTGCTCTTACTATACATAATTTTCAGTATATTTATTCACTCACCCGTATTGGATAAGATATTTTTATTCACTTCTTTCGCTCCGATTGCTTTCTTTCTGGGATATTCTCTCTTTCGGGGCTTGAAGATATGGCCACTCGAAAGCGTCTGTATCAGAATTGAAAACAGGTTTCCTCAATACAAGGATAAGATATTACCTGCTGTGCAGTTATTTAGAAAAAGAGACTCGAAGGAAAATTATTCAGAGGCTTTAATAAATACCATACTTTTTAATATTGATAAACTTTTTAAAAAATTAGATATAAATGGACTGGTTGATAAATCGAGACTGCAAAGCCTCGAAAGAATTGCACTTGGAAGTTTTATCTTTATACTCGCTCTTGCGGCTTTTATACCGTCTAAATTTTACCTTCCGCTGTTTCTATTTGGAAAGTATCAAAGTTACCATAAGACTATATTGAAAGTCTTCCCCAAGGATGCAGAGGTCATAAAAGGCGATGATGTAGTAGTTACGGTGCACACACTCGGCAGACCACCCAAAGAGGTCTTTCTCTGTTTAAAAGAAGATGGAAGCAGTTGGAGAAGAAAAGACCTGTATGAAAAAGAGAAGGGTATATACCAGACAGAACTTTTAAATTTGCAAAGGGATTTGACTTACTACGCTGCTACAGATAAGCGTAAAAGTAAATCTTATCTCCTATCGATTGTAGAACTGCCAGAGATAACAAACCTGAGCCTCAAGTTTTTCTACCCTGCTTATACAAAACTTCCCCCGCTTACTCTAAATGAAAATAACGGAGACATCCTCTCAATCGTTGGAACGGCGGTGGAAATTGAAGGAGAGTCGAGTAATGAACTTTCTGAATGTGAAGCAGTATTCAGTGACTTCACAATCAAAACTGGCAGAGTCAGGGAGAATAGTTTCAAGCTCAACCTTACCGTTGTGAAGGCTCTCAGTTATCATATCGAAATTGAAGATAGATTTGGGAATAGAAATCGGGAACCTATCGAATATACGATAGCGCCGGTTATAGATGAATTCCCCTCAATAAAAATTCTCTACCCTGCTAAAGATATTGAGCTGCCAAGAGAGATGGAGGTAGATATAGAATGTAAGGTACTGGACGATTTTGGAATAACGAAGACCGAACTTTGTTACAAAACAGATGATGACTCATCCGTGATAGAAATTTCTGACCTTGCAGGTGATGTTTCAGAGAAGGTATTAACTTATAGATGGGATTTAACTACACTTGGTCTCCTCCCCGGTGATCTGGTTGAATACTATCTTAAAACTTTTGATAACGACACTTACTCTGGTCCCAAGAGTGCGAGGAGTAAACTCTATACGATCAGATTTCCAACTATGCTCGAAATATATAAAAAGGTTGCAAAAAAGCAGACAGAAAGTATGGATGAGATGAGTGAACTACTACCAGAGCAGCGCAGGTTGAAAGAGGAACTTGAGAGAATAATAGAAGAACTCAAGACGACGAATGTTCTATCATGGGGAGAGAAAAAATCTACAGAGGAGCTTATCAAACACCAGCAAGAACTGATGGAGAGAATGGAAAAGACCGTATCCGATTTAAAGGGTGCAATTGAGGAGATGAATAAGTCGGTGATAGTTGATGAGGAAGCGTTAAAAAAGATGCAAGAGATTGCAGAACTTCTCTCTGAGGTATTGACAGAGGAGATGAAGAAAGCCCTTCAAAAATTGCAGGATGCGATGGAGAGTATGAATCCTGAAGAGGTCAAAAAAGCCCTCGAGGAGTTGAGGCTCTCTCAGAAAGAGTTGAAAGAGAGACTGGACCGCACACTTGAAATATTAACCCGGTTGAGACAGGAACAGAAACTGAAGGAACTACTTTGCGAGTTGGACCAACTGATTGCTGAAGAGGAGAGTCTGAGGGATAGAACAGAAAAAGATTCAGAACTCGAACCTCTATCATCACACCAGGAGGATATAAGGAGACATCTTGAAGAGATAAAGAACGATGTGGATAAATTGAGTGAAGAACTTGCTGATAGTGATTATGAAGTTTCATTTTCACTTAAGGAAGAGGTCAAAAATCTTACGGAAATATCTCAAAAAATGGCTGAAATTTCTTCTTCACTTTTAGAAGAGAACAGAAAAGAGGCATTATCAAAAGAAGGCGAAGTGCTTTCAAATTTATCGAGTCTGAGAGAAGGGCTTGCGAGTGCTTCTGCATCCCTCGTATCGGAGAGAAAGAAAGAACTCGAAAAGGCGATAAACAATGTCATTAAAGACCTACTATATCTTTCCAGACGGCAGGAGGAGATAAACAGAAAGATTGCAGATGCCCAAAAATCATCGAGTGTGGATACCAGAGAATTGGCGGTCATGGAAGAAAATCTAAAAATGGGGTTAAGGCGAGCAGCAGATAATGTGTATAATCTCTCTCAAAAGACCCTCTTCATTCAACCTGTTACTGGGATGCATCTCGGAAGGGCGATTGCAGGTCTCGAATCAGGAAAAGCAAGTCTGGAAAATGGGGATCCGCGGCGTGCATTCACTAAAGGGATTGGTATTATGTCCAGTTTGAATCAGGCAACATTGACTCTTTTGGAATCTCAGAATGAACTCTCCGCCGCTTCATCATCTGCAGGATTACAGGAGGCTATGCAAAAATTGGCTGGACTTACCGCTCGTCAGGCAGCTTTGAACAAGGCGACACAGGAACTCTTTTCATTTGGAGAAGGTTTAAGTATGGAAGCGAGGGCATCTATGGCAAGACTTGCGGCAGAACAGGAGGCGATAAGGAAGGGGATGGAGGGTGTGGCAAGCACATTCGATGAACGAGCAGAGCTGGCAGGCAGGCTTGATAAGGTTATAGAGGAGATGAAACAACTAACCGAAGATTTAAAAAGTCAAGCTATCGACAGAAGGATGATCGAACGGCAGGAAAAGATTCTCACAAGGCTCTTAGATGCACAGCGTTCTGTTAGAAGAAGGGATTACAGCAAAAAAAGGAAATCGGAGGTAGGGGAGGATGTGCACAGAAGATCGCCATCTCTTTTGGATGCGGAGGAAAGGGAGAAAAGAATAAAGGAAGACCTTCTGCGTGCCCTCAAAGAGGGTTATCCACCTGAATATGAAGCATTGATAAAAGCTTACTTCAGAGCACTTTCCGAATGATATTTTCGAAAGACCTCCGTGTACTATCTCATACGACCTGTATTGGTAGTTTCATTATTCCTTGACCGCATAGGAATTTAATAGGGAGGCTCTTTTGAAAAATTGAAAAGTCTATGAAATGCTTGGTATTAGATGGTATAAAAATTCTTAAATCTGTGTTAATCTGTGGTTTCTTTTTCCTTGACAAATTTTTTGAAATGATTATATTATATATTAGGAAGTAGTAATTTGCTCTCAAATGAATACTTTTAGATCTACGACTATTATAGGTGTGAGGCGTAATGGCAAGGTTGCACTGGGTGGTGATGGACAGGTCAGTTTCGGTGATACTGTTATAAAACAGGGTGCAAATAAGATAAGAAAAATATATAATGATACAGTGCTGGTCGGCTTTGCCGGGACTGCTGCCGATTCTTTTACACTTTATGAAAAATTTGAGGGCAAATTGGAAGAACATAAAGGCAATCTTAAAAGAGCAATCGTCGAACTGGCAAAGTACTGGAGGTCTGATAGGATATTGAGAAGACTTGAGGCACTTCTTGTAGTGCTCGGCAAGGAACATTCATACATTATTTCAGGACAGGGTGAGGTAATAGAACCCGATGATGATATAGTCGCTATTGGCTCCGGGGGACCCTACGCTCTGGCTGTAGCAAGAGCACTTGCCAAACATTCCAAATTGTCTGCAAGGGAGATCGTGGAGGAATCGATACGCATCGCTGCCTCTATCTGTGTATATACAAACGAAAATCTGACAGTGGTAGAACTTGGTTAAAAAAGTTGAATCTTCTATAAGAAAATACGACCTTATATGTAAAAACGATAGGATTCTCGTTGCCGTTTCAGGTGGTCCTGATTCTGTCTGCCTATTGTATATTTTAGTTGGTCTAAAAGATAAATATTCGCTATCATTCCATATAGCCCATCTTAACCATTCATTTCGCGGAAAAGAATCACAGAGGGATGCAACATTTGTGAGAAATCTTGCAAAGAGGATTGGAATACCCTCTACCATTGAAAAGATGAATGTGAGCAAAATAATTAAAGAGAGAAAATTGTCAAAAGAGGATGGTGCGAGGGAGATAAGGTATGAATTTTTAGAAAGGGTTGCTGAAGAGCAGAACTGCAACAAGATTGCTTTGGGGCATACAGCCGATGACCAGGCGGAAACGGTGCTCCTCCGACTGTTTAAAGGAACGGGCAGGACCGGAATCTGCGGTATTCCCCCGAAACGCGGAAAGATAATAAGACCGCTTATAGAAGTTAGAAGAGAAGATGTGCTCCAGTATTTGAATAAGAATAAGATCCCGTGGTTGATGGATTCTTCAAATCTTGAGAGGAACTATCTCAGAAATTTCATACGATTGGATATAATTCCGACACTGAAGAAAAGAGTCAACCCGAAGCTGATAGATGCCATTTCAAAATTCGTCGTGCTTTCCCGCATAGACGAATCCTACCTCGATATGGAGGCGGATGAGTTGTATACTGATGCAATCATTGAGAAGAAAAGAAGTGAGATAGTTTTGAAAATAGATAGTATTCTTTCGTCTCACACCGCCATATCGATGAGGATGGTTAGGAAAGCCATAAAAGATTTTAAGGGAGACCTGCGCAAGGTGACTGCAAAGCACATCGAGTCCATTCTGAGACTATGCAGGGGCGAAACGGGTAAAAAGGTATCGCTCCCTTTTCATATCATTGCCGAAAAAAGTTATGACAGATTGACACTTTCAAAGATTGGTGAGTCGGTTAAAGGATATAAGGGAGTGGTTAAAATACTTGGTGTGTGTGTAATAGATGGTTTGAAAATCTTTACTGCAGTGCAAAAAAAGTTTAAAAAGCAATGGAAGAATAAAAATGATTTCGAGGCATATTTTGACCTTGACGAGATCAGTCCGCCACTCTATATAAGAAATAGACTTCCTGGGGACAAGTTCATTCCGTTGGGGATGAAAGGGGAGAAGAAGATAAAGGATATATTCATTGATGACAAGGTCCCAAAAGACGAGAGGAATAAACCACTGTTAATAGACAAAAAAGGTATATTATGGATAATAGGGAATAGAAGAAGTGAGCGTGCAAAACTAAAGAAAAGAACAGAGAAGGTATTATATATGAAAGTGGAGAAATTATGAATAGCCTCAGTCTGGTCTTTCTGGTATTTTTTACTTCCACTCCTGCTGAGTTGGTGGCAGCGAATAGAACAGGATTTACACTTGAAGTATCTATCCCTGAAATATCCGAGAGTGAGAAAAATATTGAAGGAAAGTTTTTTAGTTCATTATCCTTTGATGGGTGTAGTTATACATCACAGATAGGAAAACCTAAAATTCCTGTCGTGACAAAACTCGTGGAACTCCCTTATGATGCAGAAATCAATACTATAATTAAAAATTTTACAGTGAAAGAATGTGGAGTAAAGTATCCTGTTTTACCTGTTCAACCTCCTGTTCCGAAAATTAGAGGGGCAAGGGTCGAATTCAGAATCGATGAAGAATTTTATTCAAAGGACACTTATTATCCAGAAGAGATTGTAAAGGTAGTTGAGATAGGGATAATCCGTGGGCATAGAATAGGGTTACTTGAAATCTCTCCTGTAAGATATAATCCTTTAAAAGGAAAATTCGAGTTCTATCAAAGAATGCGTATAGAAGTCGAATATAAGAATTCAGACTTCACAAAGACTGTACAGAATATAAACAAATATTATTCGCCACCATTTGAGAGGAGTTTAAGAAGGGTTCTGTTCAATTACGGGGTTTTTGAAAAGGGACTGAAATTGCAAACCATTGGTTATCTCATAATTACTGCTGATGATTATTTCATATATTTGGACTCGTTCATAGAATGGAAAGAAGCGGTTGGCTACGATGTCAGAGTGGCGATGACATCCGAAATCGGTTCAGATACCACATCTATAACGAATTATATAAAGGAGACCTATAATAATTGGCCAACTCCACCTACCTTTGTCCTTCTTGTAGGGGATGTGGACGATATACCATGTTACCAAAGGGGTAGCATAGCAACCGACCTATACTTTGTCACAGTTGATGGAGATGACTATCTGCCAGACATTGGTATAGGAAGATTCGCAGTGAAGGGTAATGCTCAATTGAATAGGATTATCGAAAAGACAATAACTTATGAAAAAAGTTTTATAGAAAAACTGTATTTCATTGCATCTGATGCTTCAGACGGACACACGATAGCGGAAGGAACCCATAACTACTGTATAGGATTAGCAAGGGAATATGGGATGGTCTGCGATTCACTCTTTTTATGGGACGATTATGGCGGAACACCCATTCCGGATGCCGTAAATGATGGAAGATCGATGGTGATATATTCAGGACATGGTGGTGTAAATAGTTGGGTAGATCCATCATTTGATCAATCAGATATACGAGAACTTTACAATCTCAGATACCCTGTGGTATTCAGTTTTGCATGTCATACAGGCAAGTTTACTTATGCAGAGTGTTTTGGTGAAACATGGATTAGAGAGGCAGATAGAGGTGCGGTCGCATTCTGGGGGTCTTCCACTACTTCTTATTGGGATGAGGATGATATCTTGCAGAGGGGGATGTTCGATGCGATATTTCCCGATAAGAAATGGGGAGTCTTTGAAGCTTTCAATGAGGGGAGACTGCGACTTCTTAAGGAGAGTGGTATTGATACAGATTATGTGCAAGACTATTTTGAACAGTATAATCTGCTTGGAGACCCGTCACTTTCTTTTGTAATTGATAAGATAGTTTTAGAAAACTATTGGCTCGATGATGATGCTATCGGTATGAGTCATGGGAATGGGGATGGTAATCTCAATCCTTTAGAAACTGTTGAACTGGAAATAACTCTAAAAAATTACAGCACAAATCCAAAGGATGACGTTATCGGAATTTTGCACACAGATGACCCGTATGTTACAATATCCGATTCGATAATGAACTTTGGTTATATTGACTCCTTTGCATCGGTGGATTGTGATATGCCTTTTGTCTTTACTGTAGGTGATATACCAGATAACAACATAAAGCTTGGATTTGAACTCGTGGTTAAAGATGCGAATGACTCTGTGTGGGTATCGAGATTTAATATCGTTTGTGGGTTCCCTGAAGTTATCTATTACAGTTGTTCTGTTGACAGTTTTATAAACCCTGGTGATACGGTCGATTTAAAGATATTGTTTAAAAATGTAGGACCATTCATTGCCAAAGATGTTTCTGCAGTGCTCGGGACTGGTGATGAAAACATCACTGTTATGGACTCTATTCAGTTCTACGGAAGTATCGAACCAAACAGTGTATCTTCTACAGTCATTGGCAATTATAAAATAGCAGTAGGAGATCAAATCGTACCAGGAACCAAAGTTCGATTTTTTCTCGATGTATACCTGAAGGGGAATTTTCACAATACTGAGAGTTTCAAACTTCTAATCGGGAGGGGTGGTGACTTTTTAGTGTGGGACCCTGACTCTAATCATTCGAGCGGTCCAATTATAAAAGAGATTTTGGATGCGAACGGTTATTATGGTTTCTATACGGACAGTCTTGGGGGATACTACGATGTCCTCCCGTATTTCAAGAGCATATTCGTATGTCTTGGTGTATACAATCAAAACTATGTGATAGATGCCACAAGTGCTGATGCAGAATCACTGATAAGTTATATAGTGAACCATAACGGGAACCTGTATATCGAGGGTGGTGATGTATGGTTTTATGACCCAAGGGAGAAAGGGTTCGACTTTTGCCCGTTTTTTCATATTAACCCAATCAGTGACGGACCTGTATCTGGAAATTTGTATGCAGTAACTGGAGAGAATGGAACTTTTACCAATGGTATGGAATTCAATTATGTAGGCGAGGATTCATCTATAGATATAATAGAATCTATAGATAATGCATTCGAAATTTTTTCAAACCAAAACGACTCATGTATAGGCGTTGCTTACGACGGTAAAGATTACCGAACTATAGCACTCTCCTTTGAACTTGGCGGTTTAGTCGACAGAGATTTTACGAAGGAAGTTCTTCTCGATTCGATAATGCACTTCTTCACGAAAGAAAGACGAATACCACCAGGCCCCCCGATACTTTCCCAGAACTTTCCGAACCCATTCAGCTCTTCCACCACACTTTGCTACCAGATACCCTCTGCTGGCACCTATCATTCAGTACCTATTACCTTGAAGATATACAATGTAGCAGGACAACTCATCAAAACGCTCGTTGACGGACCCCAGTATCCTGGTTACTATTCAGTTACCTGGGATGGGAAGGATAACAATGGCGGAAAAGCAGCCTCAGGCGTATATTTCTTCAGATTGACAGTGGAGAACAGCTCCAGAACTACGAAGACAGTTTTGATAAGATAAATATAGGGAACAGACATGTCTGTTCCCTACAGTAACTCATTGATTCATATAGAGTCCATACGGATCCTGATGATTAGCAAAATTGTGGCTAAATTTTTGGGGGAATGTCCAGAACACTTTACTATTGACAACCAGGAAAATCAATAATATAAACGAACATAAACCATAATGTATGAGAGTAGAATTTAAAAGAACAATTTCTTTAAAAAACAGTGATGTGAGGCTGGATAAATACCTTGTCTCTGCAGGAGTCGGACTTTCGAGGTCTCAAATCCAGAAGTTAATAGAGGAAGGGAAAGTTGTAGTTGGTAATAAGAGAGTGAAACCCCATTATCACCTCCATGGAGGTGATGAGGTCTATGCTGTCTTTGAAAAACAAGAGCGTCCACAGATTGAACCCGAGGATATACCACTCAACATAATCTATGAAGACGATGAGATAATAGTTGTGGATAAACCTCCAGGGCTCGTCGTCCATCCTGCGAGAGGAAATTTGACTCATACTTTGATAAATGGGCTCCTGTTCCACTGCAAGACCCTTGCCAAATCAGATGATAAGGTGAGACCCGGGGTGATTCACCGTCTCGATAAGAATACATCAGGACTTCTCGTATTTGCAAAAACAGATGAGGCACTCCGTGGACTGGCTTCGCAGATAGCAAAGAGGGAGATGAACCGTGAATATAGGGCATTCTGCTGGGGCAGATTTCCACAGAGTAGTGGAGCGATAGAAGCGCCTCTTGGTAGACATCAAATAGATAGGAAAGTAATGACTGTTACACCCTTTTCTTGCAAGACCGCAGTGACAAAATTTGAGGTGATAGAAAAGTTCAAATTCATAACCTTTCTCAAACTGAAACTATTAACAGGAAGGACACATCAAATAAGAGTCCATCTTTCATATTTTGGTTATCCTGTAGTCGGTGACCCGACTTATGGTGGGAGGAAAAAGACTATACTGCTCAGTATAGGAAAAATCTATGCGGAGAAGATGGATGAAGTATTACAGATAATGAATCGACAGGCACTCCATGCGTATTCACTCGGATTTGAGCATCCGATAAAGGAAAAATACATGGAATTTGAATCGCCATTGCCAGAGGATATGGAAAGATTACATAACTATTTGAGAACAGGAGGGGGAGATGTTTAAAATTGTGCCTTCATTACTTTCAGCAGATTTTTCAAAATTGAAAGAGGAACTGGCACTTGTGGAAGAGGCAGAGTGTGAAATCATGCACCTGGATGTGATGGATGGACATTTTGTGAAAAATATTACCTTTGGTCCGATTATAGTAGAGGCTATTCGAAAATTGACAGATTTGACATTGGATGTTCACCTCATGATTGAGAACCCTGAGTTTTATATTGAAAAATTTGCAGAAAGTGGTTCAGACTGGATTACTTTTCATATAGAGACGGTGAGTGAAGTAGGCCAGATTATAAACAAGATTAAAAAGTATAAGAAAAAAGCGGGTATATCTTTAAACCCGTCAACACCAATTGAAAATGTAGAACCTTATCTATCCGATCTGGACCTTGTATTGGTGATGAGTGTCAACCCTGGTTTTGGGGGTCAGTCATTCATCCCAGAAGTCATACAGAAGATAAAAGCTTTGCGGGGATTCATACATGGAAACAGTCCAAAAATTGAGGTGGATGGGGGGATAAATAAGGAGAATATAAAGGATGTAGTGAACGCAGGTGCGGAACTATTAGTATGTGGCTCTGCTATTTTCAAAGCCGACGACCCGAAAGCCATGATAAACCAGTTGAACAAGCGGGTTAATAGTTCAAAAGTATAAAAAATTTCTCATCAACTGGCTCAAAATCTACGAAATCTATACCACCACTCACAACTGTGCTGTTCTTTTTTCATTAAAAATTTGTAGGAAGATTGCTCACAGAACTGTAGATTAGTCTCTGTGGTTAATTTTTTATTGACAAAGAATCTCGAATATTTAGAATACGATTGATTATGGGCTATGATTTGACCATCATCGGGGGAGGAGCAGCAGGTTTAACAGCAGGCATTTATGCATCAAGGGGAGGGCTCAAAACCCTCCTGGTCGAAAAACTTCCATTGATAGGCGGACTTGCAAGAACAACAGATAGAATAGAAAATTATCCTGGTTTTCCTTCCGCTATCACAGGTACAGAATTGATGGAAAATATGAAACAACAGGCGCAAGGTTTTGGAGTCCAAATCCTTACAAAAGAGATAGTCTCAATAGATTTTAAATCCGAAATCAAATCCATCTCTACAAAGGATGAAGAATTCAAAGCAACTTCCATAATAATCGCTACGGGAACCCAGCCTGTAAAATTGGGAATTCCAGGAGAAGAAAAATTCATGGGAAGAGGTGTTTCATATTGTGCTACCTGTGATGGGCCGCTCTTTAAAAACAAAAATATTGTCATTGTAGGCTGTGGTAACTCGGGATTGCAGGAAGGACTCTTTTTGCTCAAATTCGTTAATCATATAACATATATTGAATTCCTCCCATATATGACCGGTGAGAAGATTCTGCAGGATAGAATAAAAGATAAAAAAAGAACGACTTTTTATTCAAATACTATCTTAACAGAGATAAAAGGGGGCGATAAGGTAGAGGCGGTAACTGTAAAAAATAGAGGGAATAATGAATTGAAAGAGATACCCGCAGATGGCGTATTTATCTATGCAGGTTCGAAACCGAACACACTCTTTTTAAATGGTGCGGTAGAACTCGACAAAGCTGGTTATATAATTACTAATGAAAGAATGGAAACATCCGTTTCAGGAATCTATGCGGCCGGAGATGTTAGAAAGAAAGATTTACGTCAAGTAGCCACTGCAGTAAGTGACGGGGCAACCGCCGCTTTTATGGCGATTGAATACATTGAAAGAAAGGAGAGTTTATGAAGAAAATATTGGTTTTCGCCTTAATTTTAATAATATTTACAGGATTTGGATGCTCGGATAAGGAGAGTACATCGTCAAGAAAGACACCGATTGATTTCACTTTACCAGATTTGGATGGAAATGATGTAAAACTGAGTTCACTCAAAGGTAATGTCGTTCTCGTTGATTTCTGGGCAACATGGTGTCCACCCTGTAAAGCAGAAATTCCGCATTTGATTACATTATATGAGACATACAAAGGAAAGGGGCTCGTCGTTTTGGGAGTAGGACTGGATGATGAACAAAAATTGAAAGATTTCGCAGAAGAATATAGCATCACCTATCCAATTCTCATAGGCACAAAAGACCTCTCGCAAAAGTATGGAATAATCGGTATACCTACCACCTACCTTATAGATAAAAAAGGAAAAATCGGTTTTAAACACATCGGATTTCGTGAGGGGCTTGAGAAGGAGATGGAAAGGGAGATAAACATACTCCTTGAAGAATGAGAGACCTGCGCGACGATGCATTAAAAATTTTTAATTACTCTCTGAAAGCAGCCAATGCTGGACATGCGGTCGATCGCCATTTGAAAATTGTAGGGAACAGGCATGCCTGTTCCCTACTTGTCGCAGACGACTGTGAATACGAGCTTAAAAACTATGAGAATATCTATGTGGTTGGGGCAGGAAAGTGTAGCGGTGCCATGGGGGCTAAACTTGAGCAGATACTGGGGAAAAGAATCACCCGTGGTCTACTCATTGTAAAATATGGACAGAAAAGGTATTTGGAACGAATAGATGTGGTTGAAGGGGCTCACCCTGTTCCTGATAGGGTATGCATCGATGCCACCAGAAAGATTGTAGAACTTCTCTCAACGACAACATCGAATGATTTAATTATATGCCTTCTATCAGGTGGTGGTAGTTCTCTCCTTACATTACCTCAAAACGGAATAGAACTCGAGGATCTTGAAAAAGTCACTTCTCTTTTTTTAGAATGTGGTGCGACCATATCAGAAATCAATACCGTAAGAAAACATCTATCAAGGGTCAAAGGTGGGAGGCTCGCCAGAATTGCCTTTCCTTCGCAGATGGTAACCCTTATCCTTTCGGATGTAATCGGTGACCCTTTGGATGTGATTGCTTCAGGACCAACCGCTCCCGACCCTTCCACATTTCAAGACTGTATAACTATGTTTAAAAAATACGAGATTGAAAGAAAAATACCGGAACCGATTTTAAGGTATATCAAAACTGCACCTGAAGAAACACCTAAAGATTCTGATCCTGTATTTAAAAGGGTGAAGAATATAATAGTGGGAAATAATAGACTTGCTATCGATGCGGCAGAAAGATGCGCATCAGAACTCGGGTACAACACCCTGATTCTATCGTCTTCAATTGAAGGTGAGGCAAGGGAGATTGCAAAGATTCATTCTTCCATCGCAAAAGAGGTTCTAAACTCAGGCGACCCTGTAAAACCACCCGCGTGTATCATCTCTGGTGGGGAAACTACAGTCACTCTGTCAGGGAAGGGCAAAGGGGGGAGGAACACAGAATTTGCACTCGCATCAGCTCTGTGTATAGATGGGCTGGACAGAGTAGCCATACTGAGCGGTGCCACCGATGGTACGGATGGTCCTACCGATTCTGCGGGGGCAGTTGTTAATGGGAAAACTGTAAAGAGAGCGGCAAAAAAAGGTATTGATGCAAAAGCGTATTTAAAAAACAACGATTCTTACAATTTCTTTGCCCACATCAAAGACTTGCTCAAAACAGGCAACACCGACACCAATGTTATGGACATCCAGTTAGTCTTGGTGAGATAGATAAGGAGAGCATTGCCACCTCAAAAGATATTTCTTAAAGAGAGGATTAAAAGAGGGTTAAGACTATTTTTGATCATCACTATAATAACTCTCATCATAATCCTTCTTTTAACCATTAAAAAAGAGACATGGGGTTCTTTCAAAAAGTTGAAGGCACAATATTTCTTAATAATAGGAGCTTTGTGGATGATCTATATTCTTTTCGATGGTTTGAGGTTAATGACACTGGTAAATTCTCTTGGAGGTAGAATAAATTTAAAGGCATCGATTGATGTCATATTAGCAGGTATATTTCTTGCAGCAGTGACCCCGTTCCAGTTAGGTGGATTTCCACTCCAACTTTATATACTTAACAAAAAATCTTTATCACTTGGTAAAGGAAGCCTTGCTCTCATATCTAGAGGTATCTTGACGGGTGTGCTACTTTCAACTATTTTCCCTTTCATAATTGTCTATTATAGAAATTATTTCACAAGGGGACCGATTAGGGTGCTCTTTGGCTACCTCTCAGTAGTATACATTATTTTCATCACTTCCTTCGTTCTCTTTCTTGTTTTCCCTGCACGTTTAAAAAGATTTTTTTCTTTTCTGAAAAAATATAGATGGCTGGGAAGATTTTATGATAAATTCTTCTATGAAGTTTATGAAATGAGAAGTGGATTTGGAAATTTTTTTACCACCCAAAAGGCTATGCTACTTGTGGCATTTCTGTATACTATTGTTTCTATGGGAGCATACTATCTGATGCCGTTCTTTATAATCACAGGGCTCGGAGTTGATGCTCCATTTATAAATGTTACTGTTTTACAGATAATAATACACTGTCTACTTATGTTCATTCCAACCCCAGGGGCATCGGGTGTTGCAGAAGGGGGGTTCACTTTCCTTTATAAAGGTATCTGTCCTTTAGAACTCTTGGGAATCTACACCTTGATATGGCGATTTTTCACCTTTTATCTGGGAGCAGCGATTGGAGGTATATTCATTGTGAAACTGCTTAAAACAAAAGAAATCTTGTGAATGAGAGAATATATATAAGGAAAGTCTTAAAACAGACCTCTATTCGTTTGAACAAAAAACTGGGTCAGACTTTTCTCATAGATGATGGAATAGCAGAAAAGATAGTAGAATCAGCACATATAAAAAAAGACGATGTCTGCCTGGAAATAGGCGCTGGATTTGGAGTGTTGACTCAAAAGATAGCACGAAGAGCCAAAAAGGTTATAGCGGTTGAAATAGACAGGCGGATATTTGAAATTTTAAAAAAAAGATTGAAATGCAGTCAAAATTTAACCTTGCTCAACGATGACATTTTAAAATTGGGCTTGGAAGAGATATTTCAAAAATATGGTAAAGTAAAAATAGTATCCAATCTGCCTTACAGTATCACCACGCCTGTAATTGCATACTTGATAAGGAATAGAGAATTTATCGATGGCTGTATCCTTACAATGCAAAAAGAAGTTGCAGAAAGATTGGTGGCTCGACCTGGCACGAAGGCATACGGTGTACTCACGGTTAAAGTGAAATATTTCATAGAAACGCATCCTCTATTCTATATACCGAAGGACAGATTCCTACCTTCTCCAGAAGTAGATTCAGCTACGGTGAATTTGGAATTTTTAGACAAACCGAGGATCAGCGTGATCTGTGAAGATCTTTTCTTTAAAGTTATAGATTTGAGTTTCCAGCAGAGGAGGAAGATGTTAAAAAACTGCATCTTTATATCGAAAAAAGATGCATCCCAACTACCTATTGACTTGCGTCGGAGAGGAGAAACTTTAAGTGTGGAAGAATTCGCAAAGCTGGCAAATGGTCTGACCAAAATTGGTATCACTTCTCTGTAATTAAGTGAACGAGTATTGTAATCATACGCTTACATCTTCAAGAACTTCCTTATGGAGATTGCACTCCCGATATATCCGAGAACGCATCCAAAGATTACTATTCCTCCTACAAGTTCCTTTACAGGGAATATTATCCCATGGAATTTTATCGTCACTAGTTTATAGAGTCCGAAAAGGACGCAGGATGCAAAAAAGCCTCCGAAGAGTCCATAGAAGAATCCTTCGAGGAGGAAGGGCCTTCTTATAAATCCGCTTTTTGCTCCAACGAGTTTCATAATTTCGATGGCATCTCCTCTTGTAATTAAAGTGAGTTTTATGGTATTTGACACAACAAAAATCGATGCGAGCCCTAATGCAATACCCAATATCAAATCCAATATAACCCCTCCTGTAATTATCTTCTGGAGACGCTCTACGGTTTTTTCCCCATATCTGACTTCTTCTACGCCAAGCATGTTTTCAATCATGGATGAAATTTTTGCCACTGCCTCTTTTGTTTTAAATCTGTCTTCGAGTTTTATCCTGAAGGATGCAGGGAGAGGGTTCGTCTTTATAGCAGAGAGTAGTTCTGGTGTGTCCTGTAACTCTTTGCTGAATTCTTCCATCGCTTTCTCTTTCGAGATGAAAACAATTTCCTCAACGCCACCTATAGTTAAAATCTCTTTCTGTAACTTTTCTATATTTTCTTTGTCCATGTCGTCTTTGAGGAAAGCGGTTATTTCAACCCTTGTTTTAAAAATATCTATAATCTCAAGCAGATTGACTGTTACAAGGAGGAAGAGTCCGATTATGAATAATGAAGCGGTTGTTACTCCGATTGTAAGAAAAGTAGTGGTCTTTCTTTCTTTGAATGACCTAAAGGCTTCGTTTACGGCGTAGCCCATCTTCGTCTCCCTTTATCTCTCCGTGTTCCATACTTATAACTCTAAAGGGTAAACTTTTAACAATGTCAAGATTATGTGTTGCCATCAAAATGGTAGTTCCTTTCGCATTTATATCTTTGAGTAAATCGATTATCTCCTCCGATCCCTCAGGGTCAACATTCCCTGTTGGTTCATCGGCAAGCAGGATAAAAGGTTCCTTCACCAACGCCCTTCCAATGGCAACCTTCTGCTGTTCACCACCTGAAATCTGGTATGGATATTGACTCCTTCTGTGCTGAAGTCTTAAATCAGTCAAAACTTCCAGAACTTTTCTTTTTATATATTTTTTTGCCGCTCCTGTAACCTCAAGTGAGAAGGCTATATTATCGAAGACATTTCTATCAGAGAGTAGTTTAAAATCCTGAAAGATAACACCAACCTTCCTCCGTAGATGAGGTATATCTTTTCCCTTAATCGTCTTTGACGAATAGTTTAGAACTGTAATTTCTCCTGTTGTCGGTCTTTCGTCCATATATATGATTTTCAACAGAGTACTCTTTCCTGCTCCTGTAGGACCGAGGAGGAAAGCGAATTCACCCTTATCAATTTCCAAGTTGATATCATTCAATGCCCTCCAGTCTTTTTTGTAGACTTTGGATATATCTTTGAATTCAATTATCATTTTTACAGTAGTTCCAGTCTAATACACGGTACTGGATTACCTCTCTCCCTCAAAGAACGAGATAAAATCCGTAGCATTTAATATAATATAAATAGGAACTTTGTCAAGTATTTAGTGTAGACGGTTTAATACATGTTAACCAGGGGACTCTATTTTCGTAGGAAATAGAGTGTTTTCGCATCGTTATGGGAGGACATTTTTCCTTGAATAATGAAAGTATAAACGCTATTTGAAAAAGATTTTTGACAAATTTCTGGTTTTATGGCATACTCAATTTGATTATTCGTGTATTTCGTGTGATTCGTGGGTTCTTTTTTCTTGACACAGAGTCTTTGATATGTGTCAGGCGAAGGTTTGAATTTCATTCAATTTTAATTCCTATTTTTTTTAAATCATGAATCATTTTATCATGCGAACTTACCGTAAGGCTTTTTATCCCCATTTCAGATGCGCTCTTGACACAATCATAATTGTCATCTAAATACACAATCCTTTTGGATCCAATATTCAAGTATTTTAACACAATTTCATATACCTTGTGTTCAGGTTTCCTGACCTTTATTTCGTGTGAGCAAAATATCTTTTCAAAAAAATTCAAGGCCTCTGCATATTTTATTTTCCAAACTTTTGAATGTATAACATTTGTGTTCGTTAAGGCAACCAATTTATAATTGATTCTTAATGCTCTTAGTGTATTTAGAATGCCCGGAACCATTTCTTCATAAATCGAATTCCATCCCTTTTCAAACTGCTCCTCTGTCAACTCGAATCCTAACTTATTAGAAACATGTTTCATAAATTGATTGGGAGTGATTTCATTTTTTTCGAATTGTTTAAAAGCCCCATTGAACTCAAATCGTTGACTAACCTCGTTTGGTTCCAGATTTAAAATTTTTGCCCAATAATTAAAAGTATTTTCAAAGGAGAATTTGAATATTACGTTACCTAAGTCGAAAATTATCGCTTGATAATTATTCATTTTTAAGATAAAGAACGAGATAAAATCCGTAGCATTTAATATAATATAAATAGGAACTTTGTCAACCATTTAATATTTTATTGGATACATGGTGTCAAGTTTTGACTTGACATTTATTCTAAGACAGTTTTCCTATTATGTCAAGAACCGTCTCCGAACTTATCAAGTTCCAAGACCAACATACGACCTTATACCGGAATTTGTAACAACATTTCTTTTTGCGTTATTTTCATCAAACCATCTTATTCCAGGTACATTTGCTCTACAGTAGATTGGAGAAAAAGAAAGAAAGGTTATCCTTTACCAATCTCCCAAAGGATTTATCGCTATAAGCCCTAATTGCCACGTAGCACTCTCCGCATTTATTGCGCTTTGAGAATCCCTCCAACATTTCCGCTTGTGTTGAATATACCCGATGATGGGAGCGCATTGAACATGGGATTAAATAGCCGTTTGGCCTGACAACTAGAGATCTTCTTCCAGCATTACAATTAAGAATATAGCCATCCCTAAAGAATTCATATGTCCTCATCAAAGTGTATGTTGAATTGAGAATTCTTCTCTTTTCCTTTTTCATTTGTATAAGCTCATGAATTTTTTGCTGTAACATTTCCAGGTCTTCTTTGGAGTAGATAAAAAAACTTTTATCTCCCGTACGTAAAACGCCATAGGCGCTATAGGATACGGATACACCCCATTCCTCGGCTTTATTAACCAAATCTACCAGGTATAGCAAGTTTCTTCGGGTTATTGCAGAATTCAACACAATGTCGTTATAACCAAACTCGGCTACAAGACGCGGGATGGTTTCCTCCAAATGAGCATATAGACCAGGATGTCTGCGAAACTCGTCGTGCTTCTCATTAGGGAAATCTAGCGATACAGAAAAGCGGTCAACGCCAGCTTCCTTCAATTGTGCATAATTCTCTTTATTCAAAAGGGAACCATTGGTAACCAGAATCACATATGGAAGCCCGTTAGGATACTTTTTAGTCGCTTTAACTATATCTACCAAGTCTGTTCTGAGAAGTGGCTCACCACCTGACACTTGCACCACAGAAGGGCGTAATGATAACACCAGAGCTGTATAGCCTGCTGGTTCGAGGAGATCATTTTCTTCAATTTTCCCTCCTCTATTACAGTGCAGACAATTACAAGTACAGGAATATGTAACTTCAAATGAAATAACCAATGGTTTATTGGCTATATAATTACGCAAGCCTCGTTGTGCAATGCGCACAGATTGAGCCAACGACATACCTTTCATTCGTATTCCTCTTTATCTACTTTTGACAGATTTAAGATTTTATAAACTTGGTCAGTTCTCATAGCATATCATAATACTAATAATAAACATGTCTTTATAATTTTTTGTTTTTAGTCTCTTGGCGAAACCAAGAAATAACTATTAAAGTAAACAGGAAAACGAACAATAGAGCAATAATTTTATTTGGTAGTACAACAATATGACCAAAGTACGCCAACGTATAAAAGCGAGGAGTTCTGCCAAGGATAATAGCTAGTAGATATTTTTTCACTGAGTACCTGCTCACAGCGGCAATTATTCTGAATGGATAAAACGGTACAGGAGTAATTGCAGCGATGACTAAACTAACAAAAGGCACCAATAAAAAGTAGTGTATCGCTTTCTGAAAAGTTTTACGCTTCTTTAAATCATCCAATCGTGGAATCTTAAAAAATATTGTTACTAACATGTAGTTTAAGTACTCAGTAAGAACAGTCCCTATCAACGTTACCCATGTTACTGTAAATGGATGATATAACTTGCCAAAATAAATAACCATTGGTTCTTGGGGTACAATAGCGATGAGAAACTCGGCTGGTATAGTATATAAAAACAGAACCCAGAGTTCATTATACTGAGGGTAAAAATATAGGGTTATCCAGAGTGTAACTCCCAAAATTGCAGTAACTGAAATTATAACTAACCAAAGGGTTCGGCTCCACCGTACTCTTTTTCTCATACCATTGACCACATACTCAAGATATTTCATTGCTTTTTACAAAAATTAAATACATGGTGTCAAATCTTGACTACAGCAAAAAGTCTGCATCGTAATCCTGTGGAAAACTTGTCCATAGGATTCGTATGGACAGGCTCTCTTTTGATAGCGAGTAGATTTTCAAAAAATATCATTTTACCATTGTGTAGAATAAATATAATCTATTTTTAAAACTTGTCAAGTTTTTTTTCTTTACACCGAGCCTTTAGGGTGAAGAATTTGGGGACGCTGCTTGACTCTGTGACTCTATGATACTTGGGTGTAAGATAAAGATATGAGGATAGCAAGGGTAACTTATAAGGGTGCATATCACCGTGTGATGAACAGGGGAATAGAAGGAAAGAATATATTTGCGGATGACAGAGAAAAAACTTCTTTGGGTATCCGTATGGACAAGATTTAAAAAGCAGGGGCTAAAGACCCTGTTCTACCTTCTGAGAATTTTTTATAACCTGCCCCGCACTTATGCATAAGTGCGGGGTGAATGTGTTTCGTGGTTGCTTTTATCTTGACAATGGAATGAAAAAATAATATAATCTCTACAATAGGGAGGGCTAGTCCTAACCGGTAAGGCAGCGGATTTGAAATCCGCCGGGTTTTATACCCATGGGGGTTCGAATCCCTCGCCCTCCGTTCAAAAAACATTTTAATAGGACGCAGATTTCCGCTGATAATCGCGGATTTTTTTATTACTTTCTCAAATTATTAAATGTCTTATGCTTCTGCTTTAGGATAAGTTCAGTAGCAAACCGACTTCTTCTAAAAATCCATATCCAAAGGTATTATAAACATTGTAGAGGGTTTTAATAATCTTTTCAGTTAGATTTGTATATTTAAGATCCTAAGAATCTGCGTTCACCCCGTTAGAAAGAACGGGGAGAGGAGTTTCTTCTAATGAATTATTTCCATTTATCTTAAATGAACTTTCTGACGAGGTTCATCTGGGTCCCTATTTTTAGAATGACTTACATATTACATAAATCCCTATTTAGAATGGATCGTTCTTAACGCTTCAAGTACCTTTGGGTCGTATGCTTTACCGCTTTCGAGTTCCAATTTTTTTTCTGCTTCCTCAGGGGAGAATTTATCCTTGTAGATATACTCATCGTATGCATTGGCAACTGCAATGATTCTCGAACCGATGGGTATCTTTTCCCCCTTCAACTTACTGCGGCAACTCCCGTCCCATCGCTCATTTATATACCTGATAATTGGTTTCGACGTCCCAAGAAATCTTATTGGCGATATGATCTTCTCAGATATGGATAGATACTCTCCTTGTGGCGTAACAATTTTGCCTATGTCGTGAAACATCGCTGCATATTTGATTGCAGAGATTTCACCTTCGGGCACACTCAGTGCATATGCGAGTTCCCATCCAAGATTCGCTACCCTTTCTGAATGCTCTTTCATCTCTTTGTCAAGCGCTTCCTCAATCGACATCAGAGAAAGGGATGCTTCAAAATAACTCTTCTGCAGGGAATTGAACAGCAGAGAGTTCTGTAAAGCGATACTTGTAGCCTGCGAGATGGTTGATAAAAATTCAAGGTCACTCTCGTCAAAATTCTCCCCATCCGTCCTGTCTGCTACACAGATTATTCCATAAGTTTCATCCTTTTCCTTCAATGGAGAACAGGCAAATATCTTTTCAGGCTCGCCAAATTTCACAAGCATTGCTTCTCCCAGAGGAATAACCGGGGCAAATTCGCTTTGAGACAGCGAGAGTCTGGAACCTCTGGGAAGCAATTTATCAATTCCTATACTCGATTTTACGAACAATTGATTACTTCTTACTTCAGAGAGCATTAGAACACCCCCAGTGGTCTCCATAGCTTCAACCGTCATCTTTACAGAGGACTCGAGGAGTTTTGTCAAGTCTCTCTCTAAAAGTAATTGTCCCATCAAATGGTTCAGTTTTGTCAATGCGTTTTTTTTCTTCTCCAATTTTTTATCTACCCTTGCCTTCTCGTCTGCAAGCTCGGCATGTGCCTGCTCAAATTCATAATTCGTCTCCTGTAATTTTTGGGATAAATCTGTAAGTTCTTCGAGTAACGCTTTCTTTTCTTTCAGCGCATTTCTTTTGTCCAATGCATTTCTCACCAACGATTTTATCTGTGACTCCTCGAATGGTTTTAAAATGTAGTCGTATGCCCCCAGCCTCAAAGCCTCGGTCGAAGTCTCTAAGGATGCATATCCTGTTATCATTATCACCTGAATATCTGAACCTACTTCCTTTATCGCTTTCAAAATCTCCATTCCTGACGGATCGGGAAGCATTATGTCTAAAAGGACTACATCGAGAGATTTCTCAATAGACTCCAACCCATCTGAAGCGGTCGATGCTGTTGTTACCTCGTAATCTTCTGCAAACAACTTTGTAAGCAATTTCAGAACAGTATCTTCGTCATCCACAATTAACAGTCTTGGTTTATCTGCCATAGTTATTTTGGTAAAACTATTGTGAATTTTGTTCCTTTTCCTTCTTTACTCTCTACACCGATCGTTCCTTTATGGTCACAGATTATACGATATATTATTGATAGACCTAACCCCGTGCCTCCTTTCTTGGTGCTGAAGAAAGGGTCGAATACCTTTTTCAGTTTCCCGGGTGGGATACCAGTGCCTGTATCTTCAACCTCAGCAACCAGATTTTTAGAAAGTGATTGAAGATTTATCGATAGGATTCCTCCATCTGGCATCGCGTCTTTTGCGTTTAAAAACAGATTCAAAAAGACTTCTCCAATCTGATCATCATCGAGGGAGATTTTACCGAGTTTTTCGGGATAGTTTTTTTTGACCTTAATCTTTAAGGATTCAAAATCTTTTTTTAATAAAGTGATATTACGCTCTATAATTTCTCTAATATCACAGGGTGATAACACAGGTTTTGGTCTTTTTGAGTAGGAAGTCATATCAATAACGAACCTGTTCAGCCTTTTGAGTTCCCCTTCCACTATATTCAGTATTTCACTGGCATCCTTGTTTCCTCCGATACTCTTTTTAAGGGAATCTATACCCAATTTCATTCCACTAAGAGGATTTCTGATCTCGTGTGCTAAAGAAGCCGCCATTTCACCGAGCGATGCCAACCTCTCTGACCTCTTCATTCGCTCCTCAAGTTCCTTCGAATCTGTCAAGTCTCTTACTATCCCAATTGCACCTTTCACATTGCCCTTCTTATCTTTAAGTAATGAAGTGGACATTCCGAGAATCATCGTTTTCCCATCTTTTTTCTCAATATTCAATTCCAATCTATTATACTCTCTTTTATTCTTGAGTGTCTTTTTAAATATTGACTCTTCACCATAAGATGCAGGGAAGAAGATATCCACATCTCCGTTTATCAATTCCTCTCGAGGATAGTCGAGGAGTTCTGCGAAAGATTCGTTTACCCTGATTATTTTACCATCACTGTCAACTATAACGATCCCACTCGTTATACTTTCAAAGATGGATTTACTGAACTCTTCCAATGATTTTATTTCCGGGGGGGGATTTTTTAATTTAAATCTCATCTTCACTCAAAGTCGATGAAATCACCTTAGAGACTTGATGAAGTATATCTATCTTGTTTCTCATTTGCCTACCAGTTTCTCAAGGTGTTCTTTTGCAGAGGTGAAATTTTCATCTAAACTCAGTGCTTTTCTAAAAGATTCTTTGGCAAGATCCAGTATGTTCATACTTTCGTAAACAATTCCTAAATTATAGTGAAGATGTGGGTCATTGGGGTTGAGTTTTATCGCCTCTTTATATTTTTTCACAGATTCCTCAAATTTTTTATTCAAAAAATAGAATTTTGCCAGCTCAGCAAGTTCTTCCGGTTTCTCTTTTTGACTCATAATTTTTTAATCTTCTCCAATGATGCATATTCACCAAGGAGATAGAGTCTATCTCCACTCTGTATATCGTCTCCAGCAACGGGTGCGATCTTTGTCTCTTCGGAAAACTCTGTGTCGCCATCCTCTTTTACTATAGGAATCTTTCGCTTTATAGCAATACAACTGACTCCATATTTTGACCTGAGTTTAATTTCTTTGAGGGTCTTACCTTCAAAGGACTTTGGTGCGACTATCTCCATCATAGAGTGAGTTGACGACAGTTCTATGAAATCGAAAATCTTTGGTGTTATCAAACTTTCTGCTACTCTTATTCCCATATCCCTTTCAGGGAAAACGACTCTATCGCAACCTATTTTTACAAGAATTTTTGCATGCAGTTCATCAATCGCCTCAGTAACGACTTCTTTCACGCCCAATTCTTTCAATATGACGGTGATCAGTATGCTCGCTTCTATATTTTTCCCCACGCTTACTATTGCACAATCAGAATCCTGCGCACCAATCTCTTTTAATGCCTTCTCATCCGTAGCATCCAGTGTTGCAACCTGGGTAGCGATACTTTCGAAGTTTTGAACCTTCTTGCTGTCTTTATCTATTGCGAGCACTTCAAGACCTTTCTTAGATAAAGCTTCTGCTATCGATGAACCAAATCTTCCCATACCGACTACCAAAAATTGTCTCATCCTATAACCAACCTTGTTTCAGGGAATTTTATCTTCTCTTCTTTTGGCAGTAGCACTGCTGATCCAATAGTGAGTGGTCCTATCCTGCCTGAGAGCATGGTTAAAATTATTATTAACTTACCAAAGGGAGTGAAGTTATGGGCTAGACTCAAGTTTGGATTACTGAAAGAACCTAATGAGAGACCAACGGTTCCAAGTGCAGAGGTCTGTTCAAACAAAACTCCTAAAAACCCCTTATTTTTGCAGACTTCTCCTTCAGTAAAGAGCAGAATAAAGGTACCAAGTGAAATTATTGATCCAGCGATGACCGTTATTAGAAATGCCCTTCTAATTGTATCATCTGCTATTTGCCTTTTGAAAAGATTGACAGGTGAAGACCTGCTCATATTTTTTATAGAATGTAAAACTATCCCGAAAGTGGTCGTTTTTACCCCGCCTCCAGTCCCCCCTGGTGATGCCCCCACAAACATGAAAAAAATTATGCATGCTATAGTTGGCAATGTGAAATTGCGTATATTGAATATAGAAAATCCGGCTGTTCTTGGTGTGGTTGCATGAAAAAAGGAGACCATCAGTTTATCTTTTAGCGCCATCTCGTTGAATGCATTCCCCCATTCATTGAAAAGAATCAAAATAGTTCCGCAAACAATGAGTGTCAGAGTGATGAGAATTGTAAACTTCGTATGTACAGAAACAGCCTTGGTTTCTCTCTTTAGATAGGTTTTGTACAAATCACTTATGCATATAAATCCGACACCGCCAATGATAAAAAGGACTGGTACTGTTATGGCGATAAAGAAGTCATTTTGATAATTAACGAGATTTGTTGAAAAACAAGAAAAACCGGCGTTACAAAATGCAGAAATAGAATGGAAAATGGATACCCCTGCTGATTTCAGATATGGAAAAAAATTGGTGAATCTAAAAAACAGAATAAAAGCCCCTATGAATTCTAAAATGAGTGAAATCTGCAATACCCTTATAGAAAATTTAGCCAGGTCTTTAAATGTGAGTTGATTGAAGGATTCTTTTATGATCAATCTTTCTCTTAAAGATATTTTCCTTTTCAAAATTACCGAAAATGTTGTTGCAAGGGTCATATATCCGATCCCACCGGCTTGTATCAGAAGGAGAATAATAACTTTTCCGAATAGAGAAAAATCGTATTCGGTATCTTTAACGATGAGACCTGTGACGCAGACTGCAGAGGTAGCGGTAAAGACTGAATCTATGAGTGAACACCTCTTTTGTGTAGATGAGAATGGCAGAGTCAAAAGCAGTGAACCAACAATGACGAAAAAGAGATATCCAAAAATGATGAATCTGGTTGGTGTGAGTTCTCTTCTATAAAAACTCCCTATACTCATCTCGAATATTATAGGTTATACAACAAAATCTGTCAAGGAAAAAGAAACCATGAACACAGATTGGGATCAGTCCAACAAATTACAAATACGGACTGACTCGCTTTCATACGATAGAAATAGACTTCTTAATACAAATAAATGGACGCTGATATTATTCGTGTAATTTGTGTGATTCGTGGGTTCTTTCTTCTTGACATTTCATCTTAATCAAAAATTTCTCTACACCTTTTTTAATCTTATCATTAGAAAAACTGAAAATACGAGCAGAGATAAAGATGCAAACTGATTTATGGTAAATTCAATTCCCCATCGTTTTAAAATTATGTTACTTTCTTCGTAATACCTTATGAAGTCTATAAAAAATCTAAATATCGAATAGGAGATTAAATAGAAGGAGAAAAGAAATCCATCGTATCTCCTCTTTCTACCAAGCACTATCAATACAAAGAAAATTAGAAATCCAGTGAGTGATGAGTAGAGTTGTGTAGGATGTATTGTTTCGGTTGGAAACTGATGGTAAGGGTAGGAGCCAGGAGGAAATCTCACACCACACCCTAACTGTGTCGGTTTACCGAAACAGCACCCGTTCAAAAAGCATCCGATTCTCACTATTCCTATACCAAGAGCGATGGCGGGTGCGGTGAAATCTGTGACCTTCCACACATTGAGTTTCTGCTTTTTCAGATAGAGGATACCCACCACCACCGCAGGAATCAATCCTCCATAGAAGGTGAGCCCTCCCTCCCATATCGCTACTACCCTCCACAGTTCGTCCCTATAATCACCGAGATGGGTGACTACGAAAAGAACCCTTGCACCTGCTATCGCTGTAATGAGAACCCAGAATGCGAAGTCATATATCTTCTGTGAGTCAATTCCATTTTTCTTCGCTTTGAATTCGACTATGTATATACCCAAAAATACAGCAATGGCAAGTGCCACGCCATAGGAGTGAATGGCGAAGGGTCCAATTTTAAACAACGTAGGAGACATCAGTAGAAAAGCCTCCTTCTTTTGATATTCAATAAAAGCCCTACGGATATGAGGGATACTACCAAAGAAGAACCCCCATAACTTATGAATGGAAGTGGCACCCCTGCAACAGGTAGTATACCGAGTGCCATACCAAGGTTTATTAGAGTCTGTGACAAAAACAGACTCACAATTCCACTGCCCAAAAGACTTGCAAAATTATTTTTGGTGTTCTTTGTTATAACTATTGCCCTGTATATCAAAATAAAGAAAAGTCCGATAACTACTGTACTCCCAATAAAGCCCATCTCCTCACATATTACAGAATAGATAAAATCTGTATGAACACCCGGTAAGAATGAGAGTTTTTTCTGTGTGCCTTGAAATAACCCTTTACCAAATAGACCTCCTGAACCGATGGCTATCTTCGACTGGATGATGCTCCATCCAAATCCCTTCGGGTCTGAACCTGGATTTATAAAAGAGAGTAACCTCTTCTGCTGGTATCCTTTCAAAGAACCCCAGAAGACCGGGGTGAGTATACCGATAACAGAATTTACTGAAAAGAGACACAGGATTTCGGGAAATTTTATTCGAAAAAGAACCAGACATGTTAAAAGCAGAATTATGAAAACTATCCAACTGACAGGGTGAAAAGCAGTTGCTATACTTAAAAGTGGGGTTACGAGCAGAAGTATATACAATGTGCGCACATTCCTCCACAACAGCATCCCCATTAAAATGCAGTAAAGGATAAAAGCGGTGGTTAGATCTGGTTCCACAATGGTTAGGGCAAAAGGAATAAGAAAAACTAAAAAAGCAAAACATATCGCAGATAACTTCTGGGGGTTGAATTTTATATTGGATAATAGATTTGCGAGGGCAATGATGAGCCCAAGTTTTGCAAATTCTGAAGGTTGGAAGCTTATTCCTCCGAATGATACCCATCTTTTAATAGACCCAGATGAGAATAATAGAGGCATTGCAAGAAGAACAACTGTTAGAAAATATATGATATATCCGAATGCCCAGAAAGTCTTAAAGTGCATAATATAACTGAGGACGAGGAGTATTACACCGACTGTTAGTGCAAAGAAGTGGCGTTGAGGAAAGGTATTCGGTTGTAAATATTCCACCTGTGTCGAACTGTTTACCATTAAAAGTCCTAAAAGGACCAATCCCGCAGTTGTAAATAGTAAAGGTATATCAATTTCTCGCATACAGGTATCTTTCAAGTATTTTTTTTGCGAGTGGAGCAGCAACACCTCCACCCGTACCTATATTCTCAATAAATAAACAGAGGGCAATCCTGGGGTTCTCTACTGGAGCATAACAGTAGAAGATGGCGTGGTCTTCCCCCCAAGGGTTTTCAGCAGTCCCGGTTTTACCAGCGATTCTAATTTTGGAACTCCGAGCTAAGCCCCCAGTTCCATGTGGTGCATTAACCACATCATCCATAGCAGTTTTTAGAAACTCTATAGTCTCTTTTGACATTGGTAGTTGCTTAAAAGTAGGTTTAAACTCGTATAATATCTTTCCATCAGTATCAACTATTTTCTTAACTATGTGAGGTGTAAAAGATTTACCACCTGCCCCTATTGCCGAAGCGAACTGCACTAACTGTAAGGGTGTAACTAATATCTCTCCCTGTCCAATTGATAGATTCAATACCACACCCTCAGACCATTTCCCCTTTCCAAATTTCTTATCATACCATTTTGAATTTGGTACAAGTCCTCTATTTTCATTTAAAAGATCCACCCCGACAAGGTCTCCAAAACCGTATTTTCGTACATTTTCACATAACCGATTCAGTCCAATCTCTTGTCCCAACTGGTAGAAATAGATATCGCATGACTGAATTATTGCATCTTTGAGTAAAACTTTACCGTGAGGTTTCCAGCACTTGAATACCCGTCTTCCAAATCGATATTCTCCAGTGCATTTTTTGAATTTTTTCTCCTCTTTTATTACATCACAATCTAAACCACATCCAGCCACGGCGAGTTTGAATACAGACCCTGGAGGGTAGCCACTCGAAATTGCACGATTGTACAATGGAGAATTAGGGTCGCTTGAGAGAGATTCCCACATTTCACAAATTTCATTCGGGTCAAAATTGGGTTTAGAAAGCATTGCTAATATTTCGCCTGACTGCGGATCCATCGCCACGCAGGCACCAGCACCGAATTCTTCCAAAGTCTCTTCAACTATTTTCTGCAGTTTGAAGTCTATTGTGAGATAGATATCATTTCCAGGCACAGGATCTCTCCCTTTCTTCTCAGAAAAAATTTCCAATTCTCTGCCTCTCGCATCCATCTCTATGTATTCTGCCCCATCTTCACCTCTCAAAAAGCCCTCGTATTTACTTTCAACCCCCATCAATCCGATCTGAACCCCATACTGATATACATCGGAAATTTCGCCCACATACCCAAGGATATGTGAGGCAAATCTTTCATAGATATATTTTCTTCTGGGCTCCACCTCAACAGAAACCTCGGGAAACTCTTCGTTCCTTTCCTTTAGATAGGTTACTATGTTCAAATCTACACCCCTTTTTAATCTCACAGGTGAAAAAAATCCACGATGTGGCACAAGCCGTTTCTCAATCGTTTTTGCCTCTATACCTAATGTCCTTGATAGGTGCTCAATCTCGTCTTTCTTTCCATCTATCTCAGGGGTTACATAGATGGAAAATTTGGCTTCGTTATCTACTAAAAGGACTTGATTTCGATCAAATATCTTTCCTCTCGGTGCTCGTATTATCGAAATCTTAACTCTGTTTTTTTCCGAAAGTGTTGCATATCTTTCGAATTGAAATAACTGAAGGTGTGCAGATTTGAAAAGTAGGGACAAAAATCCGCATACGCAGATGAATATAAATATCTTTACCCTTGCTTTTGACATAATCTATTAAGTATCTGAAAAACCAACACTCCAGCGACTCCAGTATAGAAAGTAGACGGAATGATGGATAGAACAAGAATTTCAGGAAAACTTTTGACGGACATTATCAACGAATAAAGAGTCAGATAAAATAGACTCGATAGAAAAAGGACCAGAAACTGGGCATATACCTTAGTTTTATCAATTTTATTCGCTATATTGCTGAGAAAGAATCCAACTATGGAAAAGATTAGAGCCTGAGCACCTAAATAGCGTGGAGAGAAACAATCTAAGAGAAATCCACCGATAAAACCAAATAGTGTCCCCCTTTTAATTCCCGAGTCCATTGAAATATAGATGAGAAAAATGAACAAAAAATATGGGCGCACATACCCGATCGAAATTAACCTGCTTACAGTTGTATCGAGTGACAATCCTATAAATATGAGCAAGATAGAGATGAAGATATTCATTCAGTTATTTCTTCAACAAAGGGTGGAATTTCAAGAGATTCAGCTTCAATAGTGCGGATCAGTTTCTTTTCTTCCTTTGTAAAAAGTTTCTCTTCACTCCTGCCCAGAACCACGAATACAAAATTTATCTTGGGAAAATTTACATAAGGTTTGACCCGTATCTTTTTGAAAAGTCCCATGTATTCTTCCCCTATCTCTTTGACAACCCCTATTTTCAGTCCTCCAGGAAAAATCCCTCCAATATCGGATGCAACGATTTCATCATTGAGTGAAATATTACTCTCTTTGGGGACGAAATTTAAAAAGAGATCGTATGCACCCTTCGATTCAAGAATTCCACAAACTCCTGTCCGTTTAACTATCGAGCCCACCTTACACCCCCTATCCAGAATGGTCTGAACCGAAGCAGCATTCGGGAAGACCTCAATGACCTTTCCAATCAAGCCCTGATAGGAGACTACTGACATACCAGTTTCTATTCCATCTTTAAATCCTTTGTCAATAGTGAGGATTCTTATGGGACCTCCTACATCTTTGCCTATAATTTCACATGGGAGCAGATTAAAAATCCCTTCTCGTTTAAATTCTAAAAGGGGTCTCAACTGTTCGTTCTCGAATTTGTATTCATATAGTTGGGCATTTTCTAAAGCGAGTTTAGTAGCAATACTTGTAAGTCTCTGATTTTCTTTATAAACAGAAAAGATATTTTCTAAAAAAGTGATGCTTTTATTGATTGGAAAAGCGAGTGAAAAACTCACAACCCTAGCGGTTTTTAATTTACGGTTCTGGTCAAGTAGAATAAAACACAGTGATAAAAAAAATAGTATAAAAAAAAGGAGAGTGTTTGATTTTTTCATTCTCTCTTTGACTTCATAAGAAGTTTTTCATATTTAGAAAGATTATCCAGTATCTTACCAGCGCCAAGTACTACGCATTCAATTGGATCGTTCACAGATTTGATTACCAAATCGGTCTCCGCCTTTATTAAATCGCCGAGCCCGTGCAGTAGAGAACCTCCACCTGCCATATAGATACCCCTATCAACTATGTCGGAAGCAAGTTCCGGGGGCGTCTTTTCCAAAGTCAGTTTAAGTGCTTCGACTATCATACTCACGGGTTCTTTCAACGCTTCCCTCATCTCTTTTGAATTGGTATCTATCGTTTTAGGTATGCCCTTGACCAGGTCTACCCCTTTTACACTCATCGATGTTTCATCTTCAAGGGAGTAGGCAGAGCCGATATTTATCTTTACCATCTCGGCGGTCTGGTCTCCAATCAGGAGGTTATATTTCTTCTTTATATATAGAACGATAGCATTATCCATCTCATCTCCTGCCACTCTGATAGAAGAGTTAGAGACTATTCCCGAGAGGGATATGACAGCAATCTCTGTTGTGCCTCCACCAATGTCTATGATCATATTACCCGAAGCTTCCTCTACAGGCAGACCTACACCAATCGATGCGGATATAGGTTCGGAGACTAAATAAACATCTCGTGCACCTGCATGTTCTACAGAGTCTCTTACTGCCCTCATCTCGACGGCTGTGATACCAGATGGGACACAGACGATAATCTTGGGTTTGAGCAGAGATCTCCGTTTAATCGATTTTGAGATAAACCCACGGAGCATGTGCTCAACAACCTCAAAATCGGCAATGACCCCATCTTTCATCGGTCTGACGGCTCTGATTTTATCGGGTGTCTTCCCAAGCATATTCTTAGCCTTTTTGCCAAAGACGATGGGTCTATTCGTTTTATTATCCAGTGCGACCACAGACGGTTCGTTCAAAACTATTCCCTGACCTTTTACATATATCAATGTCGTGGATGTTCCAAGGTCTATTGCTATATCGGTTGTTATCATTTTAGAAAAACTATTTTTAAGAAATTTAAATCTCACAGATCCTCCTTCAGTCTTAATATTATTATATATTTAAAACACTAACAGTGTCAAGGAAAAAAAAACCACAGTTTTCACAGACTAAGGCACAGAAGTCCCTATGGATCCGTATGGAAGGAATAGGAGAAGAAAAAAATATTCAAATTTCTACTTTCCATACGGATCCCATATCCCTACGAATCCGTATGGACAGGTCTGCGACCTGTGGAAAATTTATACTTGATTGTAGAGCTTTTAAGATGTAATATCCAAGTCCTTCTCTTCTTTTTTAAAGATTTTTATTACTTCTTTTACATTCCTCGCTTTTAATAAAGATGCTCTAAACGAATCCTGATTGAATAGCCTAAATATCCTTACCATATATTCTACGGATTCATCAACCCTGTTATGAGGTATACCACAAAACATGAGGATTCTAACTTTTGCATTATCGAGAGACTCATAATCTATTGGTTCTTTTGTGATGATAAAAGAAAAACAGAAATCCTCAATGAACTCTGAACACGCCCTGGGAATTGCCACTCCCTTTCCAACGCCAGTCGAAAGAAGTCTCTCGCGAGTCATAATTTTTTTTATCACTTCTTCAATGTTTTTTATCTTCCCTGAGTTATAGGCGAGTTCAACAAGTCTTCTAACTGTCTCTGACTTGGTTTTGACATCGAGATTAATTTCGATTACCTGTTCGTTTAACAGTTCTATTAGCATATTCTCGGTAGTTGTTCCCCCTCCAGCATCAAAAGCGGTCTCTTTCCACCTGTTAGAGTTGAAATCCATACACCGTTGGGACTGGCGATGACCTTTCCTATAATCGCTGCATCCCTACCGTATCTATTTTTCTTCATCTTCGCAACGATCGACTCTGATGCATCTTTGGATGCTACGCATATCAATTTCCCTTCATTTGCAGCATATAACGGATTTAGTCCTAAAAGTTCACAGACTGCTCTAACACCCTCTTTAATGGGTATACGATCCTCATAAATGAGTATACCAACCTCAGACTTTGATGTGATTTCATTCAAGGCTGTTGCTATGCCGCCCCTTGTAGGATCCCGTAGGGTATGTATCTCATTGCCGGATTCTCCAAAAGAAGTTGCGGACAATATATCTTCGACTAGCGAATTTAAAGGTGCTGTATCAGATGAAATTTTGGTATTCAGGCCAAAATCTTCTCTAACAGTTAACACAGCTACCTCGTGGTCGCCCACCGAGCCTGATAGGATAACTCTATCGCTGATTTGAGCATTACTCCCTGAAATATTGAGTTTATTATCGACAATTCCTACCCCTGTAGTGGTAATAAAAAGATTATTTCTGCCTTGATATTCAATGACTTTAGTATCTCCTGTGATAATTTTTATGCCAGCCTCTTGTGCAGTCTTACTCATAGAACGAACGACCTTTTCCAGGATTGAAATCTCAATGCCCTCTTCAATAATGAAGGAAGCAGAGAGGTAAAGGGGTTTAGCGCCACACATACAGAGGTCGTTGATAGTACCACAGACAGAGAGTTTACCAATGTCTCCTCCGGGGAAAAAGAGTGGGTGCACAACATAAGAATCCGTAGTGAAGGCAAAATTAAAATTTTTGTGTAAAAATATTGCAGAGTCATCGAGTTTATTCAGAAGTGGATTGGAGAAATATTTAATGAATACATCCTGGATGAGGAGATGCATTTTCTCGCCTCCACTGCCGTGTGAAAGAAGAATCCTGTTGTTTTTCATAGGCGAGCTTTCAATCTATTTATAATATTTACTACAATCTGTCAAGAAAAAAGACACCATAGATTAACACAGAGTAAAGCACAGGAAATCTTTCTCCATTTCTCCTTTCCATACGGGTCTGCGACCTGTGGAAAATTTATACTTGATATGACTGGCTTTTTTCTTGACAAGATACCATTTTTTTATTGTATTAGAGTATACTAAAACTTGGGAGGAATGATGGAATTCAAGTTATTGTCAGACAGTGATAAAAAGGCGATTGATGCGTTAAAAGAATCGCATGGCGGTGCTGAGGGAATCAGCAAAACTATTGAGGAGATGCGCAAATTTGAGACAAGAAAGAAAATCCTTGCTGAAAAGGGTTTCGGTGAAATGATTGAAGAGGCAGAAGAGTTGGTTAAGAAATTTGGCAAAGTTGGAGATTTTGAAAAAAGTAACGGTATTTCTCATAAAGATGGTATGGGACTCGTTACCACTCAGGTCTCCGGCTTTCAGGGAGCAAAAGTTACCCATCATTGTATGAAGAGAATTGCCGAAAGTGCTTCAAGTGATATACCAGCTTTGGTACCTTCAGAAATGATTTCCATCATGGCTTTGACTGATGACTATGTTTACAACGGTGCTCTGCTGGCTACTCTTACTATGGCTGAAGATATTATGAAGGTCAATAAGTTTTGTAACGCCAATTTGATAGGAACTCCTCTGCCCATAAAAAGATTTCAGGATATTGAAAAAGTAACTGGCAAGAAGTTTGAAACTATACCCGCTGATAATGATATGGCACAAGTCAAGTTGATAAATCAGGGAACATTCTTTGGTAATTTCGGCGGTATCGAGGTAGCAAATGACAACCATCTAATCTATCTTGATGGTATAACACGGTGTGCAAAAACTACCGGAGGGAACTTTTATCTGAATCCAAGTTGGAGCAGTATCGTCGCAGCCTGTTACTATGCACGAGACATTCCCAATCTCGATTTTAAAGTTTCGATGCTTCTCTCAACCCAAAATTTAATCCAGTTCAGAATGCTTTTAAATATTATGAAGGAATACATTAAAGACGATATGACGAGTGCAATATATGAAATTAACATAGGTAATGCTTGCAGTCCCGAAACTTTTATTCAGTGTGGTAAAGAACTTGAAGAAAGCGGTGTCAAAGGCGTCAGTCAGGCTGCCCATATTCGCATCAATCCTGACCTCGGGATAGCTAACTTTCATTGGTTTGATAATGCCGTCAAGGTTGCAGAAAGTGGTTGTAACATAACCATTAAATACGAAAGCGACGGCGAGAGCAGGGAGATGGATACGATGGAGGCATATTTCCTTTCAAAAGAAGAGCTGGAGGCAAATTTCGAAGCAATTGGTGATGTCATCTACTGTAAAACTCTGGGATGCACCAAGGACGCCAGGGAGATGATGAAAAGAGGTTTAAAAGTAAAGTTTGGAGGGAGTGCATATTAAGGCAAAGTGTAACTAACTCATATCCCATCATTAGAGGATGTATTCCTGAAGAGCCAAATGACCGGAATGGACAAGTTTGGTTTTGTGAAGGGCACTGAATAATCGAAAGGAGGTTTAAGATGTCTACTCTGCAAAACTTAATTTTAATCATATCTTTGGTTCTAATACCTTCCACTCTCTATTCAGATGGAAGAGTTAAAATTGCAGTTTTTGATTTTGAACCATTCGGCGTAGACCATGCCACCATGCAGGTAGGTTCTATACTTTTTATAGAATCTCTGGTTGGAACAGGGAAGTTTGATGTCGTAAGGATAGAAGAAGAGATAAAATGCTATCGGGTTGAATGTGCTGTAGAGATAGGGAGAAATTTTGGTTTTGAAAAGGCAATTGTAGGAAGAATGGTCAAATTAGGAGAGAAGCTAATATTGACATTGAATCTCATTGATATAGCGAGTGGTGAAATAGAATTCAGTGACAAATTCGTCTGTACCTCTTTGGAGGATCTGGATACTATTTTAGAGAGAGCAGCCCAAGGAATGGCAGAGAAGAAATCATTCATAGAGACAGCAGATGTGGGAAAGATTACTGAAATGGAAACCGAAGAAGTTCGCAGAAGAAAACCTTATTCAAGTGTAGGTTTAAGAACAGGTTACCTGTTTCCTGTAAGCAAATCTTACGGAAATGTAAAAAAAGAGATGGTCACTCTTGACGCTGTGATATTTCATGAGGCCAGAGATATCTTAGTAGAAGGACTTGGAGGGGTAAGTGCAACCGACCATACAAGTGACTGGCACTTTGACTTGCTGCTGCATAAGATTTTCTTAACTTCTGATTTCGCACCATATCTCGGTGGGGGACCAGGAGTCCATAAAGTGACGGTTAAAGTTGAAGATTACTATTTGTCAGAAACAAAATCAGATGATGGCTTAGCACTGAGCATTTCTGGAGGGATTATAGGTTTTAGAACATATGATTTCAGAATATTTTTGAGCGGGAAATACACCTGCACCTTTGTAGACATAGGTAATACCTCCACTCAGCATGGGTTCAGTTTAACTTTTGGGCTCACATCCCCAAGTATGGGTAAGGAAGGAGAAGCTTTTAGGATATTAGGCGGATATCTGGGATTGTTACTATTATGTATGGTTATCTCCGCTATTGATTAAAAATCAGAAAAGATGAACTAAATTAAATCCTTTTGAACCATTATGCAATCTGGGGCAAAGTTATTTATAGCATTTCATTTAAATGAAAGTAAATTTTAAAGGCTTAACCCCATTGTTGTATTCTTGGAAAAAGCAGTATATGGTTGCAAATGTCAAACTCAGAAGAGTATGCCCCATCCTCTATTAGAAGATGGGGCTTTTGTATGTCTTGATTTGAGACTCGGAGTTCATTATTTATCCCAGAACCCTATTAAGAGTGACTGTGGTAGAGGATAGGGAGACGGTCTATTAAAACTTATTTTTTTACTTTGATTTCCGAGCATTTTGGTTCCTCCTATTTTCTTTTTGAGTTAAATAGTGGCCTCCAATGAGTGCAAGGCCTATGAAGAGCGGCACAAGTCCACCAACGATTTTCTCAGCCACTCCTGCAATTGGTAATCCAATTACGAGAGCCAACCCGATTGCACCAAAAACGAGACCAGTTACTAGGAGTACTATTCCCTTCCCACCACTTGGAGCTTCTGTGAGTCCATGCTCGATCATAGCGATTTTCTCTTCATGTCTTGCTTTTACGAGTTTAAAGATGAAGGTAAAGAGCATCACTATGAGGACTATAGGTATCGCAAACGCTCCAGCGACTGCCAAAATGGCTGTGATTCCTCCTGGTATTATTTGTTCAAACATTTTTACCTCCTTTTTGATAAAATTTTCATTTTTCATAATATTAGACTTACAGAGGGAGGAAAAAGTTGCATTCGTATGAAACTTTTCCCACATCTTTTATGTCTAATTATTTAGGAAGGAGATGAAAGAACTGAAAGATGAAGAGCTTGTCCTCCTTTCTCAAAAAGGTGATAAGCAAGCCTTTGGCGAATTGATCGAAAGATATAAAGGGATGATATTTACAATGATAAATAGAATATTAGGCGACCCAAGTATAGCTGATGATGTTGCACAGGATGTCTTCATAAGAGCATACAAAGCACTTCCCAGGTTCCGGAAAGAGGCGAAATTCTCAACCTGGCTTCACAGAATTTGTTATAATCTATGTATTACAATAGTTAAGAAAAGGAGGAAAGAAGTAGATCTTTCCTACAGAATGGAACAGTATCAAAATAGTATAGAAATGGCATACGAAAGAAAAGAGATTCAGGAGAAAGTGAGATGGCTCATATCCGAATTATCGCCGGTTTATAGCTCAGCGATAACTCTTCGACATATTCACGGTCTGTCTTACAAAGAAATTTCCGAAATTTTGGGTCAGCCCCTGGGAACTACAAAATCTACAATTTTAAGAGCACGAGAACAACTCAAAAAGTTAGCACTGGAAAAGATTGGGTGGGATGTGATCAAGGAGGTTCTATGAGGTGTAAAGATGTAAGAAGCAGACTTCAGAATTATGTACTCGGAGAAATCTCTGAGGGAGAAAAACTCGCAATAGAAAACCATTTAAATTCTTGCCAGGAGTGCCAGAAGGAAGAGCAAATCAGGAGATGGCTTATTGTCACCTTAGAGTCTGATGTGATGGAGGAACCCTCTGCAAACTTTGTTCAGTCAGTCATGGAGAAGTTACCAGAGAGAATTCCAGCCGTGTCTATAAAGTTCCTGTTTGCATCTATTCTTTCTCTAACCCTTGGGGGTCTCTTCGGGTTAGGATTTCTGTTCAGAGAGAAGTTGCTCCAATTGACCTACGACCTTCAGATATCAGTCGCAAAAGCACTTTCAAGTTTAGACCCGGAAGCCTTTCTCGCAAATTTTCTGATGCCTAAAATGGGGTCAATCTATCTTGTGACTTTGGGGTTCGCTTGTCTATTAGTCACTGTATCAATCATTTGGTTTGCAAGATACTATTGGGAGCCTGTCCAATATAGAATTGAACCGAAGTAGGGGCAAAATCGGGTTAAAATATCTTGATATATTTTCTTGGATTCTCCTTGAAATCCTTTATTACTTCCCGCAGTTCTTTTGCGGCGGCTGTCAACTCGTTATAGAGCGTTTCATCTTTGAGCAATTTCCCTGCCGTCCCTTCACCTCTATTTATTCTTTCTATTAAAGTATCTGCTTTGGCGGTGAGGCGGTTCAGTTTTACAAGTTCATCTTCAAATTTACCTCTGTTTTTTTCAATCATTCTACCCAGTTTATCAGATGTAGTCTTTAAACTCTTCGCCATAGCCCTCGTTTCACTCAATATCTCATCCAGGTCTATCTCTTTACTTGTCTTAATGAGAGAAAGCAATTTTGCTGTACCTTCTGCAAGCTCACTCACAGAAGATAGAATTTTAGTGAATTCGAAGGCGCACTTCCCTTCAAGCGGTTTTTCCCTGTCGTAAATAGTGGAGTCTGTGCCCGGGATTATCAGTATCCTCCGTTCACCAAAGAGCCCTGTTGACTCGATTATACCTTTCGCATCTTTTCTTAAGAGGACATCTTTTTCGAGCCATACCCGTACCCTTATGCCATCTGGAAGAAGGGCAACTTTATCCACACCGCCTTTTTTAATTCCAAATACGAGCGCAGGGTCCCCCTTTTTTAATCCACTTGCATCGGAAAAATTTATCTCGATGAAGTAGCGATTCCTTCTCATCTCCATATTAGTGAGCCAGTATAGACCGACCAGGAGGATTATTATCGCGCAAGTAGTGATAATGCCGACTTTTAATTCTTTCTCTTTCATACCTTTCCTTTATTAATCCTTCTGAATCTTCGACGGAATGTCCCTGATGATTTTAAAAATTCTTTCACTCGAGGGTCTCTGTTCTCTTTCAACTCCTTTTCAGTCCCTTTGAATATGATCTTTCCGTCCGCTAACATCGCAAAGGTATTACCGATTTTGAATGCACTCGCTATGTCATGTGTAACCGTGATGGAAGTAGTTTTTAACTTTTTCTGTATCTCGATTATTAAATCATTTATCTTATCAGCCAACACCGGATCCACCCCAGTAGTGGGTTCATCGAACAAGATATACAAAGGTTCCATAACCAGTGCCCTCGCCAGTGCTACCCTCTTTTTCATCCCACCGGAAAGTTCAGCAGGTCTCAAATTTTCTATCTGTTCAAGACCTACCAGTCTTAATTTCTCTTCAACTACCCTCCTTATATCTTCATCTGAAAGTCGGGTATGTTCTCTGAGTGGCAACCCGATATTCTCTCCCACAGTCATTGAATCGAATAAAGCACCACTTTGAAATAGCATACCGAATTTCTTTCTCATCTCATACAATTTCTTCCTTCTAACCTTCGTTATGTCAATCCCATCTATTCTAATTTCCCCTTCATCAGGTTTAAGCAGCCCTATTAGATGTTTTAAGAGAACTGTCTTGCCGCATCCGCTCTTTCCAATTATGACGAGCGTATCACCATCTGAGATGGTCAGATTCACGCCGTTTAATACCGTTTCTCCATCGAATCTCTTATGCAAATTTTTAATCTCAATCATCTAAATATAAACGACCCTACAAAATAATCTGCCATTAAAATAAGAACAGAAGCAGCTACCACTGCTTTTGTCGTTGCAATCCCTACACCCTCTGCTCCACCTTTTGCTTTTGCACCGAAGTGATAGCCCATTGTAGTAATTATTATGCCAAAGAAGACCGCTTTGACTAGACCACCGAGTAGGTCTTTGATCTCGAAAAACCATCTCAAACCTTCCAGAAAGGAGTGTAAACTCACTCCTATAGATAGTGTTGAAATTAACATTGCACTTATGATGGCTATAAAATCTGTAAATATCACCAGGATTGGCACCATAATCATTCCTGCAAGCAGTCTTGGCAAAAATAAATATTTAACGGGGTCGATAGAGAGTGATTCGAGTCCATCTATCTGTTCTGTCACCCTCATCGTTCCTATCTCTGCCGCTATTGATGCTCCGACCCTGCCTGAAAGGACGAGAGCTGCTAACATCGGGCCAAGCTCAATGAATATCATCTTCGAGATACCTACACTGAGAAGTTCCAGTGAGACATATTCCTTTATCTGATAGGCTGTCTGGATAGATGCGACCATTCCTGTGAAGGCGGAAGTTAGAACGATAAGTGGAAGTGAGGTATAGCCTATTGCAAATAGCTGTTGTGTAAGTAAATTAAAACTTTTGAATATCTTCGGAAACTGTACAACAGCCATTCCAAGAAGCATGAATACAGAACCTATGTTTGAGAAGAAGTACTTTGTTCTATTCATCCTTCTGATACATATTCAGGGATAACCTCGCCAATCCCCTCTGAATGCGATACAAATCTTGCATAGTCTTTCTGGAAGGTCAATTTTAATTCACCTGTTGGTCCATTTCTCTGTTTAGCGATATAGAGTTCCGCGATTCCCTGTGCATCTTTTGAGTACATTTCGGGTCTGTATAAAAAGATGACCACATCCGCATCCTGTTCTATGGCTCCAGATTCCCGCAGGTCGGAGAGGACAGGTCTTTTTTTCTCTCTCGATTCAACTGCCCTTGACAGTTGTGAACATGCGACAACGGGAACATTCAGTTCTTTTGAGAGCGATTTCAATGCCCTTGTAATTTCAGCGATTTCTTGCTGACGAGTGTCGGTCTTTGGACCTTGAACAAGTTGTAAATAGTCTACGATGAGCAGCTTGATATCAACTTCTGCTTTCAGCCTTCTTGCTTTGGTTCTTAATTCTAATATAGGTATAGCAGGTGTATCGTCTATATGTATATCTGCATCCCTCAATATACCAGCGGCGGTAGCGAGCCTTGATATATCCTCATCTGAACCGTATCCTGTTCTGATTCTATGGGCATTTACCCTCGCCTGCGAAAAAAGTATCCTCTGTACTAAAAGTTCTTTTGACATCTCTAAAGAAAATATTGCTACAGGGAGTTTTTCTACAATTGATATATGCTCCGCAATGTTCAAAACGAGTGAGGTTTTGCCCATTGAAGGTCTGCCTGCGACTATGATCAGATCCGTAGACTGAAAACCTGATGTTAGTACATCGAGGTCTTTGTAACCAGACGGAACGCCCGTTACGAATCTCTTGTGTTTTACAAGGTCATCGAAATATGATATAGAAGTCACCAACAACTCTCTTATTGGTGTGAATCCCTTTCGCAGTCTCTTCTCTTTAATTGAGAATATGAGTTGTTCTGCCTTATCAAGCAGTGTATCTGCATTTTCAGTAGCGGCATAAGAATCCTGAACTATCTGTGTAGCATTACTTATGAGCCTGCGCAGAACAGATTTTTCAAGTACTATCTTCGCATGATGTTCTACATGGGCAGTGGTATCTACATTCTCCTGCAGAGAAACTAGATAGACAGCACCTCCTATCTCATCAAGTTCACCTTTTTTCTTTAACTCTTCGGTAAGGGTGACGAGGTCGCAGACCTTGGTCGTATCGAAGAGTTTGACGATAGCCGTATATATCTTCTTGTGTGTACTCAGATAGAAAGATTCTGGTTCGAGATATTCCATCACTTTAGGGATCGTGGTATTATCTATGAGCATGGCTCCAAGGACTGATGCTTCTGCCTCTATTGATTTGGGATACTCTTTCTCTGCCATTACTCTTCCTTATTATCGTAAAGTTTTCTCACCAACTTCACATCTTCCCATGTTTTAACTTTCAAATTTGGATTCCTCAAAAGAGCAGCAGGATGATAGGTAGGAACTACCTTTAAGACGGGTTTCTTTGAAGGGTATGGGAATATCCTTCCACGCATTGTGTACATAGGTTCTTTAGATGAAAGAAGGGTCTGTGTAGCAATCGCCCCAAGTGTTACTATTATTCTTGGCTTTATTATTTCTATCTGTTTTGTAAGAAATGGCATACAACTATTTATCTCGGATTCTTGCGGTGTTCTGTTATTCGGTGGTCTGCACTTCAAGATATTGCTAATATACACTTCCTCACGCCTTAACTTTATTGCATTTAGTATCCTGGTCAAAAGTTGTCCTGCTGCTCCTACAAAAGGTCTTCCCTGTTCATCCTCATCCCTACCCGGTGCCTCACCAATGAGAACTATTGGAGCATTAGAATCTCCTTCCCCCAAAACGATATTCTTCCTCGTCCGATAGAGTCCACACTCTTTACAGTTTACGATAGATTTGTATAGCATGCTGAGCAAATCCTTTTTGGACGGTTCTTTGTTCTTCATATTTAAAAAAAATTCACTATCACCATATTCACTCTGCTGTCGAAGATAGTTTTTTAGCAACCTGAGAGGTTCTCTATATCGTTCTCTCGTTTCCATTCTTTCTTTATGCGGCTTTGATACGGTCGATTATCTGTTCTGCGAGTTCTTTTTTAGTTGTCCTGGGAAGTTTCTCAGTCGCCCCTGTTTTATCTATGATGATTACTTTAGCCGTATCTGAGCCCAGAGCGGTATCATCATTCAACACTATAAAATCCAGTCCCTTCTCTTTCAGTTTCTTTTCGGCATTTTCGATATGTTTACTGGTCTCGAGTGAAAAACCGCACACTTTCAAACCCTTGATATGTTCAGCCTTGACTGAAGAGAGAATATCATCAGTCCTTATAAGCGGAAGATTTATTTTATTCTTTGTCTTTTTGAGTTTCTGTTGAGAAAAAGATTCTGGTTTATAATCTGTAACCGCAGCCGTCATTATCAGCACATCTGTATTTTTCACTTTTTTTAAAACCTCTTCCTTCATCTGGTCTGAAGTTCTTACTTGAGTGAATTCTATACCCTGTGGTGGGTCGAGAGTGGATGGACCGCTTATGAGCGTGACATCAGCGCCTCTTTTCTTTGCAGCCTCTGCGATTGCATAGCCAAATTTACCCGAAGACCGATTGGTCATAATCCTCACAGGGTCGAGCGGTTCTTCTGTTCTCGATGCAGTGACCAGAAAATTTTTGCCTTTCAAATCGAGTTTAGGATTTAAGATGTCTATAATACTTTTAATGATCTTCTCTTTGGTAGCGAGTCTTCCCTTCCCGATTTTGCCAGAAGCGAGTTCTCCAGTATCAGGCTCTACGAAGTGAAAGTTGAATTTTTTAAGGGTCGATACATTCTTATGCAGTATGGGATTTCGCCACATATTGACATTCATAGCCGGGGCGATGAGTACAGGTGACTTTGTTGCGAGGGTGATGGTTGAGAGTATATCGTCTGCTATGCCCGAAGCAAGTTTCCCAATTATGTTCGCGGTAGCAGGTACAATTGCAAGCAGGTCCATCCATTCTCCCAGGTCTATATGTGGCATAGACTTTTTATTCCACAAAGAATCAATGACTTCATTAGAGGAAATTGTCTTGAAAGACAGAGGTGTGACAAATCTCTTCGCATTCTCTGTCATCACTACGACTACATCCGCTTCAAGTCTTTTAAGTTCTCGAACTATGTCTAAAGATTTATAGGCTGCGATACTGCCCGTCACTCCCACAACTATTTTCTTGTTTTCAAGCACCTTATTTTCAAATATAAAATATTTTAAAAAGTGTCAAGTAAAAAGTTTCAACTACAGAGAACACAGAGTTCACAGAGAAAAGTACATCTTTCTCTTTGAGTTTAGATTTGCGATTTAATGTATAATTTCCTATACAATCAAGGGAAAAGTGTGTATCCTTGTTGTGCTGAAAGCTTGACATTTCTTTTCCCTATATATATTTTCAATAGTGAAAATGAATTTCTACAAGAAGATTCAGGTTCTGGGAGGATCGGCAAAGTATGACCTTTGCGGTTCTTATCTATGTACAAGCCCTCCCCGGAAGCGAGACCCGTTAGGGCGGTGGATTTATCCGGCCGTCCTTCCTGAAGGCAAAACCATCCTTCTTCTTAAGATTCTCCTTTCAAATGCCTGCGAGAACGACTGCAAGTATTGTCTCAACCGGTGCAGCAGAGACTTTCACCGAATGGGTTATCAACCGGATGGCCTTGCTAAACTTTTCATTAACCTCTTCTCTCATTGCAAGGTTCAGGGGCTTTTTCTGAGTTCTGCAGTTTGCACGAGTGTTGCATCAACTATGGAAAAGATGATAAAAACAGTGGAAATATTGAGATTTAAATATAGATTTAAAGGTTATATTCATCTCAAAATACTACCCGGTGCTGGTTTTGACTATATAAAACGGGCTGTTCAACTATCGGATAGAGTATCGGTTAATCTTGAAGCACCAAGTAGAGATAGGCTCAAAAGTATAGCAAGTGACAAGAACCTCGATAAAGATATTCTCTTACCGTTGAAATGGATTAAGGTCTTGAGGTCTGAAAAAACCGGGGCTCCCGCTGGGCATACTACCCAGTTTGTCGTAGGTGCATCAGGTGAATCTGATAAAGAAATCCTGAAGACTACATCCATGCTCTATTCCGAATTTGACCTTACACGTGCCTACTTCAGCAGTTTCCAACCTGTGCCTGGAACCCCACTTGAAAACCATCCTCCAACCCCCCTTCTTCGTGAACATAGACTCTACCAGTCTGATTTTCTCCTTCGAAAATATAACTTCAAATTTGAAGAGATAATCTTTGATAGTTCTAAAAACTTGCCTCTCTCACGAGACCCAAAGCAGATATGGTCACTCACTCACCCAGAACGATTTCCTGTCGAGGTGAACACAGCCACTAAACAACAGCTGTTAAGAGTGCCTGGTATTGGCCCCAAGTCTGCAGAACGGATAGTGAGAATGCGAGGGAGGAATAATTTTTATACATTAGAAGAATTAAGAGGAGTTGGAGTTGTAGTGAAATGGGTGCGTCCATTTATACTAATAAATGGTAAAAAGCAGAGTGGAGGATTTCAATGCAGACTTTTCCCTTAATCTATAATGACAGTATAAACGCTATTTGAAAAAGATTTTTGACAAATTTCTGGCTTTATGGCATATTCAACCTGATTACTCGTGTAATTCGTGAAATTCGTGGGTTCTTTTTTCTTGACAAATTTATTCTGTTTTTCTATTATTTATTAAGGGCGAATAGCTCAGTGGTGAGAGCGCCTGCCTTACAAGCAGGAGGCCGTCCGTTCAAATCGGATTTCGCCCATATTGTATTAGTTAAATTTAAGGAGGGACAGTGGTAGGAAGACGAAGGTACTATACAAGAAGGGGGATTAAACCTCATCTCCAGGACCCATATCTTTTGAGATACTCCTATAAAGAACCAACCGTATGTCCAGAATGTAACTTGATATTTCATGATGGAAGATGGTATTGGGATTCTTCAAAACTCAATGAATTAAAAAAGATGACTGTGCACTATCAGAAGTGCCCAGCATGTAGAAAAATCGAAGACCGCTATCCGATGGGAATAGTTCATCTCAAAGGTGAATTTTTGAAAAATCACATAGAGGATATGACTCATCTCATAAAGAACGAAGAAAAGAGAGGGCTTGAGAAAAATCCTTTGGAACGCATAATAAAAATTACTAACAAAAGCGATGAAGAGATAATCGTGGAGACAACAACTGAGAGTCTTTCACTCCGCATCGGAAGGGTAGTAAAACGCGCTTTCAGCGGAGAGATAGAATATAAATTTAGTGATGGAGTAAAACTCATCAGGATAGAATGGTTCAGGGATTAATGAAAAAACACTTGACAAATAAAAATTTTTTTATATTATCTCTATCTGCAATTTAAATGAAATTGCCTTTTGAAAGAAGGTGGAAGGAGGAATTAATAGGAATTGCAAATATAAACATTAAAATTGAACCCGCGGTATATATCCATACTAATACTCGCGGTCATCCAAATGGCAAAGGAGGGATAGCCTATGAAGTTCAAACCCTTGTCAGATAGAATACTTGTCAAGAGGCTTAAAGAGGAAGAGGAGAAGAAAGGTGGTATAATAATACCTGATACAGCAAAAGAAAAACCGCAGCGTGGCGAGGTGATTGAAGTCGGACCAGGAAGATTGGACGAAAAAGGAAAAAGAGTGCCCATGGAAGTTAAAAAAGGAGATAAGATAGTCTTTTCTAAGTATTCCGGGACAGATATCAAAATGAGAAATGAGGAATATCTGATAATAAGAGAAGATGATATCCTTGGAATAATTTTATGAGGGAGGATGAAATATGGCAGCAAAAGATATAAAATTCAGTGAAGAAGCAAGGAAGGCTATGCAGAGAGGTGTAAATAAACTTGCAAATGCGGTGAAGGCTACACTGGGTCCAAGAGGCAAGAATGTGATTTTAGACAGAAAATTTGGAACACCAACCGTAACAAAAGATGGTGTTACGGTTGCGAAAGAGATAGAATTGGAAGACCCATTTGAGAATATGGGTGCACAGATGGTCAAAGAGGTTGCGAGCAAAACATCGGATGTAGCAGGTGATGGAACTACCACGGCAACGGTACTTGCACAATCTATATTTGCCGAAGGTATGAAACATATTGTCGCAGGTGTGAAACCTATCGGTATGCAGACAGGAATTGAGAAATCTGTTGATACTGTTATAAAGGAACTGAAAAAATTGTCGAAGGAAACCAAGGAGAAAAAAGAGATTGCTCAGGTCGCTGCTATTTCGGCAAACAATGATGAAAAAATAGGCACAATCATTTCTGATGCGATGGAAGCGGTCGGCAAGGATGGAGTCATTACTGTAGAAGAAGCGAAGAGTATAGAAACCACTATGGAAGTTGTAGAAGGTATGCAGTTTGACAGAGGGTATGTATCACCATATTTTGTTACCAACGCTGAAAAGATGGAGGCCACATTAGAAGAGCCTCATATCCTTATTCACGACAAGAAGATTTCTACTATGAAGGACCTGCTGCCTCTTTTGGAGAAGGTAGCACAGAAAGGGAAGCCGCTTCTCATAATTGCAGAGGACATTGAAGGGGAGGCACTCGCTACTTTAGTTGTGAACAAAATCAGAGGAACACTCGCTTGCTGTGCAGTCAAGGCACCGGGTTACGGAGATAGAAGAAAGGCTATGCTTGAGGATATATCTATATTGACTGGTGGTAAAGTCATTGCCGAAGAAGCTGGTATGAAGTTAGAGAGTGCTTTGGTTTCTGATCTTGGCCATGCAAAGAGGGTAACCATAGATAAGGACAATACTACTATCATTCAAGGTGCAGGTAAAAAGTCTGATATCGAAACGAGAATTTCTCAGATAAGGCTTCAGACAGAGGAGACAACATCCGATTATGACAAAGAGAAACTTCAGGAAAGACTGGCGAAACTTGCTGGTGGTGTTGCAGTTATAAATGTAGGCGCTGCGACAGAGACAGAAATGAAGCGAAGAAAGGCACTCGTTGAGGATGCCCTTCACGCCACACGTGCTGCAGTAGAAGAAGGTATAGTTCCGGGTGGAGGCGTCGCATATTTGAGGTGTCTCAAAGCCCTGGATAAACTCGTCGTTTCAGAGGATGAGAAACATGGTGTTACCATCATAAAACGAGCGCTGGAAGAACCTATAAGACAGTTAGTAGAAAATGCAGGTTTAGAGGGTTCTGTAATAGTAGATAAGGTAAAGAAGGAGAGTGTCAATGTTGGATACAACCTTTTAAACGACAGGTATGAAAGTTTGTTGGAAGCAGGCATAGTTGACCCAACAAAGGTTACAAGGATTGCACTTCAGAACGCTGCGAGTATTTCAACGATGTTATTGACTACTGAGGCGATGATAACAGAGATTCCTGAGAAGGAGAAGGCGCCACCTATGCCACCAGGCGGCGGAGGATACGGAGGAGAATATTAAAATGGGAGGGGAATACTCCCCTCTCATTTTTCATCCTCGTCTTTATCCATTCCTCGCATCCCCTCTTTGAATTCTCTTATACCCTTTCCTATGGCCCTTCCTACCTCAGGAAGTCTCTTTGCACCAAAGAGAAGAAGTGCAAGGAGAAGAATGAGTAATATCTCCTGCCATCCTATAGAACCCATATCTACCTCCTTGATATGGATGATATAAAAGATAAATTTCCTGTCAATACAAAAGAAACCACCCATATCCCTCTGATTTGTGAGTATAAACGAACTTCAGATAAATTCTACATAATTAATTTCTATTTTTCTCATGAAATTATTTCTTCTTCTGTGCTTTTTCGATCTTTGCCCATGTATCACGCAACGGTACTGTCCGATTGAATACGAGTACACCCTTAGATGAATCAGTATCGACGCAGAAATAGCCCTGTCTCTCGAACTGGTATCGGCTGCCTGGTTTCGCGTCTTTAAGATTTGGCTCAACACGACATTCTGTCAATGTCTCCAAAGAATTTGGATTCAGATTCGATTTAAAATCAGCACCTTCCTCGACGTCGTCCGGATTTGCCTTGACAAAGAGACGATCGTACAAACGCACCTCGGCCTTGAGGGCATGGGCAGCTGAAACCCAGTGCAATGTGCTCTTGACCTTGCGTCCGTCTGGGGAGTCACCACCCCGTGTCTTCGGATCATAGGTACAGTGTAGTTTCACCACCTTACCAGCTTCATCCTTCACTACATTCACACATTTAATAAAATACGCATATCGTAGCCTTACCTCACGACCCGGTGCCAAACGGAAGTACTTTTTCGGCGGTTCTTCACGAAAATCCTCTTGTTCAATGTACAGCACGCGTGAAAAAGGAACCTTTCGTGTCCCCATAATGGGATCCTCTGGATTGTTCACAGCATCTAACTCTTCCACCTCGTTTTCTGGATAGTTATCTATGACCACCCGAAGAGGACGCAATACCCCCATCACACGCGGCGCTCGTTTATTTAAATCTTCGCGAAGGCAGTGCTCAAGCAGTGCTATATCGACAAGGCTATTACTTTTAGACACTCCGATGCGTTCACAGAAGTTTCGAATTGCCTCTGGTGTGTAACCAAGTCTCCGCAAACCCGATATGGTGGGCATCCGTGGATCATCCCATCCGTTGACATGCTCCTCTCCTACTAATTTCAGAAGCTTGCGCTTACTCAACATGGTGTAACTGAGATTGAGACGGGCAAACTCGATCTGCTGTGGATGATGTGTGCCCAACTCGTTCAGATACCAGTCGTACAAAGGTCGATGATCTTCGAATTCTAAAGAGCAGAGTGAATGGGTAATGCCTTCGATGGAGTCAGATTGGCCATGTGTGAAGTCGTACGTCGGGTAGATACACCACTTATCTCCTTGGCGGTGATGTGACTTGTGCAGAATGCGATACATCACTGGATCACGCATATTTAAATTCCCAGATGCCATGTCAATTTTTGCGCGAAGTACGCGTGAACCGTCTGGAAATTCTCCAGCGCGCATGCGCTCGAACAAATCCAAATTTTCTTCGATCGAGCGGTTACGATATGGGCTCTCCTTACCTGGCTCAGTCAAGGTGCCACGATACTCTCTGATCTCATCTGCACTCAAATCGTCAACGTAAGCCTTGCCCTTTTTAATTAGCTGTACAGCGTATTCGCAAAGCTTCTCAAAGTAGTCAGATGCGTAGTACTCGCGGTCGCCCCAGTCAAAGTCGAGCCAGTGGATATCTTCTTTGATAGCATCAATGTACCTCTGCTCCTCCTTGATGGGGTTTGTATCATCAAATCGGAGATTACAAAGACCATTGTATTTGTCAGCGATGCCGAAATCGATGCAGATGGCTTTGGCGTGGCCAATGTGTAGATAACCATTTGGCTCTGGCGGAAATCGCGTGTGAACTCGACCCCCGTACTTATTTGTCCTCAAATCTTTCTCAATAATTTCGTGGATAAAGTTAGTTGGCTTGGTAGAATCGTTTTTAGACATAAATTTTACTTATTTGTAAAATCAACAAATTCATTCGGGAAGGTAAACTGCAATTTTACAAACATCATCTCCTTTCATTACTGTTTCTAAAACCTTGACTTTAACAGGTTTCTGAAGAATTTCTTCCCATATACCTTTATAGAACCCCGCCCCACAGTAGCAATAGGTTGTAGATAATCTTCTATCTGAGGTTTTTAATACATCTCGAACTCTCGGGCAATGACAATATAGTGCTCGTTTTCTTTCTGGATCTGTTTCTTTCACATACTCCAAAAGATTTCCGCTTTTAGGTATTTTTGTAGCAATAATCGTGTTTCCTTTCTTAATTCCTGCTAACCCCCATTCCCGATTTACTATCGCTTCGACAAGCTCAGCATCTAATCGTAACGAATTCTTGAGAAAAGATATGAATTGTTTCTGTAGCATTTGATGGACTACATCAATGTCTTTAGTTTCCTCATATATTTTTCTTATTTCCTGCAAATCAGATTTTGGATACTGACAAGCACAGCCAGTCATAATGTCTATTCTTCTCTTTTCATCTACAAGAGAATCCAATTTTTCCATTGATTCTTTAAACCAATTTATTACTTCTCCCCGATTTGAATTTTTTGAAAGTCTTTCACTTCCTTTCATCACTTCTTTCCTTATTTCTTCTTCTGCCACATCATCTAAACATTTCACAAATTTCGCTAACCAATACTTCTCAAAATCAAATTCTACACTCATTTTATCACCTCGTGCGAGTATTCAATAATTTTGCTTTTTCAGCAGCTTCAACAATCCCGTTAGGAAGGTGAACTGCAAACTTACAGATTGGATCACCTTTGAGAATGGATTCGACAACATCAACTTTCATTGATTGGTCTAAAACAACATCCCAAAATTGCTTATAAAAACCAGCGCTACAATAACAAAAAGTGGGAGAAATTTTTTCATTTGCTGATTTAAGAGCTTCCCGCACCCAAGAGCAATGACAATAATAGTATCTTTTCATCTGTTCATCGGTTTCATTTAGATATTGTTTTGCCATATATGGGATTTTTGTTACATAAACTATGTCACCTTCTCGTACTCCGTATTCACACATTGGGTTGTTTCGTACATATTCAATCACTTGCTCGTCTACTTCTTGGGTGAAGAATAGTGTTCCTTCTTTTCTGTGCTGTTCTAGCTCAGCAACAAAATCCTTATGTTGTTTTTCTAAAAAATCGTCAATATTTTTAGAATTTTGATATTTTTCTCTTTCTCTAAGAAGCCCTTCCTTTGGTTGCTCATGTAATCCACTTGATATAACCTCTTTACATGTTTTTTCATCTACTTTTGCATCTAGTCTCTCCATTACTATTTTTGTTATTTTTGGTTTCTCTTCCGAACGTGTACCTAGGGGTGGTAGATCTATCCCTTTAAAGATTTCGTTTCTTTTTTCTTGCCCAACAATCTCTTTTAATTTATTTGAAAGATTTTCAATAACAGCACTCCCATCAAGGAGCTCATATAAAGCAATTTTTACCTCATCATTTTTTGAATAATGACTATATCTTATAAGTGCTACAAAATTCCCGAAGATATTTTTCTCAGTTTGTATCAAATATGATACAAAATTATGTAACTCTTGGGGAGTTGCGGTATCTACATTTTTATTTTTGTTTTCTTTCTTCAAAAATTCGTCAAATTCTTTTATTACGCCAATAGATGCTTCAATAGTTTCTTTTGCTATTTTTTCCTTGATGCAATAATTTCTGAATTCTTCTTCATCCATTTTTTATCACCCTTTTACTAACTTAGCTACTAGCCCAGCAGTTCTCTTCCCGAGTTCTCTACAAAGCTTCACCGCTCCCTCGTCCGGGGCATTCACACATGCGACACCATAATGCTTGTTATCAGCTCTCCCCTGAATTATCATACCATGAACTAGCATTGCTTGTAAGATAGAAAGAATGCTTGTTTCCGCACCCGTGGCAGTTCCGCCAGCACTAGTGAAAGCAGCACCTACTTTTCCAGTTAGCTTTCCGTGAATTTTTACGGATTCGTCAAATAATTCCTTTACTTTCGACGACATCTGTCCATAATACGTGGGCGAACCGATTATTATTCCGTCAGCTTTTAACAAGTCATCTAGTTTGGTCTCATCCACTTTCTTAACGATTGCTGTAGAACCATTCATTTCTTTTACTCCTTCAGCAACCGCAAAAGCCATCTTTTCAGTATTCCCAGTTCTTGAATCATAAACTATCAAAATTTTTGTTTCTTTCATATTCTTCACCTCTATTTGCTCTTTGCCGAATCTAAAGGAAGATGGATGGCGAATTGACAAATATCATCTCCTTTGAGCAGTGATTTCAGGATTTCGACCTTTACTGGCTTTCCGAGAATACCTTCCCATTGCTGCCTGTACCAGCCAGAGCCACAATAACAAAATGTTGGGGAAATGCCCTCACCCAAATGATTTCTTACCAGAGGACAGTGACAGCAGTGTTTTCTTTTGGTATATACGCCGTAGTCATAAATGGCGATTGCGGGACCACAAATGTAATCCTTGCATTGCTGGGACAATTTTTCAAATTTAGGATTCAATTCTTCTCTCTTTTGTAGTGAAAAACGAATACTGGCAATAAGCATTTCATCGATTTTATTGTGGATTATTTCTGATTTTCCAAACGACATATTTTTCCCTCCTTCGTTATCTTAGATGGTACACAGAATATACGACAGTATCAGCAATATCTCTGATAGTTATATCTTCCTTGAAATTTCTTTCAATGAATTCAACGGCTTTAAACATTGCGCCAATAATTGACATAGATAAATTTGTTAATAAATTCCAGATTCCCGTACGGATCGTATGACCAGCCTGCTCCCAAACCTTCATTTATCATAGGTATAGTTCTCCTTTGAAAATAATAACTGCATTACCTATTAAATCGACTCTATCGTTAGAACTTAAACGCACAGTAAGTTTACCTCCTCTGGAAGATGCCTGGTAGGCTGACATTTGATTCTTCTTCAATATTTTAGCCCAATAAGGGGTTAATACAGTATGAGCAGCACCAGTTACAGGGTCCTCATTTATGCCAACCCAAGGCGCAAAGAATCGCGAAATAAAATCATAAGGAGGATATCCAGATAAAGTAACAATAACGCCTCTAATATCTACTTTCGAGGTTGCAGTCTTCATCCTTTCAAAATCTGGTTTTATATTTTCAAGAGATCCTTCTCTTTCTAAATGGACCAAAAGGATTTTGAGTTTTTTAGCATAGGAAACATTCTTGAACTGTGTAATTCCCAATGCTTCAAGCAACTCCAGAGGTGGGTCGACAGGTGTTGGCTCATTGGCTGGGAAGTTAAGAAGTATCCCATTTTTCTCTCTTTTTACAATTAAATTTCCACTTTGTGTTTTAAATACTATTTTATCTGTCAACACATCAATATCATTAAATAAAACTTTTGCAGTAGCCAGAGTTGCATGTCCACAAAGAGAAACTTCCACCTCGGGAGTGAACCATCGCAAAGAGAAAGTTCTTGATTCTTTAAGAGACTTTTCTTCAATCGAAGATAAAAACGCTGTTTCAGAGAGATTCATTTCTGCTGCAATGGACTGCAAAATATGATCCTCATATTGCTGTTGTAGAAGACAAACAGCTGCAGGATTACCTCTAAATGGCTGGTCAGTAAAAGCGTCTACTTGATAGATGGGAATTATATTATTTTCTTTCATCTAATCACATCCTCATCCTGATAATCCGTCCAACGAGCAACTCATAACCTCCGGACAGGTATAATCGGTCGTTTGACCTCTCATGCTTCTTCTGATGGCTGAGTAAGGTCCCACAAATCCCCTTTTCCCCAATAACTCTAACTTATCTTAATACATAGTATCAAATCTTGGCTCTTGACAAAATTCTAACATAGTTTCCCTCTTATGTCAAGACATTATAACTTGATAACTTAACGGAAACCGGGGCGTCCTGAGTTTATTCAAACATAAAATGTAATTTGAAAACCTGACCTTCATCGCCCGCATTTGAAGTCTATCTCTTATATCTTAGCCTGACCCCATGATCCCACTACAAAATATCTTTCAATTTATCAAGTGTAATATTTCCACCACATATGACTAATACAATATTTTTATTCTTAAATTTATTTTTTTCTTTAATTAATGAAGCAACTGTTACTCCTGCTGCACCTTCAATTACCAAATGATGTTTTCGTAGAATTAGCTTTATTGCTTTTTTAATTTCATTTTCATTAACGAGAATATAATCATCAACAAATTTCTTACAAAGCTCAAAAGTTATGGATCCATGCTCAATACCTCCCGCTGTTCCATCAGAAAGTGTTGGTTTAATTTTCATATCAATTATTTTTCCTGCTTTAATTGATTCATACATTACAGGAGAATTCCTTGGTAAACACCCAATAACTTTTATCTTTTTGTCTACTAATTTTAAATAACCTCCAATTCCTGAAATTAATCCTCCACCACCAATTGAAGCAAAAACATAGTCAATTTTTTTCAATTGGTTCTTTAGTTCAACTCCTATCGTTCCTTGACCACCAATAATATTTCGATCATTATATGGAGAAATGTAAACTTGGTTATTCTTGTTGGCAATCCTTCTTGCATAAGCTTCTGTATCATCACAATCCGTACCGTAAAATTTAAGATTGACAGAATAATATTTCAAGGCATTAATTTTTGATTTTGAGCTGTTTTTTGGTAAGTATATAGTACCTTTACAATTTAAGGTTTTCAGTGCATTTGCAACACCTAACGCGTGATTTCCTGTTGATGCTGTGATAACTCCTCTTTCTCTTTGCTTTTTTGTTAAAGATAAGACTTTGTTCATAGCTCCTCTTGCTTTGAAAGAACCGGTCAGTTGAAGATTTTCAAGTTTAAGATAAACATTACATTTACATAAATTACTCAAATAAGGAGAATATTCAAGAGGTGTTTCGCGAATATATTTTCTAATTCTTTTTTCTGCTGCTAAAACTTCTTTTTTGACATTCATATTTTATCTAAAAATTATGATAAATATAAATGTATCGAAAGTCTCAGTTCCCTCTTCCATTCCCCAGACATTTTCAAAAATTGCGTATAACTTGTTTATATGCAAACAGGTTCGCATATACCTCCCTATAGGTGAACCGCCAATCTTCCTTACTTTTTCTCTTATACGTTAATCTCGCTTACTTAACGTATATAAAAGGCAATCAAAAGTCAAGACATACACGAG
>JAUXAN010000079.1 GCA_030619885.1 bacterium
TTACCACCGAATACGCCTGCGGGTAGTGTGGACGCATAGTCGTTGGTGTATAAGAAATCATATCCAAAAGCGTTGGCGATGAACGCTATGGAAATAACTGAAGCCAATAAAACTTTTTTCATTTTTTTCCTCCTTGTAAACCGCGGAGTACCGCGGATGCTGATGCGGATAGTCACGGATTCCGCATCTAAATTTTTTTGATATCCACTTCTTACTAATTTTTCTCACCTCCTTTCCACTGGGGATTATATTTTGATAAGACATATTTATTCAATTCGTTTACAAAAAAACGAAAAACTTGTCAAGAATAATCGACCTCATCTCTCTCTATCTTTTAGCATTTCCGTCTGGATCTTTAAGGGTGACTTTCATCCATTTACCATCTGATCTCTATTTATTTTTTATTTCCTCTAATAGTTGTCTTGCTTTCTCTTCGTTTCCAAAGTCGTCCTTTCGTGCATCTGGCAAAGATAAAACTCTATTCAATTCATCCCTGGCGAGATCATATTTTTTCATTTTAATATATGTTTTACCAAGTTCGAGATGATGGAGTGTGTAGTCTGGTTTATACTTTATTGCTAATTTCAACTCTTTTACAGCCTCTTTCTTCCGTCCACCAAAAAACCACGGCACTTCTCTATACCAGAGTGCTAATACATGGTGGGCACCATCGTGGGTAGGGTCAAGTTTCAAAACTGTTTCCATTCCTTTCTTTACTTTTTTTACCGAAGACAGCGATTTGAGTACGCCTTTAAGCATGATTATTCTACCATACACAACAGATAGGTAAAAATGTCCATCCACACCATCTGGATTTACACCGATCGCTTTCTCGCAATATTCCGCTGCCTTATTATAAATGGCTAATTTCTGCGACTCTTCTATCTTTTCTCCAATGTTTCTATAACTTCTCCCTATCTTCCACAGCGCCTCATAATTACGATGATCCAATTTTAAAACTTGCTTATATTTTGCTATGGCACTTCTATTCAATTCTATCTTCTCTTCAATAAGTTGTGACAACATACTCTCATAAATGGCATCGCCTTCTTTCATCAAGCTATCTATGGCTTCTGTGATTGAAGTGTCTGGCTTTTTTACCTGAGCGATTCCATTTCTAAAGAATGCTAATAAAAGAAAAGTCAATGTTAAAATCTTCTTTAATCTCATAGTTTTGGAAAAGTATAAAATGAAAAATATCTTGTCAAGAAAAATCAGAACTTTGGTTAGATTTTTCTGACCCCGCGTTTTATAATTCTTTGATGGGGTCAAGAAATTTAAGCCCTTTCATTTTTCCTTCCTAAAGGTCTTCAGAAATTCTTCATATTTTGTATCAGAAACACTCCCTTTGGATTTCGCAATTTTTAGCGTCTCTATACCAAGTTTTTTATAGAGGGATAAAAATTCTGGCATTGTTTTTTCCAATACCTGAATATGACTTCTTATGGTTTCTATATCACCCCTTTCTATGGGACCCGTTAAACCATCGGGTATTCCTATCTTTTCTATATTGTGCACCGTCCCCTTTATGAGTGGGATGCTTATTTTTAATGCCTCCTCATGTTTGATGTTTAAACTTTCTAAGATTTTTATTCCAGCGTTGGCGGTTGTAAAGAGATAGTTAGATAAGATACAGCAGGCGATATGGTATAAAGGTTTCTCATCAGAAGATATGACGAATGGATGGCACCCTATATCGAGCACAATCCTTTTCCCCACCTTGATTGCCTCTTTATCACCTTCCAGACAGAAATAGGAGCCGGGTATAGTTTTGAAAGCACTCTCTGTATCCCCAAAACTCTGACAGGGATGCATTGATAGTACTGATGCGCCTCTTTTCTTTGCGCTTTTTAAAATCCCAGACGATAATGCACCAGATGTGTGGATAACCAATGCATTTGGTTTAAGATAAGACGAGATTTTTTTACATACCTTTTCTATAACATCATCTGGCGTGGTTATAAATAGTATCTCTTGCACAGCATCCTGCGGACCATTTTTACAAGCCATAACAGGGTCTTCTGTGTAGTTCTTGCAATCTACTCTCTTTGCAAGTTTTTTTGCCGAGTCAAATCTTCTGCTCACTACAGTATGGATTTTGTATCCACTATTTTTCAATGCAACTGCGAGAGCAGTTCCAACCCTGCCTGCACCAATTATTATGATTTTCTTACTTTTGTTCACCACCAATGGAAATTATGAGTTTTTGTACTAACTGTTTATTTAAACTGTTATTGTAATCTTCGGTTATCTTCTCTGCATGGTATCTGTTCCCAAGATAATATCGTCGACAGAGAAGAAAGTAGATAAGAACAGCGTTGTGGTAATCGCCTTTTAGCAAGTTGTTAAACAGAAGGTAGCCTGTTGCACCATTGAGCAGTAAAGCGTTAAGACCACTGCGCCAGTCACCAGCATAGATTTGACCTACGCCTGGCAAAAATGTTGAAAGCCACTTCGCCAGTTTGGGTGATTTATAGTTCAACTCTTCTGCTTTTGAAAGCAGAGAATCTATTCTAAGGAAGGATTCATCTTTTGGACTAAAATACTTCCCAAACGCCCCCCGTGCGTCCTTCCATTTAAATGAGTAAAGAGAAGCAATCCCACGAAAAAATGATGCCTTTTTCTTCAATGTTGGAAATTGGCTGAATGATTCTATACGCAAGAGTTGAAACTCCGCAGCACTGTAATTTTCACTCGCAATCAAAACGACCGATAGGTCTATCTCCCGCTGATTTCGAATACTGTCATCGCCTGCACTCTGTATGGATTGTCTTAATGCATCCATAGATTCTCTCCACCTTTTCTCGTTGCGATAAGCCAGACCAATTTTATAATATGCATACTCTACACTATCACTTGTGGGATTGAAGAAGATGAACCGCTTATACTCGGTTATGGCATCTTCATAGTTTCCCGAATCAAAAATTCTATCAGCAAGGTTCAACACTGTATCATCTGCACACGCACAAATCCCATAAAATAGTATTATACATCCTGAAACAAGTCCAACCCAGACTCGGAAAGCAACCATAGATTTATTATTTATATTCACCGCTCCATTAAGTTACTTGGTTACGTTGATCGGTTACGATGCCCGTTTCACAAAATTTTCTTTGCGTCTTCGTTGTTGCTGTTTTTATTGAAAATTGACATTGATGGACACCCTAACCTTGTTCAAAAGTTTTTCTTCCTGTTCTTCATTATAAATCTGGGCTGCCACAGTCGAACCATAGATGTTCCCCAGATATAATACACCGCTTATCGAACCGAATAGCCAACCTTTGAATGAATTACTTCCGTCTTTGTAAAAACCTTCGTAAGACTGCCATGTTGAAAATCCTATAGTGAGTAGAGAAAAGAGACCATCCCAGTGACGGTTACAATATATCTTGCCAACACCCGGAACGATGAATGAAAATAACCCTGCTAAAAATTTGCTCTTGTAAGGAAGTTTTTGACCTTTTGTGGCAAAATCCATTAGTAAAATACTCGTGGAATCATTCCTGTTGGCTTTGATAAGAAAATTAGTGGCATCGTCCCATCTTTTTTGGTAAATATAGTCCAATGCAATGAGTTGCTTCATCTTCAGTTTAACACAATCTTGAGTGATACGATGGAGAGAAGAGTCAAGAAATGCAGACGATTTCCCATAATCCTTCATTGAAAAGTAAGAGAGTCCAATTTGATAGTAAGAACGGTCTATCAGAGGGGTAT
>JAUXAN010000014.1 GCA_030619885.1 bacterium
AACCACAGAGACTACTACTCTGTGGTTATCCGTGTCAACATCCGTGGTACTTCCATATCCATACGGATCCGTAGGGACGGGTTTGCGACCGTGTTTTTTTCTTGACCCCTTGAGAGAGTGTTGAAAAATCTTTTCCCATAATGAAGGCAGGGGTTTTTGGTGAGTGCAGATCCGTCGACAATCCTTGGCACAAAACTCGTCACTTTGGTTAACCCTTTTAGTATGAAAGACATACGGATACTAAGCGACATTTGTAAAGTTAGGAGCAAGGGAACCAAATACCCCTACCGAAACTCATTGATGGTTTTTTCAACACTCCCCTTGAAGGAGGTATAAGGCGTGGGGTCAGATTTTTCTTGACAAATCTATTGTAACCATTTATAGTTATTCTAATGAATCGTATAAGAGTTGCTCTCTGTTATCTACTTTTTGTTGCAACCTCCTTGTTTGGAGAACGGATACTCATATATATGGATCTTGCCCAGACAGACCATTTGAGGGCATATGGAGCAGCATACTGGGCAATAGATAATGGGTGGAGTGTAGAATGGTTTCTAAATTATAGAAGCGGTTCTTTTATGACCGATGCGTCAAAAGATATAGAGAGAGTGTGTAAACTCAAAGGGGTTTCTTATACGGTCATATCAGGCTCTGAAGTGGCACAGATTTACAGAACAATAGAAGAGAACAATATGGAAGTTATCCTGCTTGAGAAACCACCCAAAATTGCCGTTTATATTCCCCCAAATAGTGAACCGTGGGATGATGCGGTTACACTTGCTCTAACATACGCTGGCATTCCTTATGATAAAGTGTGGGATGAGGAAGTACTTTCAGGTAGACTGGATGAATACGACTGGCTCCATCTGCATCATGAAGATTTTACAGGACAGTATGGCAAATTTTATGCGAGCCATAGAAATGCGGACTGGTATAAAAAAGAGGTAGCCACGAATGAGAGAATGGCTTCTAAACTTGGTTTCAAAAAGGTTTCTCAGTCGAAACTGATGGTGGCTAAAATGATCAAGGAGTATGTATCAAAGGGTGGTTTTCTCTTTGCGATGTGTTCTGCAACCGATACATACGAGATTGCCCTTTCAGCCGAAGGGGTGGATATTGTGCCTCAGGAATTCGATGGCGATAAGGTAGACCCGAACTGTCAGGAAAAACTCGACTTCGAACGGAGTTTTGCATTTGAAAATTTCAAAGTGGAAGTGAATCCTTCTGTTTATGAGCACTCAAATATAGATACTTATATGGAATCCTATCGAAGGGGGTCCAATACTTACTTCACATTGTTCGACTTTTCTGCAAAATATGACCCTGTTCCAACCATGCTCACACAGAATCATGTAGCACTCATTAAAGAGTTTCTGGGGCAGTGTACAGGTTATCATAAAAAGTGTGTAAAGAGTTCGGTTGTGATAATGGCTGAGGTTGAGGGGACGAATGAGGTCAAATATATTCATGGCAACTATGGTAAAGGGACTTTCACCTATCTTGGCGGACACGACCCCGAAGACTTTGCACATCGTATAGGTGACCCACCGACAGAACTCGAACTCCATAAGAATTCACCTGGTTATAGATTGATTCTGAACAATGTACTTTTTCCTGCTGCAAAGAAGAAGGAATTGAAAACTTGAATGTAAAATTAGGGACGTTGATGAACCCTGTTAGGAAGTTCATTTATAAGGTAAAAGGAAATAATTCATTAGAAGAAACTTCTGTACTCGTACTTTCTAACGGGGTGAACGCAGATTCTCAGGATTTTATTAGCTACAAAGACTCGAAGCATGTCCTGAGCGAAGCCGAAGGGACACAAAGAAAAAAATATTTCTTAGTGGCTTTGCTTTGCCTTGGTGGTAAAAATTATCTGCGGTTATCTTCGAAAATCTGCGTCCAGTTTTTTATTGCCGAAGTGGCGGAACTGGTAGACGTGCTGGGTTCAGGGTCCAGTGTCCTTACGGGCGTAGGGGTTCGAATCCCCTCTTCGGCATATATTCATCTCAATGTAAATCTGAACGGTATCGTTATCCCCTCCTCTACAGGCTCCCCATCCCACCATTTCACATCTTTTCTCAGATAGTAAGTGACTTCTTAAGTCGGCAGAATATTCCCATGATGAGGCGAGTTCTGGGACAACCTTGAGATTTTTAAGATTGGGGGAGTACTTCCTTCAGAGTTTCGAATTTATCTTCAAACTCTTTTTTGAGATCTCCTGGAAGCAGGTTCGTCACATACTCCATTATATGCAAAACAGGGATAGCGAAGGCAGACCCTTTCAGCCAATCACTACCCTTTGGAATGAATGTGAGAATGACCAAACAGATAATGCCGAATATCAATATCCCTTTTAAAAGACCAAACAACCCACCGATGGTTCTATTTATCCAGTTCAGTTTAACGAACTTAACCAATCTCTCGATAAAAATACCAACGGTAATTATAGTGGCAGCTATTGCTATAAAAATGACGACAAAACTTGTGATTGTGGATGCCGTCTTATTATGAAGAATGGGAAGCAGTGCTTGAGCAAATTTAGCATATCCTACACCTGCCAGGACCAGTCCTGCAACGATTCCAACTATACTAAAAATCTCTCTTACGAATCCTTTTATTATACTGTATATCATACTGAGTCCAACTATTACAAGAAAGATATAGTCTATAGTATTCAATTCTTCACACCCTTCTGGCGGGAATGTGTAGGAATCGAACCTACCATCCTGATTTCTCGGGATTACTGGATTTGAAGTCCAGAGGGGTCACCAGATCCCCATCCATTCCCTCTATTATTGTAAACCATAATCTTGTGATGTCAAGAAAAAAAATAACCGCAGAGAACGCAAAGTTCACAGAGAAAAAAAACAGAATAAAAAATAATTAAAAAAGAGAAAGACATTGGGCTCGGATCTTGACAAAGTTGACATTTTTCAGACGGATTCTGTCGTACAGCTCTGTGAGGGGATATGGGAGGACACAGAGATTGTGAAGAATAAAATTGAATCTCTTCCACAGGATCCGTATGGACTGTGTGCTCTTTGATGTCTTTGTGACTCCGTACTTTTTTCCGTGCCTATCCGTGTCAACATCAGTGGTACTCGATGTCTTTTTACTTGACTTGATAAGAGATTTTATTTATTCTTTATAAAATGAAAAAAACGATTCTTCTGTTCTTTACCCTCTTCCTCATCGTTTATGTGGGGTGCAAGAAGAAAGGCGAGGAAGAACATCTACGAAAAAAGGTAGATGTTCCATCTCCTGTGAAAGTATATAAAGAAGATTTTGCCGGACTTTTTGGGTATGGACTGACTCACGATGGCCTGGTTCTGGTATCTTTAAAAGATAATAAACCATTGATAAAGATCTTTCTTGCTTTGGGTATGAAAGAGGTAGTAAAAAATGAGAAACACCTCTATGCTATCTCTTCGAATGAGAGAAAACTATTTTATGTAGATTTCAGGAAGGGGGAAAAAGTAAAAGAGATTTCACTGAATGGGACACCAGTTCATATAATAAAAGACCCCAAAGATGGACTTTATATTTTGTTAAAAGATGGAAGAATATTGAAGATAGACGAAGATGGAAAACAGAGCGAAGTCATCTCTGTCACGCAGGATTTAGAACTCGAAGTTCTCGAAAAGGGTCTCATCTCACCGAGAGGAGATAAGATCTATGCACTAACTAAATTTAAGAATAGAAACTTGCTCAAGGTAGTAGATATTCAAAAGAAAAAAGTGGAGAGAGAGACAATCTGTGATGAAGTAGCCGATTTTTTACTCACCCCTTTTGGAGAGAGAATATATCTTTTATTAAAAAATAGAGTTATATCACTCGACTCAAAAAATTTGGAAAAGATAGCAGAAATAAGTCTATCCGGGGTGTGCAGAAAATTTGTGAGTAACCCTGGGGGAGAAAAGATATATTGTCTTCAGACAAGACCAACCGCAATATCTGTTATTGACCGAGCACAGAATAGAGTTATGTATGAACTTTTGACTCAGGGTATACCCGAAGATATTGTATTTTCGAGAGATGGCACACATGCGTACATTATTCAGCGGACTATCGATGCACTCATATTCCTCGATGCCACAGTTGACAGTGCCTATGGAACGATTGGTCTACCACACGAGCCAAGGCGAATTTTTCTATCCCCCAAAGAAACGACACTATGGATTATCGACAAAAATATATCAGTGGTCAATGTGGCAAGGAAAGAAATTACAGATTCCATTACTGTATCTGCCTCAATCTCTAATTTTATCCTGTGCGAAAGGGATACCATAACGATTCAATCATCGTACATAGATACTACAGATAAAAAACCCGACACCCTCCGGGTGCTACCTCATAAAACGGAGATTGAATGCTATACAATTCAGGTTAGTTCATGTAAAGATAGGACGATAGCGGAGAAGGTCGCTTCAAAAATATTGTCGTTAGGTTATCCATCATATATCTTCACATTGCCAGAATCAGACTGGAACAGGGTAAGGGTGGGTGCATTCAAAAACTCGAAAGATGCAGAAATGATAAGTGGTAAGATAGACCGCAACCTTAATACTTCCTCGTGGATACTAAAAGCGACTATCTCTCCTTCCACTCTACCACGTATCCCTTCAGCGGGTAGAGATGTGAATGGTGATGGTTGCCCGGAGGAGATTGTCCGGCAGGGAAATAAAATATTGCTCTATACGATAAAGGATGGAGTCTACAGTAAATTGTGGGAGACATCTGGAGAGAGAAAAGTTTACCGTAGCACTTCAGTCTTCTATGATACGGATAAAGATGGAACAGAAGAAATCCTCACGCCAGTAGAGGGGGGAGAGTATTCGATTATCAGTTGGGATGGAAAAAATTTTAGAGAAATATTTTCTACAAGATGAACGAAGTTATATTTAGAAATTGGGAAAAGGGTCATTTTAAAGAACCCAATGGTATTGATATAAAAGTGGGTGATTGTGTTATCTGTAAGCTATCAAAAGGCGAAAAAATAGGTGAGGTAGTAAGAACAGAGACAGCTGCCAAAAGAAGCAAAGGGGAAATCCTTAGAAGATGCACTGAAGCCGATATCAAAATATTTGAAGAGAATAAAAAATTTGAAGAGAGAGTCTATTCGGAATGTAAAAAAGGACTGAAAGAAATCGCCCAACCAATCAAACTTGCTTTTGTAGAATATCAGTTTGATCATCGTAAATTAACCTTCTATTTCACTGCTGCCAAGAGAATCAATTTTAAATCCATCGTGGAATACCTTTCAAAGAAGTATTCAATGAATATTGGAGTACATCAAATAGGCGTGAGGGAGCATGCAAGACTGCACGGCGGATTGGGCCCCTGCGGGAGGGATCTATGCTGCAGAACTTTTTTGTCCAACTTTCAACCCGTCTCTATTCGTACTGTTAAAGAACAGAACCTTTCTTTATCTATGTTGAAGATGGCAGGGGCGTGTGGAAGACTCGCCTGCTGCCTGGCGTTTGAAAGAGATTATTATGTAGAAGAACTAAAAAAATATCCTCCGATTGGAACACCCGTTACTACAGAGAGAGGAAAAGGAGTAGTATCGACGATAGATATATTCAAGGAAAGGATATTCATCAAGTACGAAGATGGGATTGAAGAGGGAATCAGCAAGGATGGGGTAAAAATAGGAGGATGAGATTACTGGTTACATCTGCACTCCCCTATGCAAATGGGGATATACATCTTGGACATTTAGCAGGCGCTTACCTGCCAGCCGACATATACACTCGATACCATAGATTGAAAGGAGATGATATAATACACATCTGCGGCTCTGATGAGCATGGTGTTCCCGTTACCATCACCGCCGAACAGGTCGGTATTTCACCAGAGGTATTCACGACTAAATATTATAAGAGAATGGCTGAAAGTTTTAAGAAATTCGGAATAATCTTCGATAACTTCTCCCGTACTTCATACCCTCTCCACCATAAGACTGCACAGGATTTCTTTACAAGGATTTATGAAGCCGGCGATATTAAACCAAAAACTGTTGAACAGTTCTACTGCACAAAATGTAAGAGATTTCTTGCAGATAGATATGTGGAGGGTATCTGTCCTTACTGCAGGAGTCCCAATGCGAGGGGCGACCAGTGCGAAGCATGTGGAAAATGGCTTGAGCCTACTATTTTAATCGAGCCTAAATGCAAAATCTGTGGTGGGAATCCGATGATTAAACGAACAAAACACTGGTTCTTCAATCTATCCAGTTATCAGAAGAAACTGGAGGGGTGGATTGGTGGAAAGAAACATTGGAAGTCGAATGTGATTATGTTCTGCAGCGGTCTATTTCGCGAAGGGTTGAAAGAGAGGCCGATAACGAGAGACCTTAACTGGGGTGTTAGTGTTCCCATTGCAGAAGCAAAAGGAAAGGTAATATATGTCTGGTTCGAAGCACTCATAGGTTACATCTCGTCAACAAAAGAATGGGCAGAGAAGAAGGGGGATGCTAATCTGTGGAGGGATTATTGGCAAAATGAAGAGACCAAACTTGTTCAGTTTTTGGCGAAGGACAATATAGTCTTTCACGCAATCGTATGGCCAGCAATGCTTTTGGCTCATAAGGATTATATCCTCCCATCTGAAATTCCTGCAAACGAATTTTTGAATATAGAAGGCGAAAAATTGTCCACCTCAAGAAACTGGGCAGTGTGGCTGCCAGAATATTTAAATGATTTTGAACCGGATCCCTTGCGGTATACACTCGCTGTAAATAATCCCGAAACTAAAGATTCAGATTTCACCTGGAAAGATTTTCAAGTTCGGAATAATAATGAACTGGCTGATATCCTCGGAAATTTTATAAATCGCACCTTCACTTTCGTAATTAAATACTTCGACAGCAGGATACCCCCATCTCATAAATTGGATGAAGAGGATAAGAAGTTTTTTAAAAAAATCGAGGTGTTACCAAAAACAGTAGGTGAGTTGATAGATAGATTTGAATTCAAAAAGGGGTTAAAGGAAATTATGTCACTTGCAGGTGAAGGGAATAGGTATTTCGATTACAAAAGACCCTGGGAAACGAGGAAGAACGATGTTGAAGTAAGTGAAAAGACTATCGCACTGTGCTGCAGTTTGATAGCCACACTTGGAACAGTTCTTGAACCATACCTTCCTTTTTCTGCTAAAAAGATTCGAGAATCTCTTGGTATTGAGAAAAGTGTATGGAAAAATTCAGCGGATAATAAACTGACGGGAAAGAATGTGCGAAATCCTGGTATATTATTCAAAAAGATAGAGGATGAAGAGATCGAAAAGCAGGTTACTAAATTAAAAGAGATGAGAGCTGATGCATAAGAGCGGGGTGAATGAAAAATTCGTGTTTATACTTTCATTATAGATGAACAGAAAGTGTGTTCTATTATACTCGGGTGGGCTCGACAGCATCCTTGCCTGTAAAATCCTTTCAGAACAGGGTATAAAGATATTTGCAATAAATTTCACTACCCCATTTTTACCCAAAGCAGATCTTCCCCCTGTTGAATTTCCTCTAAAAGTTATCAACATCGGTGAGGAATATTTAGAATTGGTCAAAAATCCAAGATATGGATATGGAAAGAATTTAAACCCTTGCATAGACTGCAAGATAGCTATGTTTGAACGGGCTAAAGAATATATGGACGAAATAGGGGCATCGTTCATCGCTACAGGCGAAGTAGTGGGCGAGCGCCCAATGTCACAGAGAAAAGATGCGTTGAATATAATAGATAGAGATTCCGAAATGAGAGGAATTGTCGTAAGACCTTTATCGGCTAAACTATTGAAACCTACCATCCCAGAAGTGGAGGGGATTATAGATAGGAAGAAACTATTGGATATATCAGGGAGGTCGAGAAAACCTCAATTAGAGTTAGCAAAGAAATATGGATTAAAGGACTATCCAACACCCTCTGGAGGTTGTCTTTTGACCGACCCCATATTTTCAAAAAGGATAAAGGATACAATGGATAATGATGAGTTCTCAATAGAGAAGATTTACCTTCTGAGATATGGCAGACATTTCAGGCTGAACGACGGGTGCAAGGTAGTTGTGGGAAGAAACGAAATCGAAAACAATATGCTTTTAAACCTCTGTGCAAGAGATGACTATATTTTTCGAGTTGTAGATTATGTAGGTCCTGTAGTCATATTACTCTTTTCTACATCTATTAAAGATTCGACTATTTGCACTGCCGCATCCTTAACAGCAAGTTACAGCAAAGGTAAAAATGAGAAGGAAATAAAGGTGGTTTTTGGAAAGAGGGGAAAAGAAAAAAAGACAATCTTTGCTAAAAAAATGGAGAGAGATAAGATAAAAGAATATATGATATAAAGCCAAATAATGCGTGAATCCAAGAAATCCCAATGTTACCAAATCCAAAATTCAAAGTAAATCCCAATTTCCAAATCCCAAAGTTTGCTAGTATTTTAATTTGGGGTTTCTTTACGCACAATCTGGTATAAGAGGTCAAATGTCAAGCACCATTCCCGGGTTTTGTTTAAAACATTCTCTTCAAGTCAGCCAATTTTCAATTTTTAGCCTTTGAATTCTATCGAAATCACTGTCATCCGATACGAGAACAAAGTCCCGTACTTTTACTGAAGAAGCTATCAAAATATCTGCGTCTTCAATCAGGTCTCCTTTTTTCTGCAAATTTGCATATATCTCTGCGGCTTCATTAAAGACAGATTTAGTATCTAACAATAACAACCCAAATTTTTTACAAAGTAGTTCAAATTTTTCTAACTGCGCTGTAGCACTCTTTGCTAAAAGACCTCGTTTTATTTCATAATAACTGATGCCGTTTATAAAAATCTCTTCTCCCTCTAATATGACTTCTTGGATTTTCTTCTTTACTCTCTCATTACCCTTTAAGATTGCTGTAATAATATTTGTATCAAGCATATATGTCATTTGAAAAAAGGCCTCCTCTTGACCGCTTTTTCAAAAGCCTCTCTTTGTTCAGGAGTTAATTCGTTCAACATACCAAAGACAGCCTCAAGGGCATTGAGTTTTTCTGATATTTTTTTCATTCTCTCCCAATCTCGCACCTCAAAGATTTGGAGAGGCAAAGGATGTACTTTTATTTCTTTCACATATTCTGAATTTTCAAATGATTCTATTTCTTTATTCTCTTTCAGAAATTTAGAAGGTTTACTAAGTTCTTCGTGCTCTTCACAAGGGTCTTTTTGAGGTTTTATAAAAAGGTCATATTTTCTTTCTACAGTTAGTGACTCGGTTATTAACTCCATATTAATCCTCCTTTTTTGATTTACTATCAGTTAAAGTAAAACGGGTAAGTATTAAAAAAAGGTGGAATACTGTATCAGCAAGTTCACGAGTACAGGAAGCCTTACTCAAAAGTCCATGTGCTACAATATTTCTCAGGTTACATCCTGTTTTTTCTGTCATTACAACACTTATATAAGTAGTTAAATCATCTCCAAGAATATCTTTTACTTCTGGTTGAGATAAATAACTTCCGAATGTCTTTTCTTCAAAGCCGCCTGCATAAAATCTGGTAATATCAGCCCCGCCTCTTGCCAATAAACGCCTTAGAAAACTTTCAAATTGTGGAACAAGTATATGGAGTGCACTAACATAGTCTTCATTAAAATAGGACTCGAAACCGACTTCTATTACACTCAAATTTTCTGGATCCATAAGTCCCCATGTTGCAAAATATTCCATTAATGATTCAGTATCAAGTCCTTTTTTAGCACGTAGACGGTCTATCACTTCTTTAAGAATCAAAGTAGTTTGAATATTTATGTAAAATAAAATATGACGATTCAATGACCATCTGAATTTATCTTTTTCTCCTTTAATATCAGCAACTTTTAAATCATCAGCAATTGGAGTAGTGGATACAAGATGCCTGATAGACCCCTTTATTTCTTTTTCTACTTCCTTCTCAGCTTTAGCAACATTGGGAACAAGGGTTGGATGGTTAGCTAAAAGCTTTAGGGAATCGTAAAGAGAAGATTGATTAACAAAATAATTACAAATCTCGTTAATTTTTTTCTTGGGGACTCCAATAGTTGCTTCTATCTTTTTAAATTCACCGCTCTCCTTCGCTTTTTTGTATGCCTTTCGGATTTCTGCTTTTAATTCTTTGAATTTTTTCTCCTCACCTATATTCATATACTCGCGCATTGCGAGCTCAAGGAAATGTGCGCGAAGTAAAAAACTGGGGGGTTTTGTTTCAGTATGAAATTCTGCCTCTTCCTCAAAAGATCGTGCAAATTCGAGGCGTGCATTCTGTATACCTGTGTCATTTTTCCTTAACCGATCAAGATTGACAATTATTTTTAGTGTTTCTCTCCGAAGATGAAGATTTTTTTTATCTTTAAAGGAAGTTTGTATAATATACAATATTTTTTTAAACTTATCTAATAAAGAATTTGAAATTAAATTTCCAAGTTTACTCCCTTTAATCAAAAATAAGATTTCAACCAGGTCAAGGACATAGCGCTCCTTATTTTGTTTCTGAAGAAGATCAATAATTCCTTCTATCGTTGGTATAATTTTAGTTAACTTTGGCTTCAAATTAAACGATAAACAACCTGCTACTGCACGATGATAGCAATCAGTCAATAGAAGTTCCGCTCCTTCCACAGTTTCACAGAGTTTTGCGAGTTCTAAATGAGAATCAACTACACCATCAGCAATTTTTAGTCTCTTATCCTCAGAAGCATTCTCCCAATATTCAAACAAAATATCAAAATATCGCGCTTTTAGAACAGGGTTTTTTGATTCCTGCGCTCTTTCGAAATAATAATTGAAAGCCTCATCGGTAATCTGGCCGGGGTCGGGATATTTACCCTTGCTCGTTTCAATCAGAGGAACAAATCGGGTATTAGGTTTATAAAGAACACCCCATTGGGCATGAAGGTCGAAAGCTAACCTGTCCCACTGACATTTAGTTAATCTTTCAGTGTCTCCGGCTTCCTTCAGCAGGTTATAGACCTGGCTTAATTTATCTCCGATTTTGGCATAAACAGTATCGGAAGGTTCAATATCCTCGATATCCGCCAAGATTTTTAATGCCTTCTCTCTTTTATTGTCCTGCATACTTCTATTAAGATATACAAAGAAAGATGAATGTCAATAAAAATATGTTTTAATGTATAAATGGAAACACACTCTAATTTTTACGAATGGTGTGAAGGATTTGCGAAAATTTTTTCTTGATGGAGTGTATCCAAGCGGGCTCTTGTAATATACATCCGAGTCTGCAACCTTGTGTGCATCTGGGATAAAATGTCAAATTGTCAAGCACCGTCCCCGAATTTTCAAGTTCGCCTGTCATTGCGAAAGCACCGCAGGTGCTCGTGGCAATCTCATTTTTTATATTTCAATCCCACCCCAAGGGTGGGATTTTGTAATCATTAAGATTCAATGATTTCCGAAAACCGTCCCCAATGGATTTTTAAAGATTTGAGGGTATGGAAAGGTTCTTGTTGGATGTTTTAATCAGAAATGTCTACCCCGTTTGACTATTCTCCGCACTTCCTCGATGTTGAGGATTTTCTCTGTACTTTCTATAAAATTACGGTAACTTATTTCGTCTTTCTTCCAATGATATCTGAACACCCCCTTATCAAGAGTCAAGGATATATCCTTTCCTTTCGGCAAACCTGCCTTCTCAATCTGATCTTCTTGAAAATATGGACGTTCCCAGCTGTGAATTTCGTCAGATAGAATTAACAGGAACGCAAGTGGAGCATCTTTGATCTTGAAAGTAAAGTTATTTAAACACTGCAACCTGTGTTTTTTTCTTTGCCAATCGGACAAGATGTTATTTCTTACATGATGAATCGCAATGGGTGGGATTGCCAATTTCATAAATCCGAGTTGGTCATTAAAATTCTGCTCAAAACTCCTGTGAATGTTCCCTGCTCTGTTCAAGAGTATCATGTAAAGTTTATAATAAGCATAAGACAGTTTATAGAGCAAAGCAGCGCTCAGAATTCCATGATCATAATATTCCTTCCTTCTCCCGTTTCTTGCATTTTCATTTCCTTTCTTTCTCAAAGCATCATAATAAGACTTTACTGCAAACTGAGAGAGATTAATCTTTTGCTCGAAATCTCCTATTATTGACCATATTCCACTGTTTTCGGGGGTAAGAGCATCTACAGGACTGATGCCGCCGTGAGAAGTGGAATTCAATAGTGGAGTCCATGTTTCCTCGGCAGTTTTTTTGAATGTGTCTTCACTGATGTAATTTCCCAACAAGTTTTCGAGAGAAAAAGAGTACGGGGTATGTTCTATCCAAGATGCACGGGTTTCGAAGATAGAATCGAGATCTCGCGCACTTTCGTACATATACTTTTTCAACTTCCCTACAAAGATATAACCTATATCATGAAATAGAGAAGCATAAAGCCATGTTTTTAAAAATCTATCCTGATTTTGATCAAGTCCGCTTTTCTTTAGTTCCCTTTGGAAGAAAGAAGAATATTGGGAAATATACAGTCCTATCAGAAAAACATAGAGAGAATGGCAGAAGTGATCTCGATATTCTGTGAGTCTTAGACCTATTTGCATCTCAATCATTCTTTCAAGAGGAGAGGAATCCAATAATAATGAGTTATTTTTTACAATTTGTTTGATAGCAGTCTTAGCATTTGAACATTTATCTGAGATGTCTTCTGTTTCAAGGAAAATCTCAAGTGGTCTATTAGAGAGTTGCCCTTTTGCAATGTGTAATTTTTCTAGTAAGGGACAAGAACTATTAATGAAGATAGAGAGTTGTTCATCAATACATTCACGCATTTCAGATTAAGAGACATTTTTCAGCAACTCTGCAAGATCAGGTAATTTTGCTTCCTTTAGGCGTTTAATTAAAAATTCTTCTTCTCCTTTTTGTTTTGCTTGTTTTACACGGTATGGAAAATCTGGAGATTCAACTACTTTTTTGAGCATTTGTTTGTTATTTTCGGGGGTCTTTTCCCCTTGTGCCAGAAGACGAATTATGTGCGAGATATCGAGTAAAGTAGGGAGAGTCTCTTCAATATATTTACAGTAATCTTCTTTCTCAATTACTGAGAAAGTTTGACCAAGAATGGTAAAAAAGAGTGCGAAAATACCTGCGTTTGGTCCTAATTCTTCCGAGATATTATTAATAGAAAATTTATTCTTCTCTATTCCTAAAGTGTCATACTGAACTCGCCATTCTAGATCTTTTGCGTAACAAAGATATTTTTCCCATATATTTTTAATGAGAGTTCTTGCTTCTTTTATGTTGATCCCCGATAATTCAATGCCAAGAAATAACCCAAAAATTGAGGCGTAAATATAATATTGAAATGCTTTATACCATCTATCATACTTGAGGTTATACCACTGCTCGTCCATGTCTTTTTCTATTGAATTTACCAAGATATTCTCCCAGAACCACTGAGGAACTTCCTTCTTAAGTAGATCATAAATTGCTTGAGATACGATAAGAAGATAATTTATTTCCTCAACAGGGTCAAGTATTATTAGATAGGCTTCTCGAGACAAAGAAATCCTTTCTTTAAAATGGTTAGCAATTTCTCTGGATATAAGGAGAGCAGATTCTTGATTTTTATTCTTGTAAAACTGCCGTTTAAGCTTATCTGCAAAGGTTATTAATGCAATATCTCTCTTGGAAGTTTTTAATGCTTCCAAAAATGTTAGGAGAAACAATTGGCCTTTTTTCTGTGAGAATACATGATCAATTAAATACTCAATGATGATATTCTCAAATTTTTGATATATCTTTTTAACCTGCAAGAAGTTTGTTTGTTTAGAAAGAGTGGATTTGAAAAAAATTAATTTATCCAAAAACAGCTCCCAAAAGGTTACTTTTTGTTCTGTTGGTTCCGTAAGTAGAGTTGTGAGCAACCATTTTAGATCTTGTTCCCCTTTTTCCTGAATTTTAGATTCGTCATTATTTATGTCTTCCGCTCTTAAGAAACGGAAACTCCTGGGATTTACTTTATCCATAGTCCTTGAGCAGCAATACTCTGCGGCTGCGCCCCATACTAAAATTGAAGCACTGCGGAGAAAAATTTCTAGTTCATTGATTTCTTTATTGCGTTTCATAACTACAAAGTAATAGGTAAGCAGGTAAGGGTTAGGATATTTCTCAAAGAATTCTAGAACTTTGCTCTGAGAGAAGTGAGAGATAAGCAATAGAAGAACTTGAACCTTGTGGTCAAGAGAGTGCATGTAAGAAGCAAATCTCTCAATCGATTCTATGATGTCCCATACTTCCTTTAATCTTTGAGCTTCTTTATATCTTTTATCTAACTGCTGGTATCCCTCTTTCTCTTTCTCGATATATCCAGACGCCCATTCCTCTCGTCTTATTAGTTCCTCCAATAACGCAAACGAAATAGTTTCTAGCTGTTTCCTTATTTTTTCTTTTTCTAAAATTCTGGGGAGATACTCTTGATATTCGGTAGTCTGATGGTATGTCCAATTCAGAAACGCTGTAAGGTTGCGTTTGGCTTCTCTAATCGAACATTGAGTATGAGAAATCTGCATTAACATTTCTTCTACAACTCTTTTTTGCCAATTCTTCTCTTGGGAAAATGTAGGACAATTTCTTTCATTTTTAATCAATAGACCTTTGGAAATTGCCTCTTTGATAAGTTTATTTTTATTGGTAGAGCCAAGTCCAATGGTAATTTGAATAACTCTTTCCCATCCTGCAAATTGAGTTTTTCTTTCCCTTTTGCCCTTTACGAGTTTCTTCTCAATAGGAAAGAGGTCAATTATTTTGTAAGATTTTGGTGCTCCCTTTCCAGCGGGATGTAATACCATGCCATTCCATATTCGTTCAAAATCATTTTTCAAGTCCTCATAATATGGAAATTGAACGATGCCAGTATATGATTCGCCAATAGCATCGAGAGAGTTCCCAAGCATCCATGCTCGGTCTTTAGTAATGATGAATCTGTCATGAAATGCCCGGTTTCCTCCTTTAGTAAGAATATTACGACATTCCAAATCGAGATTTAGTTTTTTCTGTAGTCTTTTTAGAGATTCTTTAAGTTTGTTCCTTCGTTCGTCTTTATCTAAAGAAGTCATTATCCGAATCTTGAGTGGTGAGACACATTGTATAAATGGAAGCAACCATTCTGCTGAAGTTATATCGAAGAAAGGATCCCATATGTAGATATATTCCTCTGTATGGTTTTGTATTAGGTTTCGCACTGCCTCTCTTGCTTGTTCTATTCTGTTGGAATGAAAATAAAAATTCAGCTGAGGAGTTTTTTCTCCTGTCCTATAAATTCTCTGGAGTTCTACCCATGGGTCATCTTTAAAGCTTCCTGATATGATTTTAGTAGAGCTATATCTATCGAATACTCTGTTTTTGATAACAACACGGTCGCTCAATGCCTGCATATCTACTATTATTTGTCGCACTAGTGTGAAATTCTCCCTGTAAATACATTGCCCTTTGTAAGGACCCTCAAGAGGCGTCAAAGTTATTATCCCCTCACTCGCAGGCTCATGATATGTAACTTCGATAAAACGTTTGTCTTTAGGAACTACTTCGGAGTAAGCACAAATAACCTCTTCTCCATTTCTAATATTAATCGATACAATGTAATCCCATCGATGATCTGGGGATCTATCAATTTCAAATAATCTGTAGTACTTATTTGGTATTTGTCTCACTCTAACAACATTGTAGGGATAGAAAAGAAGAATATTGCCCACTCTTTCGTTGAATCGCAGGAGATCTGGACCATAGCCTCTTTTGACGCATTCCAGAACTTTTTTTATGTTAACCGAAAGTTTTCTGCTTACATAAGCTTCTTTTATTTCATCAAAGACCTCTTTTTCTTTTTCCCACCACTCCTCCAGAGCACAGGAATAATCTCTTACAGGATCAAGTCCTGTTATGTGAACTGGCAGAAACACAAGGGGTCTTTTTATGAGTGAAGGTGTTTTTAAGATTACATTTCTGGAGGTAGTACAAAGTTTTATTTCATGGTTTTGTATGCCTTTGTCTATAATATTGCTAAGGTTATTTAGAGGAAGAATTCGAGTGAATCTAACAACTTTATTTTTCTTCTCACCTTCTTCCCATTGGTTTTGAGGTTTTCCCATCTTTATAGGGATGCCACGACCTGCCAAATTATAACAGAGCTCTTTTTTGAATTCAAACCCATAAAAGGCCATAAAGAAAAGAGAATCAGGGGAAATATGTGGTTTAATCACTGTATTTGATATTCCTTTCATAATTTATTCATTCATTTCGACAGGCAAACTCTGCATTTAGCCAGAAAAACAGATGGTGGGTCAAACCTTTATTTTTTACTTGATAAAGCATCAGAAGATTCTTAATACAAGTTATAAATTTTATTTGATTCTGACAGTCTCTCCAATTTTTGAAAAGTTTCAAGCTAAATTGTTTTGTATATACCTCCTTATATTTCTGTTTTACAAAATACCAAAACTTGGTCTTCAAAAAATAACCGCTTTCCCTGTTTTTCTCTGATAAGATGATTGCAATTTGTAAAAATAAATTCCTTTTGTTTCAGGTTTGAAAGGAATCTTGTAAGAGCCAGATAAATATTCACCTGACACAGGTATAGCAATAACTCGCCCTGCTACATCGTAAATCTTTAAAGAAATCCTACTTTTTTCAGGAAGAGAAAATTTGAAAAGAATCTTTCCTTTTGCAGGAGAATTAACTGAGAAAGAAAATCTATCAATATCAGACTTTGTAAAAGATTCTTCTACACCAACGGTATTTGCAACAAAAGAATAATAGTTTGCAGGTGCACCAAGTGGGTCCGTAGATTCATTTGCAGGCTGAAGTACATCCCTTGCGTAGATATAATATTTTACGGTATCATCTAGTAAAAAAACCTGAGGTATTTCTCCGTAATACCAGTTGTTTGTACTATCTGACATTTCAGTGGAAAACCATGGAGGATCTTCTGTTCTTTTGAAATAGAGAATAACAGTATCAATAACACTAATGTCTGTAACCTTGGTATAAACAGGGAAAGGACCAATATAACTTGAATCACACCAAACGGTTGTGGAATCAATTAGCGGTGGAGATGCGTCAATATAAATAGTCCAAATTTGGTTGGATTGGGTTGTATCATCGAAACTATCATTAGCAACAACATACCAGTTATGAAAACCATCTGACAAATCATAATCTGCTGTCCAGATGGTGCCAAGAATACTGGCTCTTGATGTATCATCAATAAAAACTTCGTAATTCTTTATTCCTGCAGGGGTATTTAAAGATTCCCATATAAAGGTTGGCCTTGTTGTAGAGAGCATCGAGGAATCTGAGGGAGAAATTAAGTTAAAGGGAGGGATATTTTTGATCGTCCTTATAAGCCAAACATCAACCCCACTTGCACCGAACGATTCTGTTCCTCCTGCAATGATATATCCACCATCTGAGGTCTGTTGAACTGAATAGCCTTTATCATAGAGCGTATCTCCGTAAGTCTGTGTCCAGAGGGGATATCCATTTGAATCTGTCTTTACAAGCCAAACATCACAGTTACCCGCACCGAACGACCATGTCTCTCCTACAACAATGTATCCGCCATCAGAGGTTTGTTGAACTGACCAACCTTCATCATCATTTGTCCCTCCATATGTCTGTGTCCAAGGGAAATATCCAAGTGAATCTGTCTTTATTAGATAAACATCCTTACCACTTGCACTGAACGATTCTGTTCCTCCTGTAATGATATATCCACCATCAGTGGTCTGTTGAACTGAACGGCCTGCTTCATCATTAGTTCCTCCATAAGTCTTTGTCCAGAGGGTATCACCAAGAGAATCTGTCTTTATAAGCCAAACATCACGCTTGCCTACACCGAACGAAGATGTATATCCTGCAACAATGTATCCACTATCTGAAGTCTGTTGAACTGAATAGCCTTCATCATTACTTGTATCTCCATAGGTCTTTGTCCAGAACGTATCACCGTGTGTATCTGTCTTTATTAGATAAACATCAGATTTACCTGCACCAAACGAATATGTAAATCCTGCAATGATGTATCCCCCATCGGAGGTCTGTTGAACAGCCCTACCTTCTTCATAACTTGCTCCTCCGTAAGTCTTTGTCCAGAGGGTGTCAGAAGTATGGGCAAACAGGTTAGCCACCCAGCAGAGCATTACCATTCCGATAAAAAGATTCGTAAATTGTCTTAACATCTTGACCTGCTTTATTTTACACGATTTGAAATCATGCCTACTTTTACAGCATCTCTCTTAAACATCATGCTTTCCTTTCCAATTCATGGAAGATCAATTCTTCTTTCTCTATAGTATATACCAATTTGAACCTCCCGATAATATCACGACCTATTATTGAGGGAATTGATAGTATCTTAATTCGCTCATCCTTTGATAGTTTATCTAAATCATGCCTTACTACAAAAATAGGGCAGTTAAATTCCACTTTTCCTTGGTCTGACTTAAAACAGAGAACCGTATCATCTATTATATATGTCTCTACTGACCCACCAATACCACTTAAATTTCGGTCAAATTTTCTTAGTCGATTATAGTCTATATCCAACAATAAAGCATCTTTATCAAGCAAGACAGTCTTGCTTGCTCCAGTATCCACCAAAAAGGCAATGTTTTCATCTATATCTGCCACACTTGAATTCATATGGACTCTTATAAATCCAATGTCATCTCTGAAAAATCCATGAATTTTCACAATATCAATTCCGGTGGGTTATCAGTTACATATTCCACATAGACCGCTCTTGGCTTTCCCTTCTTATGTATTTTCTCTCGGAGTGCAATTAAATCCTCATCAGCAGCAAATATACCTTCGCCCCAAACAGCAACAAACTTACCATTATATTTTTTTAGAATTTCATCAAAGTGTTCCATAAGCCATTCCTGATTGGTTTGAAATTCCTCTAAATGCTTGATTGGATCTTTACACATCGCTTTTACCTCCTTGCAATCTTCTTACAAAAATTGTCTTATATTTATATAACAAATTTTCTCAATCTGTCAAGGAAAAAGACAGCCACAGATTACACAGATTAAAAAGAGAAATAAGGAAAAAGCAATGAGATTGTTTCGCCTGCCTAACGAGATTGCTTCGTCTTCGCCTCGCAGTGATGAAAAGGAATTTGCCTCTTTTTGGACAGCCTCAATTGCAAAATGAAAAAAAGAAAATAATTTGCATTCTTCATTTATCATATTAATCTGCGTTAATCAGCGTCCAATTTTTGACTTTATTTTCTGTACTCCGGGAAAAAGTCTCCCGCAATGATTTCTCTTCCCGCTTTACTCTCTTGCTTCCTCCTTTCTGCAACGAGTCTGTTGTATGCATCCTCGATATGTATTTTTTTGTAGATGTAGAATGGTAAGGTCTTTTTTGAAAAAGATGATTTGAATCGGTAAATACCATCATCAGGGTCTTTGCCACCCCCTAAAATAAAATACTTGAATCCATTCGCCTTTGCCCGGAGTGCTGCCTCGTAAATGAGCAAATTATTTGGTCTTGCATGAAAAAAACTTTCATCGCCTCCGCCCAAGAAGGCATATATAATATCAGAAGAGTGGAGGAATAATACAGCGGCTATTATTTTATCTTGATATTTTGCAAAGAAAAAAGAAGCATTGTCCCCAAGAATTTTTGCAATGTCCTCAAAAAACCCACAAGGGAAAAAATAGAATTTTTTAGCCCTATCTCTTTCCATAGTGTGAATATAGAGGGAGTAGAATTTTTCAAGATGGGTGCTATCTTTTGACTCGAAAATTTTTACACCTTCCCTGACTGCTTTGTTTATATTTTTTCTGCATGCGTGATTGAAACCACACCATATCTCTTTTTCACTTAAAGAAAGATCTATGCACACAACTTCCCTATTTTTTTCTAAAAGTCCTGTAGATTTAAATGGTCTGTGGTTTTTGAAGAGCGGATGAAATCTTACAAATTCTGATACTATCTTCTTTGATAGACAGTAGTTATGAAAGTCGTTGAGAAATTCATCGATAGATCTTTTAGATGGATTTTTCTTAGAATGAAATTGCGGTCCTCCATAGTTATAGGTTGAAATAATATCATAGTTATGCGAATCTATCTTTCTGACAAAGTAGGGGTATATCACATATACTCTGTCACTCTTCCAAAGAAATAGTTCCGCTTTCCATCCAAAAACTTTTTCATACAGATGGCAGTATTGTGAAGAATAATGAATGTCACTGTTTTTTGTAATAGACTTCCACTCTGGCTCCGAAGTATTGTAAATCTCGTACATCTTCAATAAGTAAGTCTCTTCATCAAGAGTCTGGGCGTGATTTTTGTCTTTTTTATAACTTCAATAATGGTCTTTGCCCCTCCATAAGGTTTAAATGGAGTGCTCATACCTTTTTTTAATTTCGGGTTGGACAAAATTTCTCTTATTGCTTTTGAGATTGAGAGATATTTATGTGGAACATCCATGATTCCTTCCCCCCTTTCTCTCCCCCTCTGTCTTATCCCAATATTCACCACAGGGGTTCCAAAGAACGGTGCTTCTACAATACCACTGCTTGAATTTCCAGCAATAACATCCGCATACTTGAGTGCACTCAGATAGTCTCGAAATGGAAGGCTTTTACAGATATGAAGAAATGGAAGATGTTGATATTTCTTTATCACTTCTATCATTTCCTTACCACCTGGGTCACAATTTGGATAGATGAGAAGTGTTTGTATTTTGAGTCTTTTTATAGCTTTTAGACTTTGTTCCATCTGTATACCTGCTTTATCCTGTTGCACACTGACAGGGTGTTGAATGAATAGAATCAGCGGCTCTTCAGTATTCAATCCATATTTTCGGAACAGACTCTTTTTCCTATCTATTACACAACCCATATCATAGATACCTAATGGTCCAACGATATGTATCCGCCATCTCTCTTCTCCCATTCTTGCTAATCTTTCAGCAGATCTTTTTGTGGCAGGAAAATGGAGGTGTGCGAATTTACTGATGGAATGTCTTATAGGTTCATCTATGCATCCACCTGTTGTCGCATCCCCGCCATGAATGTGTCCGATAGGAATCTGCATAAAAGAAGCAGCAATGGCAGCAGAAAGCATTTCCCACCGATCGCAAGGTATTAGAACAAAATCTAACTTTAGAGTGTTAAAAATATCTGTAAACTTGACCACTCCAATGCCAACTGATTTCGATATATCCGCTCCGCTGTCTCCACCCAATGCACAGCATCCCGTGGAGTGTAAATTTACAGTTGCAGAAATTTTGAAACCGTCTTTTCTTATCTCTTCAACAGTCAACCCAAATTCAGAAAAAAGATGCATTCCTGTAACCAGGAGGGAAAGTTTCAACTCTCTATCTCTTTTGAGGGCAGACAAAAGCGGGAAGAGCAAGCCGTATTCCGCTCTGGAACCTGTTACGACCCCTACTTTTCTTTTATTGCGTGTATTCACCCCGCACCATGATTTGGTGTGGGGTTCATCTATAACCTTAACAATTCTCTCCATATCCCTTTCTGTATACCTCTGGTCTACGGGTAAGGTCAAAACATGGTTTGATAGTTTGTAACTCTCAACGAATGCAGTCTTGGGTATTGTGGCTGGTAATTCCCAATGAATCGGTGGATAAATCCTGTTCTTAAGGAGTTTGTACTTTAAAGCCAACCTGTCCTTTGCCCATACAGGAAAACCGAGTGGAACTACACCAGAAGGGAGTCTTCGGAAGATAAACTCAATTTTTGCGGTTTCTTTTATATTATTGAGAAGATATAAAAAGTTACTCCGTCTCTTTTTAATTATCTCCTCAAAGTTCAATCTCAAAAGCACCATTTCTGAAATTTCAGACATAGAAGAAGGTTCGATATATCCATCAAAAATTTCTTCTACTTTCTTATCAAACCAGAAAGACCATTCAAAAAATTCAGTGTTGAATATGTATGGAAAATAGTAGTGCAGGCTTTTGGATACAAGACTTGAGGTTTTAAAAACGGAGACCGCATATTTCTTTGCATCATTTCTTGGCTTAAAATTTAGAGGGATTTTTGAAGAGAGGAGTCCACCTCCTGAGATAGGGAATAATTTTCGCAGACTCGCAATTGAAATTTCACCCAAATTCTCATCGCTCTGAGAGAGAAAATTGTGTGTGCAATCTTCTATTATTTTCACTTTTTCGTCTTTTAAAAAGTCTATATTCTGAGGGAAGCCAAAATAATGGATGATAAAAACGACCTTCGCATCGTCTAATTTGGAGAGTAAATCTGACTCGTCCAAGACGAATGGATGTTTAATCTTATAAAAGAGAGGCTCAATCTTCTCTTCTACGAATGGCTGGAGGATGGAATAACAGAGGTATGAAGGTAGAAGAACTCTATCTCCTGCTTTTAATCCCAATGTTTTAATACTTATTTTTATAGCATCTCTGCCACTTTTGAAAAAATAATTAAACTTATTTGGAAGAAAATCTTTAAAGTTATTTCTCCGATGGAAGAATATCTGCACTGGTAGATAGAATTCGCTGCCGATGGGTTTCATAATCCGTATGGATTTCATGAAATGTATTATATATCTCATTTGGCATATGTCAAGGAGGTTTGGTATTTTTATTCTCACTAATGACTATAGTTCTTCTGTGTACATTTGTGTAAATCCAGCACCAAATTATAGTGCGGGGTAAATCTGCGTCTACTGTCTGAATCACAGTTTTCTGCAAAAAATGGTTGACAAGTTGTTATTTTAAATTAAAATACGCCTTATGAGTCGTAAAAAGGTCAACCTTTTAAATATGATGAAGGGTAAAAAATTTTCTACTGAGCCTATTGTTGCAAGGGTCAATGGAAAATTGGTAGACCTTTCAAGTGCAGTAGATAGTGGTTCCAAAGTGGAATTTTTAGGTTTTGAGAGCGAAGAGGGCAGAAAGGTTTACTGGCATTCTACCGCCCATATTATGGCACATGCGGTGGGAGAACTTTTTTTAGGTGTTAAATATGGTATAGGACCATCCATAGAGGACGGATTCTACTACGATTTTGACATTGAACACAAATTCTCACCAGAGGACCTCGAAAAAATAGAGTCGAAAATGAAGGAGATAATAGAAAGGGATACCTCTTTTATTAGGGAAGAGTTATCAAAAGAAGAAGCGATAAAATTCTTTAAAAATAAGGGCGAGAAGTATAAGGTAGAACTTTTAGAAGAGATGGAAGAGTCTAAAGTCAGTATTTATGAAGAGGGGGAATTTGTGGATTTGTGTAGGGGACCTCATGTGCCTTCTACAGGTAGAATCAGATATTTTAAACTCACCTCCATTGCAGGTGCATACTGGCGTGGTGATGAGCGTAATCCAATGCTTCCAAGAATCTATGGAACTTCTTATGAGAAAAAAGAAGACCTTGACGCACACCTTATACGAATCGAAGAGGCAAAGAAGAGAGATCACCGTAAACTTGGTCCTGAATTGGATCTCTTTAGCATATATGAAGAAGCGGGTCCAGGACTGGTTATATGGCATCCGAAGGGTGCAATAGTTAGAAAAATTATCGAAGATTTTTGGGTAAAAGAACATAGAAAGAGGGGATACGAACTTCTCTATACACCGCATATAGCGAGAGGAAAACTCTGGCAGACCTCAGGACACTACGATTTCTATAAGGAGCGTATGTACCTTCTGAAATCAGGTGATGAAGAGTATGTCTTGAAACCAATGAACTGCCCCTACCACATACTTGTCTTCAAGTCAAAGGTGAGGAGTTACAAAGAGTTGCCAATTAGATATGCAGAACTCGGGACCGTTTACAGATATGAACGCTCGGGTACACTTCACGGTGCTATGAGGGTGAGGGGATTCACTCAGGACGATGCCCACATATTCTGCAGCCCTGAGCAGATAAAAGACGAATTGGTCGATACGATAGATTTAGCATTGCATATTTTGAATACCTTTGGATTTAAAAAATTCAAGATAGATTTGAGCGTAAGAGACCCAAATCACCTCGATAAATATATGGGGAAAGATGATGATTGGAAATTGGCAGAGGAATCTTTGGAGGAAGCATTGCAGAAGAAAGGACTTTTGTTTAGAAGGATAGAGGGTGAAGCCGTCTTTTATGGACCCAAGATAGATATGCAACTGGTCGATGCATTGGGAAGGAAATGGCAGGCTACTACCATTCAGTTTGACTTCAATATACCTAAAAAGTTCGATGTAGAGTATGTTGCTAAAGATGGTAAAAGACACCAGATTATTATGGTTCATCGAGCAATTTTGGGTTCACTCGAAAGATTCTTCGGTGTACTCATTGAACACTACGGTGGCAGTTTTCCTCTATGGCTTGCTCCTATTCAGACAATTGTTATGACCGTAACCGATGAATATAAGGAGTATGCATCATCCGTGTATAACCGTCTTGTAGCCGACAATTTCAGGGTTGAACTCGATGTTAGAAATGAGAAGATAGGATTCAAAATAAGAGAAGCGGAGCTAAAAAAGATACCCTATATGCTGATTATTGGTAAAAAGGAATTGGAAAACAAAACCGTCTCCCTGCGCAAAAGGAAAGAGGGTGATTTAGGGGACTTCTCACTTGAGGATGTGTTGAAGAAAATGAGAGAAGATAGATGAATGTAGTTAGCATCTTGCAAAATAAGAAATTCCAAAAAATTGCAAGAACAGGTGTTGCGGTCTTATTGCTCTGGATCCTTTTTTTGAAAATAAGTGTTCGAGAGGTTCTCCATCTATTATTTTCGCTTCATCCATTATATTTCTCTCTGGCTATCGGGCTTAACATAGTGATCGTAATCCTATGTACATATCGCTGGCAACTTCTCCTTATTGCGAGGGAGATGAAGATTCCATTCACAACAGCACTATCATATTATTTCATTGGTATATTTTTCAATAATTTTTTACCTACTACTGTTGGCGGTGATATAATTCGTGCAACATACACTGCGCGAGCACTTGAGAAAAAAAAAGCGGATGCACTTGCATCTGTCTTGGTGGAGAGGGTGGTAGCTGTTGGTGCTATGGTTGCAGTTGCAATAGTTGGAATGATAATCATCTATTCAAAAATAAAAAATCCGCTCTTCCTTTCTATAATTATACTCGTGACCGCCCTCTTCATCATTCTATACTTTATCATCTTAGACCGGAGGGTATTTGAAAAGGTTAAACATCCAGTCAATAGGATTAAATTTTTCAATCTTGGAAGCAAACTCGTCAGTCTTTATGAAAGTATGACACTTTTCAAAACCTATAAACGAGCTACGCTTTATCTGTTCTTGATCTCGCTTCTTGTTCAAATATGTTTCCCTCTCGTCTGTTTCGCCCTTGCACACTCTCTCGGTTTTTATGTGCCTGTCGTCTATTTCTTCGTTTATATACCGATCATCTCTATCGTCTCAATGGCGCCGATATCTATAAACGCAGTTGGACTCAGAGAAGCCAGTTTTGTATTACTTTTTACCTCTATAGGGGTTCTTAAAGAACAGGCACTTGGACTTTCGCTGCTATTTTATATCACGACAATACTCGTCAGTCTGATGGGAGGTATTCTTTTCCTTGTAGGTCATCACAAAAAAGAAGAGATACCCGTTGAAATAAGGGAGGAACTTTGAATATTTTTGAAGAGATGGCTCAATCTATCGTATCGCTCGACAGCGCAAAGGCAAAGCGTCTTGCCAATGCTTCTATTAAAAAGAATATAGATCCTGTTCAATCTATAGAATTGGGCTTCGCCCCTGGCATTCAGAAAGCAGGAGAACTCTACGAACAGGGTGAATATTTCATTCCCCAGTTGATTCGTTCGGCAGAAGTGATGAAGGAAGTTTTAAAGATACTCCAGCCGGCTATTCTTAAAAGTGGAGAATCGCTCCCTTCTTTTGGAAAGATTGTAATTGGCACTATAGAAGGTGATATACATGACATAGGAAAAAATTTAGTGGGTGCGATGCTCGATGCATCAGGTTTTGAAATCATAGACCTTGGAGCCGATGTTCCAGTCCACTTGTTCATCGAAAACGCCGAAAAAGAAAATGCGGAACTGATCTGCACCTCCGCACTTCTCACAACTACTATGACAGGTCAGAAAAGATTGATTGAATATCTCATGCAGAAAGGTCTGAGGGACAAATTTTTTGTGATGGTAGGTGGTGCTCCAGTCAGTAAAGATTGGGCAGAAAAAATTGGTGCAGATGGTTATGCCGAGAATGCGCAGCAGGCTGTAAAAGTTGCAAAAAGACTCGTATCCCGTACAGATCACGGATGATCGTCTTTTTTCCTTAATTCTGTGGAAAGTATAAACCACAGTTATACGACCCGTATGGGTGGTTTCTTTTTCCTTGTCTCTTCGCTGATCCAGTTCAAGAAATCCTTTGAGCCTTTTTCAATTGGGAAAGAGACCACAGCGGGCACTTCATAAGGATGGAGTTCTTTTATCCTCGATTCCAAATCTGTCCAGAGTTCCTCTTTTGTCTTAAAGAAGACACCATACTCCCCTGTCTCTTGCACCTCACCTTTCCATCTATAGATGGAATCTATCTTAAAAATGTTGGCACAGGCAATCAGTCTCTCTTTTAATAGAACTTTTGATAGCTGTCTTGCCTTTCTCCTTTTTGGCAGGGTCGTATAAACGATGATGAACTTTGCCATTTTTTCATAATACAGTTTCGATTCTCAATGTCAACAGGAAAAAGAAACCACCCATACGGGTCGTACAACAGAGAACACAAATTCTTTTACAGTTGCTCGTTTGCATTGATCGGTTACTCGTCTGCCAAAGTCTTGTACGGTGGGCAGGCGATGTCCGTTTCGTTATTATTAAACTCTTAATTTTGTGTTAATTCGAAAATCTGAAATCTAAAAGGCTGACCCCCAAATCACTACGAGAAATAACCATAAAGAGATAGCCAAAGGAGGGAGGTTAAGATGGAAATATCCAGACCCTTCCAGATTCGCCTTGATTCTTCTTGAGGAAACCCAGGGTTCCAGGTATATCCTCCGAAACATCTCAATGTTTTGATATTATATCAAAACATAAAAGATTTGTCTATTCAGAAATACAACCTACGAAAATTTTATTAAAAAATAGTATTCCAGTCTCTTTTGTGAAAAATCACTCTGCAGAGCTATATTCTGTGCTTTTTAGTTGACTTTTAAATATAATTATAATAAAATTAAGGGAGATGAGGATTGAAATACACCTGTTTTAGGCAAGCAAAACCAAAGGAGATTATGAAAAATCAAATGTCAAGGATTGGCACCAGCATAAACGTTAAAAAAACTAACATAGCGAAGAACGGATTTTTCCATAGTATCCGAGGGAGCCAATAATTATGGCTATTTTTGAAATAGAATCAAAACTTGATAAGAAAATAAGGCTTACAGAGACTCAATGGTTTCATATCAGACACAAGCATCCAGAATTAGAGAGTCAAACAGGTAAAATGGTCTATACCTTACAAGAATCTGATTCTATCTATTACTCTTCTGGTGACGATGTCTATCATTACTACAAATATTTTGAGGAGACTCCAGTTACTAAAAAGCATCTTTTGGTAATTGTGAGACATCTTAACAAGGAGGGTTTTGTAATAACATCTTTTTTTGTTGCACGAATTCATATAGGAGATAAGGGGGTAATATATGAATAAGAAGAAAATGTTTATAAGTTATGATAACGAGGCAGATGTTGTTTACTTAAGTTTTGGAAAACCTATCAAAGCAGAAGCAGATGAAATATCCAATGGTGTTTTTGCAAGATACAAACCAGAGACGAAAGAACTCGTTGGATTGACAATAGTTAGTTTCTCAAAGAAGTTTGACAAACATCCGAAGGAAGTTGCAATTCCAATGTATAAATAAATTATAGAACTGATGCGGCAAAAGTTTGCACAGAAAAATCTAAGGTTGTTATAGTTCAATGCCTTCCATTCCTTTGGAAAAATTTTTTCTGCGGAATGGACAGGTCGGAGGGTGCTTTGGGGTCAAATCTCGACAGGCTGTGTCATAATTTTAAAAATACTCTGTTTAGTAAAAATTCTCTGAAAACCAAGTTCTGACTCAAATTCCCTAACGCGGGTTCAACAGTTATTTTCCGTATCCCAAATATCTTTTTCCCTTCTGCTGTAGAAAGTTTTTGCCTCATCTTCATGGTGAGATGTGCATATTCAGACAACCAAATGCTTCGACCTTTCTTATCAGTTGTACATCTTCCAAAATATTGACAGTCGTTACATTCTTTGCAAGTGTAGATTGAAACCAGTCTATTACGATGTTTTTTCTGCTTGATGTAATTGAGCCTTTTGCCAGCAGGACATATAAAATAGTTCTCTTCTCGATTTAAAATAAACTTTCTCATATGGAAAGGCGAATCTTCGTCAGTCTTCTTTCCTCGTCTTTTTGCCTGGTCTCTCATATCAGGAATATAAGCATCAACCTCTTTCCTCTCTTCTAATTCGGCTAAATTCAGTTCTAAATTGTATCTACTGTCTGCTATAATTTTGAGCTTCTCTTCATCATCACTATTAGTTTCCTTTTTGAATTCTCTTATATTTTCACACGTTTGATCAACCATCGGTATTAAACAAGTAGTATCATTTTGTTCATTCGTAACATCATTTGCAACTATTATCTGTTCCTTGGAATCTATAGCAACTTGTGCCCGATATCCAGAGATTATTCTCGCCCCATCTTTTTGAAATTGTGCATCTTCATCTGTAATATTAATCTTCTTCTTGCCACTCGCTTTTAGTTTCTTCTGTGCTTGCTTCAATTCTTCCACTATTTCTTTCATTCTATTAATACGCTTCTCTTTCTCTTCAATATCTTCTGGTAATTCATCCCCTCTTTCCTCGGCTCCATATTTTTCGTCTTCTTCAAGATCGGTCTGGTTCGCTTTCTCTAAGTATTCCTCTATTGCTTTCTTGAGTTTTTCTCTATCCTTAATAATCCTTTTATCATCATAGGTTCTCCTTGCTGCCGCATTTGCTTTTATTACTTTTGAATCAATTGAGATTTCCCCAAGTTTAGTCATACCCAAACGATGATAAATCTGCAGTATATCTACAAAAGAATCCTTTAACTCTTTGAGATTATTCCTGCGAAACTATGATATCGTTTTAAAATCAGGTTTCTGCATCCCAGACAGATATATGAAAGCAACATCAGTATTTAGTCTTTCCTCAATTTTTCTTGAACTGTATACTTTAGTTGCATACCCGTAAAACCAGATTTTTACCATCAGTGCTGGATGATATGAAGGGTTACCTTTGGCAAATTGTCAATCTTTTTACCGACGATAAAAATCGAAGGGGTTATGACACAGCCTGCTTAGATAAGTATTCGGGCCTCCTAAATAATAAATTAATAAATAAGGAGGGAAAATGTAAAGCAAAAAATTATGAAATTTTGGACTTGACAACCTTTTTATAGAAGTAAAAAATATCATTTTGGTGCAAAAAAAATTTTCTATAGAGGCGCTGTCCCTATTTTTTAATCTGCTCCCGTGCCTTACTCTGCGGATTCCGCGAACTTTGCGGTTTCTTTTTTCCTTGACCCCTTGAATGAGATATAAAGTGTGGGGTCAGTCCCTACGGTCGCAGACCCGTATGGGATCCGTATGGAAAAAATCTGACCATTAGCACCTCGTTTTACTCGGTACATAGCACCTCGTTTTACTCGGTACATAGCACCTCGTTTTACTCGGTACATAGCACCTCGCTCCGCTCGGTGCATTCCGTACGGATCCAGAGATAGGTCGATTTTTCTTGACATTTTATAATTGGTATTATATAGAGATTAATCGAAACTTGGGGGGAAAGATGGAATTAAAAGACATGTTAAGTAAGATGATGAAAGAGAGCGCATCTGACTTGCATCTTAAAGCAGGGGTACCACCTGTCTTTAGAATTGACGGGACACTGCGTCCTACTAAAGATGAAGCACTCTCGCCAGAAGTTCTGAAAAAAATTGCCCTCCAGTTGATGAATAAGCGTCAGGCTGAAATTTTTGACCGCACCAAAGAACTCGACTTCGCCGTCGGTGTTGCAGGACTCGGAAGGTTCAGGGTGAATGTCTATATACAGAGAGGAAGCGTTGCACTCTCTTTGAGGGCAATACCCGTATCGGCAAAGCGAGTCGATGAACTAAATCTCCCTCCCGTTTTGAAGGATATGGCTTCAAAACCAAGGGGCTTGATTCTTGTGACAGGTACTACAGGAAGTGGTAAATCCACAACCCTGGCCGCTATGATAGAATATATCAATGAGAATTTGAACAAAAATGTAATAACCGTGGAAGACCCTATAGAATTTCTGTTCAAGGATAATACCTCTGTCATATCACAGAGGGAACTTGGAACCGATACAGAATCGTTCGATTCTGCTTTGAAGCATGTCTTGAGACAGGACCCCGACATTATCCTCATAGGTGAGATCAGGGATAGAGCTACAATAGATGTTGCTGTGAAGGCTGCTGATACAGGTCATTTAGTTATGTCAACTCTCCATACCCTTAATGCTACTGAGACGATAAACAGAATAATCTCCTTCTTCCCACCGCATCAGCATCAATATATACGTGTCCTTTTATCAGCAACTTTAATTGGAGTAGTATCCCAGCGTCTTATACCAAGAGCAGATGGTAAGGGAAGGGTTCCAGCAGTTGAGATTATGGTTTCAACACCTACAATAAAAGATTATATAATTGACTCTACCAAGAGCCCTCTTATCCAAACCGCCATAGAAGAGGGAGGACAGTATAAGATGCAATCATTCGACCAATCGATTATGAAACTTTACAAAGAGAATCTCATCTCTTACGAAATGGCGATGCAGTATGTGACGAATCCAGACGAATTCAACCTCAGATTAAGGGGAATTAAAACTACTGCCGATAAAGGATGGCAGGATATGGGTTGATAGATGTTCAAAAAGGTCCTCATAGCCAACAGGGGTGAGATCGCACTCCGTATAATCAGGTCATGTAAGGAGCTCGGGATAAAGACGGTTGCAATACATTCAGAGGCTGATGCCAATTCACTCCATGTGAGATTTGCAGACGAGGATGTCTGTATCGGTCCTCCACCTTCTACAGAGAGTTATCTGAATGTACCGAGGATTGTCAGTGCTGCTGAGGTGACCAACGCCGAGGCGATTCATCCTGGTTATGGATTCCTTGCTGAAAATCCCAACTTTGCTGAGATATGCGAGTCGTGCGGTATAAAGTTCATTGGACCACCGTCTGATGTCATACGTAAATTAGGCGATAAGGTATTTGCAAGAAACATAATGGGCCGATCTGGTATTTCTGTCCTCCCGGGTAGCAAAGAGTCCGTCACCGATTTTAAAGAAGCTTCGAAGATTGCGGGTGAGATCGGCTACCCCGTGATACTCAAAGCAACCCTCGGTGGTGGAGGAAAAGGAATGAGAATCGCATACGACAAAAAATCACTTGGGGATTTTTTCACTATAGCCAGAGCCGAAGCAGGTGCTGCCTTCGGAGATCCGAGAATATACATAGAGAAATATATGGAACGACCGAGACATATCGAGTTTCAAATATTGGGCGATAACTTCGGTAATGTAGTTCATCTAGGCGAAAGGGAGTGTTCTATCCAGAGAAGACATCAGAAACTGATTGAAGAATCTCCTTCTGTGATAATGAATGATGGATTGAGAAAGAAGATGGGCAAACTTGTAGTGAAGGGTGCCAGTGATTTAGGTTACAGAAGTGCTGGAACTATGGAATTTTTAGTGGATGCCCAAATGAATTTCTATTTCTGCGAGATGAATACCAGAATACAGGTGGAACATCCTGTTACAGAGTTTGTTACAGGGGTGGATATCGTGAAAGAACAGATAAAAATTGCAGCAGGAGAAAGACTGAATACACGACAGAAAGATATTCACATAAAGGGACATGCGATAGAGTGTAGAATAAATGCAGAGGACCCTCAAAAAGGGTTCATCCCTTGTGCAGGTAAGGTCAAGGGGTTCCATATTCCAGGTGGCTTCGGTGTAAGGGTGGATACCCATGTATATGCCGAATATGAGATTCCACCCTATTATGATTCTATGATAGGTAAAGTCATAGTATACGGTGATACGAGAGAGGAGGCTATAGCAAGGATGAAGAGAACTCTCGAGGAGTTCTATATAGATGGAGTGAAGACTACTGTCCCATTCCATCTGAGTTTGATTGGCAATGATAAATTCAAAAAGGGCGAGTTCGATACAGGATTCGTTGAAAGAATGGGGGTTCAGTTATGAGTAAATTTGTATATTTCTTCGGTAAAGGTAAAACGGATGGGAATAAGGATATGCGTGATACTCTTGGGGGTAAGGGCGCCAATTTAGCAGAACTTGCTAATCTTGAAATAGATGTGCCCCCAGGATTTACTATCTCTACCGATGTATGTAGATATTATTACAAAAATAATAAATCTTATCCTGATGGGATGAAAGCAGAAGTGGAAGAGAATTTACACAAAGTCGAAGATGTGATGGGCTCAAAATTCGGCTCCAGTGACAATCCACTCTTAATCTCCGTCAGGTCTGGGGCGGCTGTCTCTATGCCGGGTATGATGGATACCGTGTTGAATATTGGATTGAATGACTCGACAGTTACAGGACTCGTTAAAAAGACTAACAATGAAAGATTTGTATACGACTGTTACAGAAGGTTCGTGCAGATGTATGGAAATGTAGTGCTCAAAGTATCACATGATGAATTTGAGAAGATACTTGAAGAAAAGAAAAAAGAACGGGGTGCGAAACTCGATACAGAACTTTCAGGTGACGATATGAAAGAAATCGTGGCGAGGTATAAAAGGAAAGTTAAAGAATTCACGAACAAAGATTTCCCTGATGAGCCAGAAGAGCAGTTATGGGGTGCCATATCTGCTGTTTTCGAATCGTGGGATACAGAGAGAGCCATCTCTTATCGAAAATTGCACAAGATTCCTGACGACCTTGGCACTGCTTTGAATGTACAGGCGATGGTGTTTGGAAATACAGGAGAGTCGAGTGCCACGGGGGTTGCCTTCACACGAAATGCTGCAACAGGTGAAAAACAGAGGTATGGTGAATATCTTGTAAATGCACAGGGTGAGGATGTGGTTGCAGGCATTAGAACCCCCCATCCGATAAAAGATCTTGAAAGGGATATGCCTGATATATATCGGCAATTGGTTAGCATTTTCGATAACGTGGAACGACATTATAAGGATGTGCAGGATATGGAGTTTACAATTGAGAATGGAAAGTTATGGATGCTACAGACAAGAACAGGTAAAAGAACGGCACAGGCTGCAATAAAGATAGCAGTAGATATGGTTGAGGAAGGACTCATTGATAAGGCTACCGCTGTGAGTAGGGTTGACCCAACACAGCTCGACCAGATCCTCCACAAGATGTTCGACCCAAAAGCAAAGAAAGAAGTGATAGCATCTGGTCTGAATGCTTCACCTGGTGCTGCTGCAGGGAAGGTGGTCTTTACTTCAAATGATGCCATTGCTTTACACGAAAGGGGAGAACCTGCAGTGTTGGTCAGAATAGAGACTTCACCTGACGATGTGGCAGGAATGGCTGTGAGTGAGGGGATACTTACTGCAAGGGGTGGTATGACATCTCACGCCGCTGTAGTAGCGAGGGGGATGGGTAAATGTTGTGTTGCAGGTTGCGGTGCGCTCGATATAGACTATGGTAAAGAAGAGTTAAGAGTGGGACCCCGTACTATAAAAAAGGGCGAGTTCTTATCTTTAAACGGCACGACTGGCGAGGTGATGCTCGGTAGGGTGGAAACGATAGATTCTGAAATAACAAGGGTAGTAAAGGGAAAGATAAAACCAGACGAGTCTGAAATCTATCAGTATTATAGCAAATTACTCTCGTGGGCAGACGAAATCAGGAAATTAGGTGTCAGAACGAATGCGGATACATTTCACGATGCCAAACTTGCAAGAGATTTCGGTGCTGAAGGGATAGGCCTTGCCAGAACAGAACATATGTTTTTTGGAGAAGAGAGGCTGCCCGTAGTTCAGAAAATGATACTTGCAAAAGATGAGAAAGAGAGGCAGGAGGCTATAGATAAACTGCTCCCTATGCAGAGGGAGGATTTCAAAGGAATTCTCCTGGCTATGGATGGACTGCCTGTGATAATAAGACTTCTGGACCCACCCTTGCATGAATTTCTGCCAAAGTATGAGGAACTCTTAGTAGAATTTGCAGAAGCTCGCAGGCAGGATGACTCAGCAAAAGCAGAAAGGATAGATGGGATGCTGACGAGTGTACGCAGACTGAAAGAATTCAATCCCATGCTCGGGCACAGGGGGTGCAGACTGGGAGTAACATTTCCAGCCATATACAAGATGCAGGTACAGGCGATAGCAGAAGCATCCTGTGAACTTAAACTCGAAGGGCATAATCCGAAACCTGAGATTATGGTTCCACTCGTAGGGCATGTAAATGAGTTGAAGGTGATAAAGGAATATTCTCTTGAGGTTATGAACAAGGTGATGGAGGAGAAGGGGGTAAAGTTAGATTTTATGATTGGAACGATGATTGAACTACCAAGGGCTGCCATTACCGCTGACGAGATTGCGTCTGAGGCTGAATTTTTCTCATACGGCACCAACGACCTTACCCAGATGACATTTGGTTTCTCGAGAGATGATATAGAAGAGAAATTTCTGCCTGTTTACATAGATAAGAAGATTTTGCCCGTCAATCCTTTCGCCATATTAGACCGGAATGGTGTAGGTAAACTTGTGGAAATAGGGATTAAGAAAGGAAGAGAAACGAAGCATAATCTTGAAGTAGGAATATGTGGAGAGCATGGTGGAGAACCGTCGTCGGTGGAGTTCTGCCATATAGTTAATATGGATTATGTCTCCTGTTCGCCCTACAGGGTACCTATAGCGAGACTCTCCGCCGCCCATGCGGCACTACATAATAAAAAATAGAATTAAAGAGGGCTGTAGAGGTTACCCTACCTAAAATAACCCCTCTGTTTAGTCTCCTCATTTTTTAGTCCTCTGCAGCCCTTTTACACAAAATGGCCGAGCTATTTCCTGTTATTAAGAAGAATGATATTAGACTGAATAATATCCCACTATGGTTGGATGCGAGAAAGAAAAAAGACTTCTCCTTCGTCTCCCATGCCCACTCAGACCATATTGGGAGGCATAAGAAGATACTCGCTTCAAAGGAGACGATAAGACTTTTTGAGTATCGAATTGGAAAGGTGTCTGCAATTGAGTGTGAATACAATACACCCTTCACCCTTTGGGGCAAGGTCTTCAACTGCTTTCCATCAGGGCATATCCTTGGTTCCTTGCAGATTTTGATAGAGGATGAAATCAGGTTGGTATATACGGGCGACATAAAACTCAAAACCGGACTGACTACACGAAAAATAGAGATAAAAAAGTGTGATGGTCTAATAATAGAGTCCACCTTCGACGACCCCCGATATATCTTTCCTCCCCTTGAAGAGATTCAACAGCGGATAATGGAATTCATATCATCTACTGTAAAGTTGGGTGCAGTTCCCCTCTTCTACACATACCCCCTTGGGAAGAGCCAGGAACTAATAGCCATGCTTGGCAATTTAGGATTTCGTATGAGTGTCCATCCAACCATCTATGCAATCTCAAAAATCTATGAGGAATGTGGAGTCCCTTTGAAAAATTACGAATCTTTAAATTTTAATCGAATTAAAGGAAAGGTTTTCATCTTGCCCCCATCTGCGAGAGTGGAATTTCCAAAGCCAGTCAGGACCTGTGCACTCACAGGGTGGGCGATTGATAAAAGTACGAAATACAGATACGGAGCGGATGAGGCGATTCCTATGAGTGATCATGCGGATTACAACGATTTGATAAACTACATATCAACAGCAAATCCCAAAAAGGTGTGGGTAATAAAGGGAGCGCCAAAATTCATAAACTATCTAAAAAAAGAGGGTTTCGAAGCAGTCTCAATCACTTCCAGTTGATTCAATCACCATCATTTCTCATAGCAACTTTCAAGACCCAACCCTAATGTCATTACTTTAGGGTCAATGCAGGAGATGTAAAAGGGATATTTTCATAGAATTTGTTTTAAGAATTCGCCTGTATAGGATTTTTTGTTTTTAGCGATTTCTTCGGGTGTACCTTCGCAGATTATCTCACCACCCTCATCACCACCCTCCGGTCCCAAATCTATTATATAATCTGCACATTTTATCACATCGAGGTTGTGTTCTATTACCAATACTGTGTTACCCTTCTCTACAAGCTTGCGCAACACCGCTAATAACATCTTCACATCTTCAAAGTGAAGTCCTGTGGTTGGCTCATCCAATATGTAGAGTGTTCTTCCTGTGGCAATCTTGGACAGTTCCTTCGATAATTTTATCCTCTGTGCCTCTCCACCAGAAAGATTTGGTGCTGGCTGTCCCAATTTTATATAACCCAGCCCTACATCATATAAAAGCTTTAATTTCCGTTTTATCTTTGGTATAGCATCGAAGAATTTCATCGCCTGTGTTACCGTCATATTCAAAACATCGGATATGTTCTTCCCTTTGTAGTTTATCTCCAGAGTCTCTCTATTATATCTTTTCCCCTTACATACTTCACAGGGAACATAAACATCGGGTAAGAAATGCATCTCTATTTTTATCAACCCATCTCCCTGGCAGGCTTCACACCTTCCACCCCTCACATTGAAGGAAAATCTTCCTGGTCTATAGCCCCTGATCTTCGATTCTGGAATTATGGAGAAGAGTTCTCTTATATAGGTAAAGACGCCTGTGTAGGTGGCAGGGTTCGACCTCGGTGTGCGTCCTATTGGAGATTGGTCTATGTTTATTACCTTATCTATATACTCTACACCTAAGATTTTTTCATGCTTTCCCGGTTTTACATGAGAACGGTAAAATCTCTGTGCAAGTGCTTTGTGCAGTATATCATCAACCAAGGTAGACTTACCTGACCCCGATACGCCGGTGATACAGACGAACAATCCAAGTGGCATGCGAACATCTATTTTTTTTAGATTATTTTCGCTTGCTCCAACTATGGTCAGATATCGACCCTTTGCCTTTCTCCTCTTTTTTGGTATATCTATATCTCTCCTTCCCGAAAGGTAGTCTCCTGTAAGGGAGTGTGTGCATTTTGATATTTCGAGCGGGGTGCCTGTCGCAATCACCTTACCACCAGACTCACCTGCACCGGGTCCCAGGTCAATCACATAATCGGCAGATAGGATTGTCTGCTTATCGTGTTCAACCACCAAAACGGTGTTTCCCAAATTCCTCAATTTCTTCAATGTGTTTAAAAATCTTCGGTTATCTCTCTGATGGAGCCCAATACTCGGTTCATCTAAGATATACAACACACCAACAAGCCCAGAGCCTATCTGGGTTGCAAGTCTTACTCGCTGTTCCTCACCCCCTGCGAGGGTTTCCGCCTTTCTGTCGAGAGTAAGATAATCTACTCCAACATCTAACAGAAAGCCGAGCCTTTCGCACAGTTCTTTTACTATCTGATGAGCTATAAGGGTTTCCCTTTTGCTCAAGCGCAAATTTTTAAAGAATCTGTATGCATCCGTCACCGACAATTTTGCAACATCATGTATTGAACGATCGTCTATCTTTATAGATAGACTTTCGGGTTTGAGTCTTGTTCCACCGCAGTTAGGACAGGGTTGAATGGTCATATACTTCTCAATCTCGTATCTGATCCAGTCGGAATCTGTCTCCTTGTATCGTCTTGTCAGATTCGGTACAATCCCCTCAAATTCAGAGTAATATTCACCGTGTGCCTTTCCATCTCTCCTTTCATAGTGGATGCTTATCTCCTTTTTTGTTCCATATAATAATATATTCTGTATCTGTTCTGGGATTTCTCCCCATGGTGTATTGAGGTCGAATTTGTATAATCTTGAGAGAGAGTTCAGTTGAGAAAGTAACCAACTTCCTTTCGGTTCTCCCCAGGATCCAACTGCACCTTCAAGGATGGATAGCTCAGAATTGATTATGGCAAGATTTGGGTCAATTTCCATCTTCGTACCGAGTCCACTGCATGCAGTGCAGGCACCGTATGGCGAGTTGAAAGAGAACATTCTTGGAGAGATTTCCTCATAACTGACACCGCATCTGATGCATGCTAATTTCTCACTGAACAAGATCTCATCACCACCAATCACATCTACGATGACTATCCCCTCACCTTCTTTCAATGCTATCTCCAATGAATCTGCCAGTCTTTTTTTGACAGTAGGCTTGAGAATCAAACGGTCTATCACGAGTTCAATCTTGTGTTTTTTATACTTATCGAGTAGAGGTGGTTTATCTAAGTCTACAACTGAACCGTCCACTTTAGTTCGGACATACCCACGCCTTTTCAATTTAGCAAATAGGTCCTTATATTCACCCTTTCTGCTTCTGACAATTGGTGATAATATCTGGATTTTGGTACCTTCTTTCAACTCCATAGCTGTGTCTACGATTTTATCTATAGTCTGAGAAGTTATCTTCCTGCCACACTTATAGCAGTAGGGGATGCCTATACGGGCGAAAAGGAGTCTCAGATAGTCGTAGATTTCAGTAACTGTTGCTACAGTTGAGCGAGGATTCTTCGCTGCCTTTCGCTGTTCAATTGAGATGGATGGGGAGAGTCCTTCGATGTAGTCCACATCTGGTTTTTGCATTATTCCTAAAAACTGACGTGCATAGGCAGAGAGCGATTCAACATACCTCCTCTGTCCTTCAGCATATATAGTATCAAATGCCAAAGAAGACTTTCCAGAACCGGAGATGCCCGTAATTACGACAAACTTATTTCGAGGTATTTCCACATCGATGCTTTTCAAATTATGCTCTCGTGCACCCCTTATGATAATCTTATTCTTCATAGAATTATAAGATTATAAGATAAAAACTTCTTTATGTCAATCCTGAAAAATCAAAATTTCTAAAATTGGGGTAAAAAAGGTATACTCCAGAAAGAGTCAGGAAAAAAGAACCCACGAATTACACGAACAGCACGAATGATATGAAACAAAGTCATAATTGGTTATTCGTTATTGGTTATTAGTTTTCGTTAATCGGTTACGATGCCCGTTTCGTCCATCGGTAACGGTATTAGTCATTGAGTTATTGAGTCATTAGTCATTGTCCACACCCTGACATCTGGTATCCGATATCTGTCATCCTTCTTTCGAATAATATTGAACTAATAACGAATAACCTCTTCCGGTATCCGTGTCTCTCCGTCAAAGGAGCCGATCTTTTGCCGAGCGCAAGCTTTTCGATAAACATATATTAGACTTTTATATATGCAATCTCGTAAGTTCGTGATATCTACGTACCTACCAACAACAGACATAAAGTCAAAAGATAAGCGAGGCAAATATCGGCGACTACTCGAACGAATCACGAATAACTACTTTCTGCTATTTGAACAAAAAAATCTTGACTTTCTATTTCTTTCTATTATGATGACACAAAAATATCGAAGGAGGAAGATATGTCCAGAACTGCTGAAATCATAAAAGAAACAGAAAAGTATAGTGCTCACAACTATCTACCACTGCCGGTTGTGCTTTCAAAGGGTGAGGGTGTCTGGGTGTGGGATGTAGAAGGGAATAGATACTTCGACATGCTCAGCTCTTATTCGGCAGTCAATCAAGGGCATCGCCACCCTGCACTGTTGAAGGCGGTCAGAGAACAGATAGATAGGATAACACTCACATCCAGAGCATTTCATAACGATAAAATGGGCGAGTTTCTCAAATACCTGTGCCAGATTGCAAAGTTAGATAAAGCACTTCCTATGAATACAGGCGCTGAAGCGGTCGAGACCGCAATAAAAGCGGCAAGAAAATGGGGCTACCTTAAAAAGAAGGTGAAGAAAGATAAGGCTGAGATAATAGTCTGCGAGAATAATTTTCACGGACGCACCACAACGATTGTTGGATTCTCATCAGAATTTCAATACAGGGACGGTTTCGGACCATTCACCCCAGGTTTTGTGCAAATTCCATACAATGACCCATCCGCTCTCAAAAGAGCTATTACAAAGAACACGGTTGGATTTTTAGTTGAACCTGTCCAGGCTGAAGGAGGCGTTATCGTCCCAAAAGGGGGCTATCTAAAGGAGACATACGAAATCTGTAAGAAGAACAATGTGCTTTTCATTGCAGATGAGATTCAGACAGGTTTTGGAAGAACGGGTAAACTATTCTGCGTTGACTGGGAAGGGGTGAAGCCCGATATACTCATAGTCGGAAAGTCACTTGGCGGTGGGCTCTATCCTGTCTCCGCAATCCTCTCCAGGGATGATATTATGGATGTCTTCCAACCAGGCGACCACGGTTCAACATTTGCTGGAAATCCGCTCGCCGCAGCTATTGGTCTTGCGGCTTTAAGAGTAACCATTGAGGAGAACCTTGCTAAAAACTCAAAAGAGATGGGTGACTATTTTATGGGTGAGTTGAAGAATATTGAAAGTCCACATATAAAAGAAGTGAGGGGGAAGGGGCTTTTAATCGGTGTAGAGATAAAATCTTCCTCAGAAACTGCCCGTCCGTTCTGTGAACATTTGAAAGAAGAAGGTATACTCCTAAAGGAGACACACGAACAGATTGTAAGGTTTGCTCCGCCTCTGACTGTTACCAGAGGAGAGATAGATTGGGCGCTTCCCCGTATAAAAAAGGTTCTCTGTGAATGAGAAGGTTGAAAATCACACTGACTACTACTCTCGGTGACTATGCCGGTGCGACAAATTCTATCTCTTACCTCCTCTCAGGACTCACAAGTAGAGGACATAAAGTCTATCTGGCTGCAAGAAGGGAGAGCGAGATATACAAGAGATTTAAAGGAACAGGGGTTGAAGTTTTTCCCCTTAACATTAGAGGGCGTTTTGATTTCAAGAGTGCAAAACTGCTCGCCAGATTTCTTAACCAGAATAGCATCGATGTGATAAATACTCAATCCTCATTCGATGGGTATGCGGCGATTTATGCAAAAAGGTTCTATAAGGCCCAATCGAAAGTCGTCTTGACAAGAAGAACGATGCCACTAAGTGCGGGCGGACCCATTCAGGGTTTTTTTTATGCTTCAGCGAACCGCATCATCGCTGTTAGCAACGGAGTGAAAAATGGATTGATTAAAAGGGGAATTCCTCCATGGATTATTAGTGTTGTCCATAACGGTATCCCGCTCAATAGATTTGAAAATGTAAGAACAGAAGATGTAAATAGACTGAGAAGAAGATTGAGGATAGATAAAACTGATAAAGTGGTTGGAGTGATATGTAGAAGAAAAAATCAAGAAGATGTTCTATACGCCCTCAAGTATCTCCCTCAAGATATAAAAGTCTTATTTTTGGGTATAGAGGAGGATGAAAATCTTTCCCGCATCAAGCAGAAATTGAAACTCAAACATTACATCAGATACATCGGTTTCCAACGAGAGATAGGACCTTATTACCGATTGCTCGATTTGAGCGTGCTCCCATCTCTCATCGAGGGGCTCTCCCAGACGATATTAGAATCTTTTCTTTCCAATGTTCCTGTGGTAGCAACCAAGGCGGGTGGAAATCCAGAACTTATTTGGGATGGAGAGAATGGTTTTCTTTACAACGCTGGTGATGCAGAGACACTCGCGTCTAAAATAAATCTTCTACTTACCAACAGAAAACTCAAACAAAGGATTGTCAGAAATGCGCTTCAAACTGTCAAAAATGAATTCAATATAGAGAGAACCATCGATGGGATAGAAAATATCTACTATGATTTAATCGAGTTTTAAAGAACACAACATTAGCACAAAATGAATAGAATGGGGACTATTCCACAACGCTTAATCCAATTAGAGGTTCAATCAGAGACTTGGTTTTTTGACTTGACCCCATCAAAGAAGCATAAGACACGGGGTCAGTTCCTACGGATCCGTATGGAGAAAGTCTGACCATTAGGTCGATTTTCCTTGACAACTTTTTATATTTTTTTATCTTTATAAAATGGAAATTTTCAAGAAAAAGGAGGTGGTGGTATGCGATCCGACGAGGATCAACCTGGACGAAGATACACAACTTTTCTGTTTGTAGATAACTGGTAAAAAATGAGAAAGGAGGCGCATATTGGAAGCTTTAGGTCTTCACATTCTTTTAGAACTCTTCGGGTGTGATGCCAGGGCTTTAAATGATAAGAAAGCTCTTGAAAAAATATTTGTACATACAGCAAAAGAGTCGAATGCAGTGGTTTTGGAGACCGCCTTTCATAAATTTAATCCACATGGTATCAGCGGTGTGGTAATCATCGCAGAGTCACATTTTGCAGTTCATACATGGCCAGAATACGGGTATGCCGCCGTTGATATTTTTTCATGTGGCGAGAAGATGCATTATGAGAAGGCGGTTGATTTGATTAAAAAGGCATTCTCGCCAACTCATATGACGATGCTTGCATTGAAAAGAGGCGTGTTATTCAAAGAAGTTTAGGAGAAAATGAGTTCTGAAAGACAGCCTCATAAGTGGATTTCAGAACCATTCACTCCCCATCTTCGTACTCTTTATGCTGTTAAAGAGATTGTAAAGAGCATACGCACCAAATATCAGAAAGTTGAGATAGTAAATACTTATCTCTATGGCAAGTGTCTGTTTTTAGATGATAAAATTCAATCTTCTGAATTAGATGAGTTCATCTATCATGAATCCTTGACACATCCACCGATGTTCACACATCCACATCCGCGCAGTGTATTGATAGTCGGTGGTGGTGAAGGTGCTACTCTAAGAGAGGTCCTCAAACACAATTTGGTAGATAAGGTTGATATGGTTGATATAGATGAAGAGTTGGTAAAAATCTGTGAGGAATATCTGCCCGACTTCTCTAAAGGTGCATTCAACGACCCACGTGTTTTATTGAAATTTGAAGACGCAAGAAAATTTTTAGAAAAGAACAGAGGTAGATATGATTGTATCATAATAGACTTGCCCGAACCTTTGAAGGGGGGACCCTGTTACCTACTCTATACCAAAGAATTTTATTCTCTCGTATATTCGAACTTGGCTGATGACGGAACAGTCTCTGTCCAGTCGGGAACTACACATCTAAATTTGACGGATCTTATTGCCAGTGTCTCGAAAACCCTTTCTTTAATCTTTCCAATCGTCAGAGTCTATCAATCGTTCATATCCTCGTTCCAGCAACCATGGGGATTCTGCATAGGCTCAAAAAAAGTTGACCCTCTTAACCTCTCTCCACCAGAGATCGAACATAAAATTGAAGAGAGAAATGTTGGGAAGTTGAAGTTTTATAGCGGAAGGTGCCACCAGGGGCTCTTTTCCCTGCCTGTATATCTAAAAGAGGCATTGAAAAAAGGAAGAGTAATCGAAGACAAGCAACCTTTGTACTGGGAAATATGACCCCAAATAAAGCTTTTCTATGTTATAGTGCAGCAGAAGGCGCCACCGAATTAAACGCCTTCGATAACGCCCTTCTATCCGCAGGGGTTGGAAATTTCAATTTTTTAAAATTGTCGAGTATCCTGCCTCCTAAAACCATCGTTGTTGACAAAATTGACCTGCCAGATGGTTCTATTGTCCCGGCAGTTTATACTTCTATAGTAGGCAAAAGTCCAAAAGAGGTAATCTCCTCTTCAATATCGATTGCGATTCCAAACGCAGATAAAGCTGGCGTAATTATGGAATATTCTGGAAAATGTTCACAGAAACTTGCAGAAAAGAAGACCGAAGAAATGATCAAAGAGGCGATGAAGGCAAGAAAGATTAAAACATACAAGATAAAGACTATCTCGATTGAACACACTGTTAAGAAGATAGGATGCACCTTTGCATGTGTTCTACTGATCTGATGGAAAATTGGTTTACTGAACTTCATACAAAAGATACAGGTATAAGTATAAAGGTAGCGAAGCCGATATACACTAAATTCTCCAAGTATCAGAGGATAGATATATTCCAGAATAAAACTTTGGGAAGGATTCTGACTCTGGATGGTCTGATTCAATTGACTGAATCGGATGAGTTCATCTACCACGAGATGCTCGTTCATCCATCCCTGGTAGTCCACCCTACATGTGAAGAGGTTTTGGTAGTTGGTGGAGGAGACGGCGGGACAGCAAGAGAAGCATTGAAACACAATCAGTGTAGAATTGACCTCGTTGAGATCGATGAGGCAGTGATAAAGGCTTGCATAAAATTCTTCCCCACTTTAAGTCTCTCTCTATCAGATGAGAGAGTCAAATTATTCACTGAAGATGGGACAAAATTTACAAAGAAGAAAAAATCGAAATATGATGTAATCATCGTGGATTCTACAGACCCAATAGGATTTGCCAAGGAACTGTTCAGAGCTCAATTCTACAAATCTTGCTACAGTGCGTTGAAAGAGAATGGAATATTGGTTGCCCAGTCAGAATCACCGATACTACATAGGGGAATTATGAAGGGTATGTATAAAAATCTCTCTGCTATCTTTCCAACAGTACAGTTTTATCTCGTTCCTATTCCTACCTATCCTTCTGGACTCTGGAGTTTCGTTTTCTGTTCAAAAAAATATCAACCATTGGAATTTGCGAGAGAAGTCAATTTTACAACCAAATATTACAATTTAGAGATACATAAGGCGAGTTTTGCTCTACCCAATTTTGTAAAAGACATTTTCAATTCGGACTGAAGATAACAATAAGAATTGGGGTCAACCCCGTTAGATATGAAATTATCTAACGGGGTCAACGCTTCAAAAGTGTAAAAAGTTCTTAACGGGTATGAAAAAATGGACAAAATTGAAAGGTTGATCCTAACTGGCTTATTTTTTCTTGATAGGTTTTGCCAATATCATCCATCTGTTGGGTGTCATTAAACCGTGTTTTTTGTAGTACTCGGGATTTTTTGATATGTCTGAAACCTTCTTTCTGGAGAGTTTTGGCGGTGAATCTACAACTATCACACTCCCTTTTTCAAATGAGAAACCAGCAGGTTTTTTTCCATCAACCTGGACTGTTCCTCCTATCCATATCTGCCTATTATGTTTCATAGCCTCATCGAGTTTTTTTACACTCGATGGGTCTTCTGTTGAGATATTGAAAAACTTACCCTCACTCTCCACAACATACTTGGAAATTTTCCTAGTTTCATATTTAACACCAACCTTTTCTGCTGCAGATTTGATGCCATCCACTATTAAGGTTCCAAGGTTATTCTTCTTTTCGCTCTTCTTTGCCGTAGCAACCATACTTTCCATCTCATCAGAACTGGTCTTTATTGTCTTTATCTCCGGTTTTCGTGCCACCGATGCTACTCCCTTTTCCCAATCTTCATCTTCGAGTTCCTCTGCAAATGTAGATTCAACTTCGTAGATTTCCTTTCCCTCTTCCAAAATTTCTTTTCTCTCACCCGATTCCGCTATTATCGTATGTTTATATGTCAAATAATTGAACGATGCATTCGTCTGTTTTGAGATCTCTTTAAATATCTTTCCCCCTCTCCCGTCCAGACCGCTACATCCTATAGAATTGATTGAGATACTAGACTCCCTTGCTTTTAAAATAGCCTCTTTGTATGTAAATTCTTCTCCGTAGTCCATGTGTGGTGGAGCATCTGCTATGAGAAATAGACTTTTGCTCGTTTTGCGGTCTTCGTCCCAGTTCATATCACAGAGTGCAACTTTTAATGCCTCGTTCAATGATTCCTCATAATCTCCTCCACCGCTTGCTGTGATTAAACTGAGATTGGTAAGTACCTCATTCAGATTCCTCGTTAATTTATATTTTCTCGTCACATAAGCATCACCCCTGTCTCTATAAGTCACAATACCAAATCTAACATCTGGTTTTGGATTGCCGTAAGATATATCCTTTGCTATCTCTTCTATCTTCTCCTTTACAGTCTCTATCTCATCAGCCATACTTCCCGTTGAATCCAACAGAAATAGCACATCCATTCTTGGTCCAGAAACAATTTGAGCAGGTAGTTCTCCCGAAACCTTCCTGATTATACGGAGCGCAGTCTCATCTACCATATCGAAAATGTAATGTTTTGAAGAACACTGGGATTTCTCTGCCGCTATAACCTTTCCTGTCTCTACATCGAGCAACCTTGCGTCCAGTCTGAATTTCGTCTCTATCACCGTCAATGAGCCGATTACTATTCTATCGGCATTTATCAACCTACCAACTTTTATTGCATTGGTCTCATCGGTGAAATCAGAGATGGAGAGTTTCTGTTCTTTTAAAATTTTCTCCAATTTCTCCCTCTCTACAACGGTAATCTCCTCTGATTGAGAGAGGTCTGTAATGAACATCTCACATATTGCTTCACTCAGATAGTCAAACTCTGTAATATTCGCATTTATCTTGAAATAGAAAACAGCAACTACAGGTTTCTCTGTCGCATACAGAGAAAATGAAATTAAAAAAAGGAAAAACACGATCAATCTATTCACCTTTCCTCCTTACCTAAATTATTCTTTCTCTTATGTAGTTTGCACGGATGACATCGCGTTCTTCAGTATCCATTTTCTTTCCAAATATCTTCTGGAGGTGAGCTGGCTGGCTGATGATGAGTACATCATTTAAGGTCTTCATAGATATATTTTTTATCATACCAAGCCCAACCCCAAGTCTTACTGCCGATGTTAGGTTTATCACCTCATCAGAAGAGAGTATTCTTGCATTCTTCAGCAACCCGTAAGCCCTGAATATCTTATCTTCTACCTGTGGGCTCGCATCATTTAAAAGAGTATTACGGGCATTTCTTTCGTACTCGATTAGTCCCCTCACCACTTTGTCAAGCCCTTTGATAATATCTTCTTCTTTCTTTCCCAGGGTAGTCTGATTTGAAACCTGAAAAAAATTACCTTTTACCTCTGTTCCTTCACCATACAACCCTCTTACCGAAAGTCCTATCTGTGTTACCCCTCTCAAAACTTTTTCTATCTCCTTAGTGAGAACAAGACCCGGAAGATGCAGTAGAACCGATGCCCGAAGTCCTGTCCCGACATTAGTAGGACAGGCAGTAAGATAACCCCACTCATTTGAAAATGCATAATCGAGATTTCTCCCCAATTCATCATCAATCTTATCAAGAAATGTATAGACAGTAAAAAGATCGAGTCCAGATGCAAAAGTTTGAAGTCTGATGTGGTCTTCTTCATTTATCATAATTATCGATTTCTCATCCTCGCTGATCATCAATCCTCTGTCTTTATTATCACCAACCATTTCATAACTCACCAGATGTCTTTCGAGTAGAAATTTCTTGTCGAGTTGAGAAATACTTCTCATTTCTATAAATGCACTTCCTTTCAACAGTTCCGAATCTGATGCAGCTTTCCGCACAACATCCAATATCGCTTTCAAATCTGATACTTTGGCCCTCTGCACGAAAGGATACTGGATAAGATTTCTCGCGTATCTCACCCTGCTCGAGAGAACTATTTCAGGATAGGGTCCTGTTGCATCAAGCCAGATCGATGGTTTATCGAGCATCTTATCAAAAATCATCCTTTTGATCCCTTCTTCTTCATCTTGATGACAAATTCGTACGCTTTCATTCTATCTCTGATTTTGGCTGCATCTTCGAATTCTTCTGATGCAACTGCTTTTTTCAACTCGTTGTCCAATTTTTTTAACTCACTTTTTATACGGAGAACATCCTCATCTTTGGTTATCATCTTCCCTATATGTTTAGTACTTCCGTGTATCTTGCGAAAAAGAAGAATGAGTTCATCCATGAACGTTTCGTAACACTTCGTACAGCCGAGTTTACCATTCTTTCTAAAGGAAGCAAAGGAGAGCCCACAACAAGGACATCTGATATTCGAATCTTTCTTCCCGTCCTTTTCCAGAGTACCTGCCATTCCAGCGATGAGATCGATAATTGAGAATTTTGTCTTCTCAACGCCCTTCTTCCTCGCACATTCTTCGCATAGATGATACTCCTTTACATTTCCATCCACTATTTCTGTATAGGTTACAGATGCCTCTACTTTGCCACAGATTTCACAAAGCATCGTTAACTCCTTATTTCCAAAACCCTCCCATCTACGAGACAGAACTTTCTATCTGCCGTAGATGCTAAATCTTCATTATGTGTCATAACTAAAAAAGTTACCTGTTTTTCTTTATTAAGTTTGAACATAAAATTGCGCAGAATATCAGAATTTTTTCTGTCTAAATTTCCCGATGGTTCATCTGCGAGCACTATCTCTGGTTCATTCATAAGTGCCCGTGCAACGGCAACCCTCTGTCGTTCGCCTCCTGATAATTCAGCAGGCCTATGTTCTGCTCTCTCTTCGAGACCAACTTCACACAGAAGGTCTTTTCCCCTCTTTACACATTCAGAATCCAACCTCCCCCCTATTCTCGCAGGCAGAACTACATTCTCCAGTGCAGTGAATTCAGGTAAGAGATGATGAAATTGAAATACAAATCCAATGGCGTTGTTTCTGATTCGAGAAAGTGTTGTGTCAGAATTGGCGTACAGGTCAACGGAATTGAGATACACCTTACCTCTGGTAGGTCTGTCGAGGGTACCAAGGATATGGAGCAGTGTGCTCTTTCCAGAACCAGAAGGTCCGATAACCGACACGAACTCGCCCTTTTTAATCTCCAAATTCACACCTTTAAGTACCTCGAGCTCTTCCGCAGTTGTTCTATAGGTCTTGTGAAGATTCTCGGTTTTCAATATATAGTTATTCATATCTTATCGCCTCCACAGGCATCAGTTTACTCGCTTTGTAAGATGGGTAAATCGTTGCAATAAAACTTATCAAAACCGCTGCTAAAGATATTAGGATACAATCATTCAATTTGATTTTGCACGGAAGTTTGCTTATAAAGTAAATCTCTCCAGGTAGAGAGATGAACTCGTATTTCTGTAATAAAAGAGATATACCCACTCCAACAAGAATTCCAATGACCGTTCCAACTATACCTACAGAAAACCCCTCAATAATAAATATCTTTCTTATAGATTTTGGAGTAGCGCCCATAGATTTGAGTATCCCAATCTCCTTCGTCTTTCTCATCACAATCATTATCAGAGACGATGATATTCCGAATGCGGCAACGATAATTATCAAGGTGAGTATAACGAACATGGTCTTTTTTTCAAGACTCAGTGCTGAAAGAAGATTTCTGTTCAATTCCATCCATGTATTGGCTCTGAAAGGATACCCGAGTTTTTTAGTGATATGCCTTGCTACACTGCCAGCGCTATACATATCGAAGAGTTTGACTTCTATTCCGGTGACCGCCTCAGGAAGTTCAAAAAAATCCTGCGCATCCTCAAGTGAGATGTATGCGAGGGAATTATTGTATTCAAAGAATCCTGAATCAAAAAGACCTGTTATGAAGAACCTTTGCATCTTCGGTATAAACCCAAATGGTGATGATTTGCCGCCGTATGGACTTGCTACTGTAACCACATCGCCTATATGGGCACGGAGTATGTCTGCCAAACCAACCCCAAGGATTATTCCCGGATGGGTATGTCCTTCAAAGTTAAGGTTTCCTGAAATCATATTCTTTTTAATATCTGTTACCTCTGTTTCGTATTTTTTATTTATTCCTCTGATGACTATCCCGTCCGCATAGTTTTCGTGAGAGACCATCGCTTTCGCATAGATAAATGGCGATGCGCCATTAATACCTTCTACTTCATTTATCTGAGTAACTATCTTATCGTATTCATTTATGGGTTCATTGTGGTATTTAAGAACGACTATATGCGCATTCGTCCCAAGTATTCGATCTCTCAACTCTATATGGGCCCCATTCATAACCGCTAATACGACTATCAAGGCAGCGACACCGACCGCGACGCCGAGAACGGAGATCACAGCAACTGCCGAAATGAAAGGGCTTCCCTTTTTTCCTCGGAGATACCTGCCAGCAATATAAGCTTCGTATGACATATATTTATAATACTATCAAATCCCAAATATGTCAAGAAAAAAGAAACCACGAATCTCACGAATTACACGAATACAATTCAGACACTGATTACCACAGATATTGACTGATCGGATATCTTTCTTTTTATCTCTGGCAACTGCAAAGGATTGCAGATTTAAGAGGACTTTTGGGGACGGTTCTCGAAAGTCATTGAACCCCAGCAACTTGGACAAAATTTTAAATAGGAAAATTCTCATTTTTTCACCTCCGTTTTGTAAGTGTCCCAAACAACTCGTTTCTTTTCAACAAGGGACTTTTTGTTTTTGTTTCACCATGAGCTGGGAATGACCTGTCTTAATGTCTGAGAATATAATTTTATTCACAGTGCCTTTTTTGCTTAAACCCTCAAAGATAACATAGTCAATGGGATCGAACAAAGAACGACAATCATTTCGGTCAAAATGGAACTCCTTCATCGAAGGTGCAATGCGTTCTAAAACGAAGCCAATGTTAACGGCTTTAGCGCCAATTTCTGAAGTTCTATAAATTGACTTCCGTCTTTCTCGAAGTCCTTTTTCCTGTTCCTTTAATTCCTCAAGCCGCTGTTGATAAAGTTTCTCAGCATCAGGTGAAAAATCGTCAAGTAGAACAAACCTGCGTCTTTCAGTAAGATAGACTCCCTACAACACGGACACTCCGCATAGAAGCGATTTGCCTCAAGTGTGCGTATAATCTCTTTTGCTTCTTTCGCGTGACTCATAAAATTACCTCATTACAGCCCCCTTATCCACAGGTCATACGATCCGTCCGTACGGTCGCAGACCCGTATGGATATGGAATCCTTCGGACAATCATATTTTTTATTTTCCGCCCCCTTTCGTCCTAAATTTCTAAGGTTATCTATTTATGATATGTCAAGCATCGTCCCTACCCAAGTACTCCGAAAGTAAATTTTCGGATGATTCAGACGAATGACCCCATTACATTACCATTGTTTTGATCCTCTTAATCAGCCACATATTAAAGCCATCTACTCCCATTAAATCCCACAAATCCCACCCCAGGGGTGGGATTAAGGTTGCTTCAAAAGTAAGTGCTTAATCTTTGCTAATTCTCTTTGGTAAGAAATTCTATCTTCCGCAAAATTTTTGTAAGATACAGGATTAATTTTTAGAATGTCTTCATATTCACAAATTCTTTCATCTTCATTAACCTCTGATAAGTACTCCAAATAAGAAGATGTCGACCAATCTTCTGGCTTTTCAACCAGGTGGGCAGTAACAGAGTTAAGGTGTATATACCGGGTTAAATGAAGCAGTTGCTCGTCAGTTTCAACCAGTACATTTCGAAATTTATCTTCCCATAAAGGTCCTTTTCTTCTGGTCTGAATATTGAAATAACGGCTATAACTATTGAGCAGATTACCCATAAATATTGAAATACCTTTATCTTTTAATTGTTTTAAGGCTAAATGTATATGGGTGGGCATAATGCAATAGCAAATTATCTGAACAAGTTTTTCTTTTCCATGTAATGCGGAAATGAAAACATTATTAAACCCTTTTTCTTTAACTTCCTTTAACTTTAGAAACTTGGAAAGCTTGAAAGGCATATTTTCTACTTGATAGTATCTTATCGCATTTTTGATTCTTAAAAACTGTCTATTACTATTAAATATTTTAAATTCAGCAATACTTCTGGCAAAAACATGATAAATCTCTCTTGTAACTAATGGTGTACTTCTACGCATATTCCCTCCTATAAAAATTCTTTTATACCTTATACCTATTTTCAGATTTAGTCCCACCCCTGGGGTGGGATTTTTTCCAGACAATTCATTGGAATTCTTCTCGAAAGTCATTGAATCTCAGTGGCTTCCAAGTCCCACCCCAGGGGTGGGACTTGGT